>JBJSXB010000336.1:0-25615 GCA_046086245.1 Planctomycetaceae bacterium | reverse complement strand
CGCACCGACCGGCCGGCGGCCGGGTCACGCGCCGTCGTGGTGGTCGCCTCGGTCGTCTTCATCCTGCCGTGGTAGGCGGCGATACCGCCGGGCAGCACGACTCCCCAGGTGCGCTCCTGGTAGATCGTCAGGGCATGGAGGGCGTGGCCGAGGGGACCGATCTTCCAGTCGCGCGACGGTTCCCGCAGCAGCGCCGCGGAGAGGAACTCGGCGGCGGCGAGGACGCGATGCTCGTAGAGCCGCTCCTGATCGAGGGACCCGACGAGCCACTCGAGGATGTGCCCGGTGGTCTGCACCTTGCGGTCGACGTCGTCCTCGCGGTCGGCCGGATACTTGAACCACTCGGTGCTGAAGGAGCCGTCGCGGTTTTGCAGTTTGGTGAGGGCGAAGTCTTGGTAGTCGCGGACGAAGTGATCGGCGCGGCGATAATGACCGTCGAGCTGTCCGGTGGCCCGCAGGCGGCGCTGGCAGGCGTAGGCGAGGCCGAACAGCCGGTGGGTACCGCCGCACGGAGCACCGCGGATCGGCTGTTCGATCTCCTCCGCCACGAGGCGCTCGAGCGACCAATCGGCCCCGTCGCGCGACTTCCACGCCGCGTCGCTCGGCAGGTAGTGCGCCAGGCCGATGAGGGCGAACGTCAACTCGGTGCCGGTGCGGCACGAGAGCTGCTCCTCGGCGACCAGGTCGGCAACGGTAAACGTCCGTGACGCGAGTGTGATCGGCGAGTTGAGCGCCACCCGGCACTGCGCGAGGATCGCGAGGTATTGCGCGGCGTGGCCCTGGACGCCGACGCCGCGCATCGCCACCAGCCGGTCGCCATCGGTGCCGAGCATCACCTGCCCCCGGCAGCGGCCTCCCATGTTCATCCAGCCGATGGCGTTGACCAGATCCCCGGCGGGCCCGCCCACCCGGACCTTCGTGGGGATGCCGAAGGCGATGAACCCGTGCATCACTTCCCACGGCGTGTGGACGGTGGTGTTGAGGGGGCGCCGCTGGTAGGTCGCGAGCGTTTGCGCGATCCGTTGACGGAGCCGCGCCATCCGCGGTGAATCGGGGGGTGGTGCCGCCGAGCCGGCGGGATTGAAGGGTGGCGCTGCCGGCTTGGCCGCGATCGTGCCAGTGACCACGGGCACCGCCGTGGTGACCCGCACCGGCATGGCGGCCGATGCGTTGGGATCGATGGCGGCCATCCCGATCCGCAGCGCGGCCCTGCCGAGCGCGTCGGCGTAACCCGTCAGTTCGTCCCACGTGCCGGGCCAGGCGGCGGGCGGAGGCGACGTCACGGTCGCCCCGCTGCCGGCGGCGATTCCCGCCGTGGCCGTGCCGGACACCGCGGTGCGTGGGGGCGGGGCGTCGGACGGGATCAGTGGCGGCGGCGTCGGCGCGGCGATGAAACGCTGTGGGGGCGTGTCGCCGGGTTTGCGGGTGAAGGCCTCGAAAAGGCGCCGGTTCCCGGGGCGGTTGCCGGCCGGCGCGGCCCAGACGGTCGTCACCACGACCGCGCAACACGCCGTCGCGAGGGCGAGCCAGACGCCGGCGCGCACCTGGGACGGCAGGCCGCCGGCCGTGGTGCGGGCGAGGCGGAGCGGATTCGGGCGGCGGCGCGACACGACTGTCTCGGGAGGATCCGGCGCGGGGCCGGGAGGCGGGACCTGGGTGCAGGCGATATCGACCGGCCCGGTGCGCGGATCGTTGCGCGGCGGACGAGTCGCCCCCTACATTCGCCAGATTGCCATCCCCACCCAAACGGCTCGGTGGAACCTCGGGATCACGAAGCGCGTGGCGGCAGCGCGGGTGGTGCGCCGCGGAAGCCACGATCTGCAGTCGCCGCCTGTGCGACCCAGGGGGTGATCGCCCGGCCTAGAAGAGTTGCCGGAAGCGTTCGGCGAGCGACGTGTCGGCCGGTCTCACGGCCGGGTCGGCGGCCCAGGCCCTCCAGGCGTTGACATCGTTGCCGAGGTCGCGGCCGCTGACCTCTTTGAGCGCCGCCACCGCACGGTACTGCACGGCGGGGTCGGGATTCTCGAGGGCTTCGGCAAGGACGGGAATCGCCGCGCCGTCGCCGAGCTCGCCGAGCATCCGCAGGGCCCGCAAGCGGACGTCGAGATCGCTGTCGGCACGATACCGGGCGGCCAGGAGTGGGACCGCATCGGCACCGCCGCGCGTCCGCCACACTTCGCAGGCCCGCATCCGCACGGCCGGGTCGGGGTCCTGGAGGGCACCCCGGCAGATCGAGGCGGCCGCGGGCGTGTCGAATCCGCCGGCGATGCCCACGATCGCGCCGCGCACGCGGGGATCATGTTCCTCGAGGATGCGGCGGGCGAGATCCTGCGTGAAGGCGATCGAGCGATCGGCACCCGACTTCGACGCCTCCCGCGCCTGGTTTTCGATCGACTCGATCCGCTGATTGGCGGTGGTGCCGTAGCGCTCGGCCAGGCGGGCCGCCTTTTCGCGATCCTGCCATGGCCACGATGGCTTCCAGGACCGGCCCCCCGAGCATCCGCCGGCAGCCGATCCGACGATCCCGACGGCAAGGAGGACCGCGACGGTGCGCGACGCCGCCGTGCCGGACGGGCGACGACGGCGATCCGGGGGGCGACCGCCGGCCGTTGGCAGCGAAGTGGTCATGACGGAAGAATCGTGCCGATGGAGTGGGAGGGTGACGGGGACCGTACAGAGGGTGACTCCGTGGAGCCAGACCAGTCGCCGCCCGCCGCCGCCGTGGCCGGTCCAACCGACGCCGGACGCGTCCCCGACCGCGCGGGCCGCGGGGCCCTGGGGAAGTGCCGGGGGCTGTGGTGTCTCGCCGTCCTGGCGACCGTCGCGGTGGCCGATCCGCCCGCTCCGCCGGTCGCGGCGCACGCGCGGTTCACCGTGGAGGGTTCCGGGGGCCGGCGAGAGGTCGAGGGACGCGTCATCGTCGAGTCCCTCGACGGTGCCGCCCTCGTCGAGACGCCCGATGGGCGGTTGGAATTGCTCCAGTCCGATGCGATCCGCGACCGGACCGACATGCCCGAGCCGCCGGAGGAGGTGGAGCCCCGCGCGTTCGCCCGGCGGGTGATCGCCGAGTTGCCGGCCGGCTTCGACTACGTCCTCACGAAGCACTATCTCGTCTGTCACGACACGTCGAAGGGCTACGCCCAGTGGTGTGCCAGCCTGTTCGAGCGGCTCCACGAGGCGTTCGTCAACTACTGGCGACGCGCCGGCCTCGAGCCGTCGGGGGTGGAGCGCCCGCTGGTCGTCGTGGTGTTCGCCGATCGGGAGCGCTACGAGGCGTTCGCCGCGGCCGACCTTGGGGCAGCTGCCGATCGCGTGGTCGGCTACTACAACCTGCTGTCGAACCGTGTCACCACCTTCGACCTCACCGGTCGCGACGGCCCCGGGGGTGGCGCGACCGGTGCCGGACGCGCCGGCCTGGAGGTACTCGCGAGCCCGGCGGCGGCGGGGTTGGTGAGCACCCTGGTCCACGAAGCGACGCACCAGATGGCGTTCAATACCGGTCTCCACCGCCGTCTCGCGCCGGTGCCGCTGTGGGTGAGCGAGGGCGTGGCGACGTATTTCGAGACGCCCGACCTTTCCGCGGGGCGCGGTTGGCGCGGCTTGGGAGGGGTGAACCGCTCGCGCGCCGAACGCTTCCTGGCCGCCGCCAGGCCGGTGCGTCTGGGGCCGCTGGTCACCGACGATGCTCCGTTCCGCGACCCGGACGCGGCGCTGGATGCCTACGCGGGCGCGTGGGCACTGACCGCCTTCCTGCTCCAGACGCGGAAAGACGATTTCGTCGCCTACCAGCGGATCCTCGCCGCCAAAATGCCGCTCGGTGAAGACTCGCCGGCCGTCCGGCGGGCCGATTTCGTCGCCGCCTTCGGCGTCGATCCCGAAGCGCTCGACGAGCCGGTCGCCCGGTACGTCGCGCGGTTGCGGTAGGCCGCGGCTCCGGCGCCTGGCCCGCCGGTCGGTGCATTCCCGCGCCGCCGGGTGCCGCCGCACTCCCCGCGGTCCGCGGGCGGTCGGCATGCACCAACCCCCTGGTCGACACGGCCGTCACGATCGGTCAGTCTGTAAATGTCGCCCGCCGGGGCGGACGATGGACCCCGCGGTGGTCCGTCCGCCCCGGTGGCCGACGGACCGGCCAGGCCTCCCATCGCGGGCGGCACCGGCCTGCAGGGACGCACGGCAACGGGGGATCCGCTCGAGATGTCCGCCAATCGCACCTCGGTCTCGCAGTCGCTGACGATCTCGCTGATCACGTTCGTGATGCTCACGTTCGTGCTCGCGGTCACGTCGTATTTGCTCTATCGACGCGGTGCCGACGCCACCGCCGCCGCACAGACCGCCCAGACCGACGCCACCAAGGCCCGGTCCGACATGCAAAAGGCGATCGATGACCGGGCGAAGCTCCTGCAGATCCTCGGCTTCCCCGACGACAAGGCGGTCGCGGACATCGAGACCGAAAGAAACGAGGCGTTCGCGAAGAAATACGGCGACTATCACGACGCCCAGGCGTACACCAAGCTCTCCGACTGGCTGCTGGCCGCGGTGAAGGCGAAGGATGAGGCGCTCAAGAATCTCAACGCCGAGAAGGCGTCGATGGAGCAGGGCAAGAACAAGGCGCTGGCCGATTCGCAGAACCGGCAGAACGAACTCGAGCAACTGCTCGCCAAACAGCAGGCGGACGCCGAGGCCGAGCGTGGCAAGTTCAACGCCAATCGGGCGGAGTACGAGCAACTCGTCAAGAATCTCCAGGACGACGTCAAGAAGGCCAACGCCGCCTCCGACCGCTTCAACCTCGTGGTCGAGGAGATCGCCAAGGCCGGTGGCTTCCTCTCCGTCGAGCGGCAGGCCAAGTTCAAGGCGCAGTCGCCCGAGGAGCGGATGACGACGGTGTTCGAGGAACTGCGCGACCGGGAGCGGTCGCTGGCGCGGCAAAACGAGGTGCTGGCCGATCTCCGTGTGGCCGATCGCGCCCTTCAGGATCAGGTGCTCGCGGCCACGCCTCAGGACGATCGTATCGACGGCTTCGACGGCCGGGTGATCGCCGTCAACGAACTCGACCGCTCGGCGCTCGTCGACGTGGGCGACACGTCCACCCTCCGCCGCGGATTGGTATTCAACGTCTTCGATCCGGCCGATCCGCAGCCACCGCTCGGGGCCCGCAAGGCGGTCATCGAGGTGATCGACATCGAGAGCCCCTCGCTGGCGCGGGCGCGGATCCGCACGCAGTCGTCGCGGAACCCGATCCTCGCCGGCGACGGCATCGCCACCAGCTTGTGGGTGCCGGGGCAGACGCTGGAGACGGTGTTCGTCGGATTTCTACAGGTCGATGGCGACGCACCGCAGGATGGCGACACGCTCACCGGACTGGTCGAGCGCTACGGGGGCCGCGTCGCCGACGGCGTGACGCCGGCCACGGCGCTGGTGGTCGACGGGGGGCTGCCGCGGATCACCGCCAACGGTCTCGACAAGGCGTCGGGCTGGCGTCCGGTCGACGAGAAGCGCCGGGAGAAGCAGTTGGTCGAGGCACGACGGCTCGGCGTCCGGGTGGTGGGGCTCAATCGCTTCCTCGACATGATGGGCCTCGACCGGGAGTCGTTCGACGCCACGAGCCTCGCCGGCTCCAGGGGGCGCTGACCGGCTTCCGCGACCGCCGCCACGCCCCCGAGTCGGACGACGTCCTGGCAAGCCGGCCGCGCGCCGTGTCATACTTCCGGCCGCGCGGGACTGGTCGGTGGTCGATCGCCCCGCGATGTCTCCGCGGAGGCTCGCCGTGTCGCCGATTCCTCGTGTCCCGTCAGGGACCGGACGGTCGTCGTTTCTCGGATGGTCCGCCATCCTCCTGCTTGTGGCGGCTGGCGGGCTCATCGCCGGCTCGCATGAGGCCGTGCTGGCCGCCGAAGCCGACGGCTTCGTGCCGATCTTCGATGGCGCCTCGCTCGACGGCTGGGAGGGCAAGCCGGAGTTCTGGTCGGTGGCCGACGGCGCGATCGTCGGTCAGACGACGGCCGACAAGCCGACCAAGGGCAACACATTTCTCATTTGGCGGCGTGGCACGCTCGACGACTTCGAACTCCGACTGCGTTACCGGATCTCGGGCGGCAACAGCGGCGTCCAGTACCGCAGCCAGGATCTCGGCGATTTCGTCGTCGGTGGCTACCAGGCCGACATCGATTCGGGGACGAACTACTCGGGTATCGAATACGAGGAGCGCGGGCGCGGGATCCTCGCCGAGCGCGGCCAGCGGGTTTCGATCGCCGCCGACGGCACCAAGAACGCGGAGTCGATCGGCTCCAAGGAGGACCTCCAGAAGGGCATCAAGCAGGGGGATTGGAACGACTACCGGATCGTCGCCCAGGGGGCGAAGCTGTCGCACTTCATCAACGGCACGCTGATGTCGGAGACGATCGACGAGCAGGCCGGCAAGCGGGCGGCGGAAGGGATCCTCGCCCTCCAGCTCCACGCCGGGCCGCCGATGAAGGTGGAGTTCAAGGACATCCACCTAAAGCGCACCCGCCTTGCCGATGGCCGCAAGAAGCTCGTGCTGGTCGCCGGCCGTGCCAGCCACGGACCGGGCGAGCATGAATTCCGTGCCGGTGCCAAGCTCCTCGAGAAATGCCTCGATGCCACCGGGCAGCGTCTGGTGACCGTCACGCACACCGAGGGCTGGCCGCAGGACCCCACCGCCTTCGACAACGCCGACGCGATTTTCTTCTTCGCCGACGGCGGCGGCGGTCACCCGGTCTTGCAGAGCAATCGTCTCGGGCAGATCGACGCCTTTGCCAAGCGTGGCGTCGGCATCGCCTGTCTCCACTATGCGGTCGAGGTGCCGAAGGAAAAGGGTGGCCCCGAGTTCCTCAACTGGATGGGTGGCTACTTCGAACCGCACTGGTCGGTCAACCCGCATTGGACGTTGGCGAAAACCGAACTCGCGAAAGACCACCCGATCACCCGCGGCGTGAAACCGTTCGAAACCAACGACGAGTGGTACTACCACATGCGGTTCAAGGAACCGACCGACGGCCTCGTGCCGATCCTCAGTGCCGTGCCCCCCGACGCGACGCGCGAGCGGCCCGACGGCCCCCACAGCAACAACCCCGTGGTCCGTGCCGGGAAGGGGTCGCGTGAAGTGCTCGCCTGGGCCTACGAGCGGCCCGGCGGCGGGCGTGGGTTCGGCTGCACGGGCGCGCATTTTCACCGCAACTGGGCCGACGACGACTTTCGCCGCCTCATGCTCAACGCCCTGGTCTGGACCGCCGGTCTCGACGTGCCGCCCGACGGCGTGCAAAGCGGCGTGACTGCCGACGATCTGGCCGCCAATCTCGACGACAAGGCGCCGCGCAAGTAGCCGGGCGCCGCTCACGAAAGGGGGCGGCGTCACCGTGATTCCCCCCCGATCCACGTTCACACCAGGGAGAGAGCCGATGCCGAAGCTCACGGTCGAAGGAGTGGGGTCGTTCGACGTGCCCGCCGGCAAACGGCTGGTGAATGCCCTGGTGGACGAATGCGGCATCGACCAACTCCACGCGTGTGGAGGCGTCGCCCGGTGCACGACGTGTCGGGTGGTGATGGTGGACGGCGAACCGGCGCGGATGACCAAGGCGGAGCGCGACGTGCTCGCCGCCAAGGGGATCGCCGGCACGCCGGGGCTGCGCCTGTCGTGCCAGGTCGCCTGTGACGCCGACATGACGGTGCGGGCGACGAGCCGCCTGGCGGGGTCGGGACGCCTCGACAGCGGCAAACGCCCCGCGGACGCGATCGAGCCACCGCCCGAATGGGTGTGACCGCCGCGGTTTCCGCCCGTATCGGCGCCGATGCTCAACCGGCGTCGAACAATCCGAGCACGATACCGGCAACGTCGGCGGCCGCCACCGGCGTGCCGGCGAGGACGCCCGGCGTTGAACAGATCAGGAGCGTCTCGTGGGGCGCCGCCGGATCGACGGCGCCAGGGGAGCCACGGACGAGCCCGGTGTCGAGGGGGATCGCGAAAGGCATGCCGGGCGGGGGTGGTACCGCGCGGTCGACGAACAATTCCAGCGGGTCGTAGCCCGGCTTGCGATGGATGTCGATCGCCCGTGCGAACGACGGCGCCCGTGCGTCGTCGAGCCACCACGGGTAGGCGAACCAACCGTCGAGCGACGCTTCGAGCACCACGTCTCCGCAGCGGCTCGTCAGCGCCGGTACGGGCGTGGCGGAGAGGCCGGCCTCGACCAACGCGCGGCCCGCGAGTACGCGACCGACCCCCGGCCTGCCGGCGAACAACGAGTCGATCCGTTCCACCAGGACGTCGCGTTCCTCGCGTTTGAGGCCGAGGGCGAGGTAGATGTGCGCCACTTGGTGATCGGCGAGCGCCCAGGCGCGGCTGCGCTCCATGTCGATGAGTTCGCCGTGTGGCGACGCCGCCACCGTCAACAGTCCCGCTTCGCGGAGCAGCCGGTTGGGATGGACGGTCCGTGTCACCGGTCGGATCCGGTATTCGCCGGCGATCACCACGATCGGCGGCACGCCGCCGACGAGGGGTGCGAAGCCCTCCACGAGACGGCCGATCTCGGCGTCGAGCTCGGCGCAGGCGGCGACAGCGGGGGGGCTGTCGGGGCCGGAACGCTGGGCCGCGTAATCGAGGTGCGGCAGATAGACGACGGCCAGATGCGGTGGAGCGCCGCTGGCGGCGTGGAGGAAGGAATCGACGATCCAGCGCGTCGATTCGATGCCCGCCAGCGGACCCCAGAAACGATGGAGCGGGAAGTCGCCGAGCGCGTCGCGGAGGTCGGCGTAGCGATCGGCGGGAGCCGTGTGGCACCACATCGTCTCGGTGCCATCGGGGTTGTGCCGCGGTGCCGGAAGGCAGACGAGGTCGGCGGTGGCATGCTTGCTCTGGAGAAGGAACCACGCCGCGGTCCGCAGCTCGGGCCGTGCCCGTTTGAGCCGATCCCAGATTCGTGGCGCGCGGTGGACGCCGTCGGGGCTGATCCACATCTCCAGGTGCCGGCGGCCGCGGTCGTAGAGGCCGTTGGCCACGATCCCGTGTGCGAGCGGGGTGACGCCGGTCGTGAGCGCGGCCTGCACCGGGCAGGTGACGGCGGGAAAGCCGGGGGCGAGCGGCGCGGTACCCCCGCGGGCCGCGAGGGCGCGCATGACGGGCATGTGCCCGAGATCCTCCGCGCGCAACCCGGGCACCGAGAGGAACAGCACGTGGGGGGCGGACTCGGTGGCCATGGCGGGGGCGGACTCCGGAAAGGGTGCCGGAGTCTACGTCATCCGGCGGCCGATCCCAGCAGCGGCCGTAGGAAGGCGGCGGAGTGCCGTGCCTCCTCGAGCCAACGGTGCGTCTGCCGCGGCAACTCGACGTGCAGCCCGCCTACGTATCCGCCGGTCGCGAGGCAGCCGACGATCGCCGCGAAGTCGACCGTCCCGTCACCGAGTGGCAGATGCTCGTGGACGCACGGCAGCATGTCGTCGACGTGGACGTTGACGATCCGCCCCACCCAGGGCGCCAGATGGATTGCGGCGGGCCGCTCTCCCATGCATTCCAGGTGGCCGGTGTCGACGCACAGGCCGAGTGCCGTGGGGCGACCGACGCGATCGAGAAGTTCGCCGTAGCGATCGAGCGTGTCGACGAACATGCCCGGCTCCGGCTCGAAGGCGAGGCGCACCCCGCGGGCGACGGCGTGCTCGATCACCGGTCCGAGCGCCGTGACGAGACGCTCCCAGACCGCCTCGCCGCCGGCCGCGTCGCGGACCGTGCCCGCCCACAGCGACACGCACGCCGCGTTGAGCCGTGCCGCCACGTCGATCGCATCGCGGAGAAAGGCGATCCGCCGCGCGCGGGCGGCCGGATCGGCGGACACCAGGGTCGGTTCATGCTTCACCAGCGGATCGAGAAGATGGCGGGCGCCCGTCTCGATGACGCAGGCCCACCCGGCGGCGTCCAGGGCGTCGCGCCAGCGTTCCACCGACGCCGTCAGATCGGCGGAGAACGGGTTCAACAGTCCGTGGTCGAGCGAAAGGGCGAGCGAGCGGTAGCCGAGGTCGTGGAGCAACGGCAGCGCGTCGAGCGGAGGAACGTCGCCGATCGAATTGGTGCCGTAGCCGAGTCGCATCGGTCAGGTGGGGGCCACGAGGGAGCGTCCGATCATGAACGGCACCAGGAGGAGGAGAACGGCGATGCCCCACGCCTCTCCACAGCGCCCCATGACGACGATGGCGTCGACGGTGATGATCGCCATGATGCAGTTGCCGACGGCGTGGCGCACGCGGGGGCCGGAGGGATCGAGGATCGCCAGGAGGTTGCGCGACGAGAGCAGCGTGATGAACGTGAGCCATACCAGGAGCCAGTTGGCGGCGGGCCGCATGGCGACCAGGGGGGCCCCCTGCCCCGCTGCGATCATGAGCGATGACTGCCAGGCGACCAGGGCCAATCCGGCGGCGATGGCAATGGCGCCGGCGGCGAGCGTGGCCCGCCGGCTGCGTGCCGCCTCGTCACGGGCAAACAGCGTGATCCCCCCGACATAGAGCCCCATTCCAGCCGGGATCAGGCACTGCCAGGCCGCCGTGGGGCCACCCGCGACGGTCATACCCAAGAGCCAGTTGAGCGACCGGCACGACCCCATCACGGTCGGCCCCCAGGATGTGGCCTTCGCGTGGCGATCGTAGAGCCAGACGGCGCCGGCGAGCAATGCGGCGACCACGGCCGTGGCCGCGCGGCCGGCCACGAGCGCCGCAGCCACGCCGAGGGCGACGCCCGCGGCGAGCAGCGTGTGTCCGACGAGCGCCGCGGTGCCGACGGCGATCCGCCCTGCCGGCAACGGTCGTTCCGGTCGCTCGCGGCGGTCGGTCGCCACGTCGAAGACGTCGTTGAGCACCATGCCCGCGGCATACAGCGCGACGCTCGCGGTGAGCGCGAGGGCGACGGCCGGCGGGAGCGGCTCGAGGTCGCGGATCCCGGCGACCACGAGCCATCCGGCGACGACGTCGGCGGCGGCCGTGGCGTGGTTGGGCAACCGCAGCAACCGCACCCAATCGTGCACCGATGCCATCAGTACGCCTCCCGGCGGGCGTCCGGCAGCCGCCACAGCGACAGGTGGCTTTCGATCCACGCCGGCCGCAGGGGCAGCCGTTCGAGCTCGGTGTAGACCATCGCCGCCGGATTGACCCCGCCTTCTTCCATCCGACGCACGTGCCGGGCCACCGGCGCCACGGCACCGATCCGTGGCAGGAGGCCGAGCCACACCAACGCGATCGACGTCGAGGCCAAGGCGAGTCGACCGAGCGCAGCGGACGGGTTGGGCGGGGCGGTCATCCTCCGACCCCCTGCCGAAACAACCATCCGAACGTGAGGCTCGCCATCGCCAGGGAGAGGACGAGGTTGAACGCCTGGCCGATGACGTACAGCGCGAGCGGTCTGCCGCTGACAAACACCGGCGCCAATTCACGAAACACGGTTTGCAGCCCCATGCACACGAAGCCGACACAGAAGAGCCACCCGCGCAGCCGCCCGGTGAAGCCGTCGATCGCGCCGTCGATCCACAGCGCCGACTCCGGGCTCCGGGTGACGAGCCACGAGCAGACGATCGACGCGGCGATGAAACCGAGGATGAACTTCGGAAACCGGAGCCATGCCTCCGCGGCCAGCGAACGCCGTGCCTGCTGCGCGCCCCGTTCCACCCACCCCGACCAGTAGAGCGCCACGGCGAAGGCGATCACGCCGATCATCGAGTTTTGGATCATCTTCACCGTCGTCGCCACTTCGGCGGGGCGTTTGTCGCCCAAGTCGCGGCCGAGGATCTCCCCGGCGGCCGCCACGGCGCCGGTGGCGTCGATGGTGCCCCCCAGCCATGCCCCGCCGACGATCGGGTCGATGCCCGCCCAGCGGATGAACGGCGGCATCGCCACCATCATCAGGGCCGTGAAGGCCAACGACAGCCCGATCGCCAGCGACAATTCCTCCTTCTTGGCCCGGCAGGCGGCGCCGGTGGCGATCGCCGCCGAGACGCCGCACACCGACATGTCGGCCGAGATCACCATGCACAGGGAGCGGGATGGGATCCGCAGCCAGCGGGTACCGAGCAGGTAGGTGCCGACGAGGACGATCGGCGTCACCACCCAACTGGTGAGTAGGCCGGGAAGACCGAGTTCGAGGAGGCGACTGAAAAGCACCTCGGCGCCGAACAGCACCAACCCGGTCTTGACGAGGTATTCCCCCTGCACCGCCGGCGCGAGCCAGTGGGGGACACCGACCGTATTGCCCACGACCAGGCCCACCAGCAGCGCCCACAACGGATATTCGAGGTTGTAGAAGTGGATCACCTTCTGGGCCGCGAGCAGGTAGGCCAGGGCGCCGAGCAGCGCGAGCAACGCCGCGCCGGGAATCACCCCCAGGGCGCGCCTCCCGCATATGACCGCCCCGCTGACGATCACCGCGACCACCCATCCCATCCCCAGGACGATGGCGGAGGTGACCGGTTTTCCCTTGCGGTCGGCGAGCGCCTCGGCGGGAGAGTCGTTCCACGTCTGCGGCTTGTTGATCGTCGCCCCGAGCGGATTGGTCCATCCCTTGGGATGCGCGGCGCGGCTCCCGGCGTCGGCCGCCGGCCGGCCCGCCCAGCCGACCACGAGGGCCAGCGCGACGAGCAGCCCTCCCACGAGGATCGCCGCGGCATCCTCGTGCCAGCCGTGGGCGGTGGATCGGATCGTCTCGGCGGGTGGCGGCGGAGATGCGGTCATCGACCAGTCCAGTCGTTCCGGAGGCGATCCCGGGCCAGAGGGTACACCAGTTCGTCGCCGGGCGGCGAATGGTTCGTGGCGGCCCGGGCTGCACGACCAGCCGTCCCCATGCGGAGTCCCGGAAGCCGCCATCCGCGCGGAGGCGCCGGCTCGAGCCGGCTGGGGACGAACAGCCTGCCGCATCGGGCGCATCAGGTGCCGGAAGCGCAGCGCTCGGGAAACGCGTCGCGTTTCGAGTGCCCGAAAGCCATCGATGGACGTTGGCTCCGGACTGCTAGCTCGACGCGCTGCGGTATTTCGCCAGCGCCCTCTGGAACACCAGCCGCGACAGGAGGAGCATCGCGGCGGCCGCCCCGAATGCGCCGCCGACGAGCGTCCACGAGCCGGCGGTGAGGGGCTGGGCGATCACCCGTGCCGGCACGTTGACCACCAGCAGGATCGGGATCACGAACGTGCAGAGCATGCGGATCGGCCCACCCCATGGTCCGGCATAGATCTCGGCCGGATAGCGCGAGAAGTTGGTGAGATAGAACCAGAAGTCATAGAGGCTCTGGTTGCGGCCGAGAAGGATGGTCGCTGCGGCGAGCATGATGATCAGCGAGTAGAGGATGGCGACGCCGCAGGCCACCAGCACCGGATACAGCACCCAGGCCAACGGGGGCGGCGGTTCGGGAAAGCGCGACACCGCCCAGACCAACAGCCCCACGCCGACCAGACCGTTGGCCAGCGACGCATACTCGACCCGGTGGAGCGAGAGGAGGAACTGTGCGTCGAGCGGTCTCACGAGCACCGCGTCGAGGCCACCGGTGCGGACCAACTCGGTCAGTTCCTCGGCGCTCGGCATGAAGAACGCCTGGACGATGGCGTTGACGATCAAGCCGGTGGCGACGAAGGCGAAGAACGGCTCGCGCGTCCAGCCGGTGCCGCGGCCGATCTCGGGCGTGAACGTGAACACGAGCAGGTAGAAGGCGAGATTCATCGACATCCACCCGAGGCTCGTCACGCACTCGAGGAGAAAATTCGCCCGGAACGTCATGTCGCGCACGAGGCAGGCACGCGCGAACGTGAGAAAGATCCCCAGATACCGGCGCATGGTCAGCCTCCGAAGGCGCTGTACCGGTGGGTCCCGCGCCGCCAGGCGATCCGGCAACACACCGCCATCGCGATCACCCATCCGGCTTCGATCGCCAGATCGCGTGCCAGCGACCACCCGCGCACCTTTCCCAGCCATACCGCCGAGGGGAAATAGGCGGTGTATTCGAAGGGCAACCAGCGGATGATGTCCCCGAGGCCGACGCCGGGGATGCCGGAGGGGATGCCGGCGAGCATGTCGATGGGGAACATGTGGCCGGAAAGCAGGTACTGCACGAGCATGTAGGCGAAGATCACGCTCGACACCTCGAGAAACCAGAAACCGAGCATCCCCAGCGTGGCCTCGAGGAAAAAGCCGAGGAGGAACGAGAGCACCAGCGACAGGACGAACGCGGCGATCGAAAGGGCGTCGGGAGCCGGGGGAAAGAATCCACGGCAGACGAAGAAGATGGCCGCGAACGGCAACGCGGCGACGAGGTAATAGACGAGTTTGTGGGCGATCCGCGCGGCGAGGAGGAAGCCCACGTAATCGACCGGCTGCACGAGGTACTTCTTGATCGAGCCGTCGCGCACGCTGCGGGCGATGCCGCCGGCGAGTCCCGGCATGCTGGAGAAGGCGCGGGAGACCATCGTCAGCAGGTAGTAGGCGACGATGTCGTCGCGCGAGTAGCCGGCGATGTCGGGTCGGGACGTGGCACCGAACACGGCCGTCCACAGGAACACTTGGGTGACGATCGGAAGGAAGCGCATCGCGGTGCCGAGGATGAAGTCGCCGCGGTACGCGAGCCGCTCCTCGACGCAGATCGCGAGCATGGTCCACCAGGCGCGCAGGCCGCCGAGCGGGCGGGGGGCCGGTGCGCTCATCGTTCGTTCTCCACCGGCGCGGCGGCCGCGCCGCGGAACAATTCGGCGACGATCTCCTCCAGCGGCACGTCCTCCACCGACACGTCGCGCACCGCTTCGCCGCGGAGAATCTCCGGGAGCACGTCCGCGATCCGTTCGCGATCGACGCGGATCGTGACCCGCGGGCCCTGGATCTCACAGGGGAACCCGTAGCGTCGGATCCGCTCCGGATCGCCCTGTTCGTCGAGATCGAGGGTGACGATCTTGTGGCTCGTGAACCGGTCGACGATCCCCTCGAGCGACCCATCGTAGAGGATGCTGCCGCGCGTGATCACCACGAGCCGTTCGCACAGCGCGGCGACGTCCTTCATGTAGTGCGTCGTGAGTACGACGGTGACGTGGCGCTCGCGGCGGACGTGGCGAAGAAACCGGTGGATCGTGTGCTGGGCGACGACGTCGAGGCCGATCGTCGGCTCGTCGAGAAACAGCACCTCGGGCTCGTGGAGCAGGGCCGCGACCAACTCCAGTTTCATGCGCTCACCGAGCGACAGGTCGCGCACCGGACGGTGGATCAAGCCGCCGACGTCGAGCATCTCCACCAGTTCGTCGCGCGTCCGGTTGAATCGCGCCGGCTCGATCCGGTAGATCTCGCGGTGCAGACGGAAACTCTCCGCTGCGGGGAGATCCCACCACAGCTGGTTTTTCTGCCCCATCACCAGGGCGAACCGGCGGCGGAAGTCGTCGGCCCGCTGCCAGGGAACGTGGCCGAGCACCGTGGCCCGGCCCGCGGTCGGAGTGATGATGCCGGAGAGCAGTTTGAGGAAGGTGGTCTTGCCCGCGCCGTTGGGTCCGAGGAGGGCGACGAACTCGCCGCGGTCGACGGTGAGGCTCACACCCCGCAGGGCATCCACCGCGCGGCTCTCGCGGTGGAACAGGCCGCGCACGCTCGCCAGCAGCCCCTCGCGTTTTTCCTGGACGTGGTAGGTCTTCGTCAGTCCGGCGACGTCGATGACCGGACCCTCCGGTCCGGCCGCCGTCGGCGTGGCGGAACGGATCGTGGCAGCGCGGTTGTGCATCGCCGAAGTATAAGTGAAAACGATCGGGATCCCCGGAGGATGGCGGTCATGTTGCGCATCGGACTCGGCCACGACACCCATCGGCTCGGCCCCGGTGCCGGGCTCGTGATCGGCGGCGTCACCATCCCCCACGATCGCAAGGCCCTCGGCCATAGCGATGCCGACGTGCTGCTGCATGCGATCACCGACGCGTTGCTCGGGGCGGCGGCGCTCGGCGACATCGGCGAGATGTTTCCCGACACCGATCCCGCCAACCGGGGTCTGGACTCCGCCGTCATGGTCCGAGCGGCTCGGGATCGTGTCGTGGCGGCGGGGTGGCGAGTGGTGAATCTCGACTGTGTCGTATTCGCCCAGCGGCCGAAGATCCTCCCGCATCGGACCGCGATCGTCCGCCGGCTCGCCACGCTGCTCGAGGTGGCCGACGACGCGGTGTGGCTCAAGGCCAAGACGGGCGAGGGTGTCGGGCCGATCGGCACGGAGGAGGCGATCGGTGCCGAGTGCGTCGTCCTCCTCGAGCGGGATGCGGCGGTTCCGGTCACGGTGCCTCCGGTCATGGCGGCGAAGGATTCGCGGTCGTAATCCGCGGACGGTCTCGCAGCGGCCATCGATGCCGGTACGACCGTCCCGCGAATCGGGCGCGAGGCAACCTGCGATTGCGTGATCGCCGTCGGGTCGCCCACAATCGCGGCGCCGGGATCGCGGTGGAAGCCCGGCCGAGCGCCCGGAACAGGTGTGGAGGCGAGTGGCGATGCAGACGTCGGAATCGCAGCGGGGAACCGGCGCGGGATCGCCGCGGATCGAGATCTACAGCACCCTTTCGCGCGACAAGCGCCCGCTCGAGACGGTGCGACCCGGCGAGGTGGGCATGTACCTCTGCGGGCCGACGGTGTACAAGCCGAGCCACATCGGCCACATGGTCGGTCCGGTGATCTTCGACACCGTGAAGCGTCACCTCGTCTACTCGGGCTGGAAGGTCACCTGGGTCGTGAACGTCACCGATGTCGACGACAAGATCATCGCCGAGAGTGCCGTCCGGGGCACGACGATGGCGCACCTCGCCGCGGAGATGACCCGCGACTACCTCGACAACCTCGCCGCACTCGGGGTCACCGGTATCGACGCGATGCCGAAGGCCACCGAGCACATCGGCACGATCATCGCCTTCATCGAGGGCCTGATCGCCAAGGGGCATGCCTATGCCTCGGATGGCGACGTCTATTTCGACGTCACCCGCGATCCCGACTACGGAAAGCTCACCAACCGCACCGTGGAGCAGACGCAGGGCGAGGGTGGCTCGACGGCGGAGCGGAAGCGATCGGCTGCCGATTTCGCCCTCTGGAAGAAAGCCAAGTCCGGCGAACCGTCGTGGGAGAGCCCGTGGGGGCCGGGACGTCCGGGGTGGCACATCGAGTGCTCGGCGATGAGCAAGGCGATTCTCGGCGAGCAGTTCGACATCCACGGGGGCGGGCTCGACCTGGTGTTCCCCCATCACGAGAACGAGATCGCCCAGAGCGAATCGCTCCACGATCGCCCGATGGCCAGCTTCTGGATGCACAACGGCCTGATGCAGGCGGCCGGCGCCGCCGGCAAGGTGGGGGGGCGGCCGCGCGGTGTCGAGGGGGGCGACGACGTCGCCAGCCAGACCGCCACCAAGATCAGCAAGTCGACCGGTGCCGAGCCGTTCCGGAATCTCCTCGGCCGCCATCGCCCCGAGGCGATTCGCTTCCTCCTGCTTTCGACCCACTACCGCAGTCCGATCGCTTTCGGTGAAGAGCCGCTCGGCGAAAGCGCCCGCGCGATGGAGGCGTTCGAGCGCCTCTTCCAACGCTACGAGCGCCTCACGGGAGCCAAGTTCTGGGCGCTGGCCCCCCGCGATCGCCGCGCCGGGGACTTGGCGGTCGCGGCAGCCGGCACGGAGGCGTCGACCCTGCGGCGGAAGTTCCTCGAGGCGATGGATGACGACTTCAACACGGCCGGCGCTCTGGCGACCCTCTTCGACCTCGTGCGGGCCGTGAACAAGTTCATCGACCAACAGGGGCTCGAGAAACGGACCGACCCGAACGACACGGCGCAGCTCGTGGCGATGATGGAGGTGCTCCGCGAACTCACCGCCATTCTCGGACTGTTTCTCGTCGAACCGAAGGCGAAGGCATCCCGTGGAGACGACGAGCTGGTCGGCAAGCTGATGGAACTCGTGATCGAGATCAGAGCCCATGCCCGCAGGGCGAAGGATTTCGCCACGGCCGACCTGGTTCGTCACAAGCTCACCGCCGCCGGCATCGTCCTCGAAGACCGTGCCGACGGGACGGGATGGTCGCGGAAGCCATGAGTGCGGTGCGTGGCCGAACCGTCCCTTCGATCGTCGGCCTCGGCGAGATTCTGTGGGACGTGTTCCCCGACGGTGCGCGATTCGGTGGGGCACCGGCGAACTTCGCCTGCAGTGCCGCCGGTCTCGCCGGCGAGACGGCGCGGGTCTCTATGGCGGGCGCCGTCGGCGACGACGATCTCGGCCGGCGGGCCCTCGACGAATTCGCCTCCCGTGGCGTCGACACCACCGCCGTGGCGGTCCTCGGAAAACCGACCGGCCGGGTGGACGTGTCGGTCGATGCGGCGGGCCACGCCTCCTACGTCTTCGCCCCGGAACGTGCCTGGGACCACGTACCCTGGAACGCGACGCTCGAGCGGCTCGCCCGCGAAACCTCCGCCGTCTGCTTCGGCACGCTCGGCCAGCGGGAGCCGACGGCGCGGGAGACGATCCGGCGATTCCTCGCCGCCGTGCCCTCCCCTGCCCTGCGGATCCTCGACATCAACCTCCGGCCGCCGTTCTGGGCGCCCGACGTCGTGCGTGATTCGGTGGCACTGGCGAATGTCGTCAAGTGCAACGACGACGAGCTGCCGCTGGTCGCCGAGATCCTCGGCCTCTCGGGCTCCCCCGGGCGGATGCTTCGCGAACTCGTCGCGCGATTCGATCTCCGCCTCGCCGCCCTCACCCGCGGCGCGAACGGCTCGCTGCTCGTGAGCGCCGACGGGCGCCTCAGTGATCGTCCCGGGGTGCCGGTCGACGTCGCCGACACGGTCGGGGCCGGCGATGCCTTCACCGCTGCCGTGGCACTCGGGCACGTCGCCGGCCGGCCGCTCGAGACCCTCCATGCCCACGCCGAACGCGTGGCGGCCTTCGTGTGCAGCCAGCGCGGCGGCACACCGGTATTTCCCGCGGAGTTGCGGGCCGACAGTGCCGATTCAGACGGTGCCGATTCAGACGGTGCCAATTAACGGCCCGCCGCCCCCTTCAACTCGACGACGGTCGGCTCCGGCACGGCACCACAGCCGGTATCGTCGGCGGCCGCCATGTCGCGGATCTCCTGGCTGATCTTCATCGAGCAGTACTTCGGCCCGCACATGCTGCAAAAGTGGGCGCTCTTGAAGGTTTCCTGCGGCAGCGTCTGGTCGTGGTATTTCCGTGCGGTCTCCGGATCGAGGGCGAGACGGAACTGCTCGTTCCAGTCGAAATTGAACCGTGCACGCGACAGGGCGTCGTCGCGCTGGCGGGCATTCTTGCGGTGCCGCGCCAGGTCGGCGGCGTGGGCGGCGATTTTGTAGGCGATCACCCCCTGTTTCACGTCCTCCGGATCGGGGAGGCCGAGGTGCTCCTTCGGCGTCACGTAGCAGAGCATCGCCGCGCCGCTCCAGCCGGCCAGCGCCGCGCCGATCGCACTGGTGATGTGGTCGTAGCCGGGGGCGATGTCGGTGACGAGCGGACCGAGGACGTAGAACGGCGCCTCGTCGCATTCCTGCATCTGCCGCTTGACGTTCATTTCGATCTGGTCCATCGGCACGTGGCCCGGCCCCTCGACCATCACCTGGCAGCCCTTCTTCCACGCCCGCCGTGTGAGTTCGCCGAGCACGTGCAGCTCGGCGAACTGGGCATCGTCGCTGGCGTCGGCGATGCTGCCTGGCCGCAGGCCGTCACCGAGGCTCCATGTGACGTCGTAGGCGCGAAAGATGTCGCATAGGTCCTCGAAATGGGTGTAGAGCGGGTTCTGTTGGCGGTGGCTCATCATCCAGCGGGCGATCAGTGCGCCACCGCGGCTGACGATGCCGGTGATCCGGTGCGTCGTCAGGTGGAGGTGTTCTTGCAGCAGCCCGGCGTGGACCGTCATGTAGTCCACCCCCTGACGCGCCTGCTTCTCGCACATGTCGAGGAAGTGCTGCGGCTTCATCTCCTCGATGTCGCCGCCGAGTTCCTCGAGCATTTGGTAGATCGGCACGGTGCCGATCGGCACCGGCGAAGCGTCGATGATCGCCTGGCGGATCCGGTCGATGTCCTTCCCGGTCGAAAGATCCATCACCGTGTCGGCGCCGTAATGGACCGCGAGGTGGAGTTTTTCGAGTTCCGTGGCCTCGTCGCTGGTGACGGCCGAGTTGCCGATATTGGCGTTGATCTTCGTCCGCGCGGCGATGCCGATCGCCATCGGTTCCAGCCGCTTGCCGAGATGCGTCCGGTTGGCCGGGATCACCATTCTCCCGCGTGCCACCTCGGAGCGGATCAACTCGTCGGGAAGATCCTCGCGGACGGCGACGAACCGCATCTCGGGGGTGATCTCACCGGCACGGCCGCGTTCGTACTGCGTCATGAATGTCTCCAGCGCGGAAAGCACCTCCGCGAGCGTAGCAGACTTCCAGCCGTGGCCTCCAGCGGCAGGTGCCGGAAGGCCCACCACGGCGCCGCCGTCGCGCCAACGAGTCAGAGCGTCTTGAGGTACTCCAAGAGTGCGGTCTTCTCCGCTTCATCGAGGATGTCGGGGAAATCGTGCCCCGCCGCCGATTTACCGCGCCGCGTGGTGTCGAAAGTGAGGCGTCGTTCCGCCGCGGTCCCCCGAACGCTCGGGGGCGTGGAAATGGTCTCGGCGGCGAGTCCGACGCGCTCGCGGTCGTAGCCGGCCCGGGACTCGCGCCGCCAGCGGGTCGGTCGCTCGGCGGGTCGCATGAGGTGCCAGAGGGTGGGCACCGATCCGTTGTGCAGATAGGGAGCGCTGGCCCAGATGCCGTCGAGCGGCGGTGCCACGTAGCCGCTGGGGGCGTCACTCCCTTCGCGCGGCGCGGCGACCCCACGGCCGAACCAACTCGCCGGCAGACTCCGGCGCTGTTCGGGGGTGAGTGCATCGAAGCGGACCCGGTCGGTGCCGACGACATCGATCGGCACGACCCGCTCGGGATAGCCATCGGCGACGTCCGGGTCGCGGGCGGGTGCTCCATGGCATTCCGCGCAGTGCCCGGCGTAGAGTGCTCTGCCGCGCGCGGCGAGCGCGGCGTCGACCGACCAGGGCCACGCGGGGGGAGTGAGTGATTCGAGCCAGGCCTCGACGTCGCGGTAATCGTCCTCCCACGCGGCGAACGCGTCCGGACCGTTCTCCTTCACCAACAGAAACTGCATCAACACCCGGTGCCCCTTGGGGGCGAACGCGTCGGCATAGATCTGCCGTCGCCGTCGGTAGTGCCACCAAGGGGGGGCGTCCATGTCGTGGTGCGGGTAGGCCAGCAGTGGTGGGGCGGGCACGACGTTGAGGTCGGCATCGCGGTGCCGCATCAAGGCCACGCCGAACACCACGGCGTTGGTGGTGCCGACTGTCGAGCCGAGCGGGATCAACAACGATCCGAGATCCATGTGCGCCAGCGGTTTGCGCTGTGCCACCTTGACCTGTCGGACCTCCTCCGTGAGCGTTTCCAACGCGTAGTCGATGTTGGGCACACCCGGGATCGCCTGCCCATCGACCTGACCCTGGTGGCATGCCAGACAGCTCATCGTCCACCGGCCGCGATCGTCGACGACGTACTGCAGCGACCGGTGGGGCTGGAGCGGATGCGGGACCAACCCGTAGCGTTCCATCGCCATCCGCCGGCGTTGTTCGGGAGTCGAGCGTTCCGCGCGGCTCTTGAGCGACTCTTCCCACGTGGTCCAGAGGGCGTCGAAGACCTCCTGATCGAAATCGGCGGGCAGATACGCCGTGGTGAGCAGCAGCTCCCTTCCGCGCAGCGGATCGGCGGGAGCGGGTTCGCCGCCGACGGCCCCGGGGCAGGCGATCATCACCGCCAGCAGCCATCGCCACGCGCCTCTCCGCCCCCCGTCACGACAGTCGCCATGGTTCGGCGACGGGCCCTGACGGCATGTCTCGGAGGCTGGATTCATGGCATACTCGATGGAGTCTCGGGCGTCGTCCGAAGCGGAAGTATAGGCGTCACGGCGCTCGGGTCCGTCGGGCCCTCGTGCCCTCCGCCGCCGTGCGGTCTCGCAGCCGATCGTTCCACCCGTCGCTGGCACCGTATGGTCACGGCCAATCCGCTGCTGATCCCGGAAATCCGCCTCATGCTGGCGGAGAACGACGCCAGCGGCCTTCACGACGTCGCTGCGGAGCTGCATCCGGCGAGCGTCGCCGAGTTTTCCGAGGGTCTGGAGGACGGGGAGATCTGGAAGCTGCTCGACACCGTGCCGGTGGAACGGCAGGCGGAGATCTTTCCCTACTACCCGATTGCCCGTCAGGTGCGGCTGATCGAGGGGGCCGATCACGGCCGCCTCGGGCCGCTGATCGAGGCGATGGCGGCCGACAACCGTGCCGACCTGCTCCGCGAGGTCGATCCGCAGCGGGTCGAGGAGATCCTTCCGCTCGTCGCCAAGGCGGAGCGGCACGATATCCGCATGCTCCTCTCCTGCCCCGAGGATTCGGCCGGGGCGTTGATGACGACGGAATACGCCTCGCTGCCGGCCCACGTCACCGCCGGGGAGGCAGTGGCTCGGCTGCGCACGCAGGCCCCTGCCACGGAATCGATCTACTACATCTACGTGCTCGATCCCGATCGCAAACTGGTGGGGATCGTGTCGCTGCGGAGCCTGATCCTCGCCCGCACGACGGCCCAGGTCTCGGAGTTGATGCAACGCGATCCGATCCGTGTGCGCGTCGAGGAACCGCGCGAGGAAGTGGTGCGGAAGCTCGCACGGTTCGATTTTCTGGCCATTCCGGTCGTCGACGACCAGGATCGATTGGTCGGCATCGTCACCCACGACGACGTGCTCGACGCCGTCCGGCAGGAGGCGACCGACGATGCGCAGCGGATCGCCGCCGTCTCGCCTCTCGGCGAGAGCTATCTCGAGGCCGCGGTCTCGACGATGACCTGGAAACGAGGTGTGTGGCTGACGGTGCTGTTCGCCACCGCCGCGGTGACCGCGATGGTGCTCGCCAATTCTCCGCTCACCCACCTGTGGCTCGTGCCGTTCATCCCGCTGGTGATCGCCAGCGGTGGCAACTCGGGCAATCAGTCGGCGACACTGGTGATCACCGCCCTGTCGACCGGCGACTGCACGCTCGACGACTGGCCGCGGATCCTCCGGCGTGAGGTGGTGCTCGGCCTGCTGCTCGGCGCCCTGTTGGCTGTCCCGGGGTATCTGCTCGCCCTGGCGTACGCGCCGACCCCGTATGACGCCCTCGTGATCCCGCTGACGATCCTCGCGGTGGTGATGCTCGGCACGCTCGTCGGCTCCGTGCTGCCGCTCGTGTTCCGTTCGGCAGGGCTCGATCCCGCGCTGATGAGCAATCCCTTCGTGTCGGCGATCGTCGATGTCGTGGGCATCGTCATGTACACGCTGGTCGCGATGGCGATGCTCGATTGACGGCGGGCCGCACAGCTGACGGTCGGCCGGGCATCGGCTCGAAATCACCACAGACCGCCCGAGCGGCCTGCGGCGGCCGCGACGCTCAGTGGCCCTTCCCCGACCGGCCGTCGGCATGGCCCGACCGGCCATCGGCACGCTGCGGAATCCGCATCGCGTAGAACGACCGCCAGACGAAGTAGAACGACACCGCGAGCATCACCAGGCCGACGATCCAGGTGATATCGAGCCCCCCGCCCGCGCCGGCGGTGCCGGCGGAATGCCGCATCTTCACCGCGATCTCGACCGCCAGCAGTCCGAACAGTGTCGAGAACTTGATGATCGGATTGAGGGCCACGCTCGTCGTGTCCTTGAACGGATCGCCCACGGTGTCGCCGACGACGGTCGCGGCATGAACGGGGGTGTTCTTCTCCTTGAAGTCGACCTCGACGAGCTTCTTGGCGTTATCCCACGAGCCACCCGCGTTGGCCATGTAGATCGCCTGGAACAGCCCGAAGACCGCGATCGAGACCAGGTAGGCGACGAAAAAGTTCGGGTCGAAGAGGGCGAATGCGAGCGTGATCGCCATCAGGGCGATGAAGATGTTCCACATGCCGCTCTGGGCATACTCCGTGCAGATCCGCACGACCGTCTTCGAGTCCTCGATGTCCGCCTCGGTCTTGTCGAGGTTCATGTTTTGCTTGATGTACTCGACGGCGCGGTAGGCGCCGGTCGTGACCGCCTGCATCGAGGCACCGCAGAACCAGAAGATCACCGAACCGCCGCAGATGAAGCCGAGCAGCACCGGGGCGTCGGTGAGCGAGAGGGCGAGCAGCCCCTCCTTCTTGAGCATGAGGATGATCGAGAAGATCATCGTCGTGGCACCGACGACGGCGGTGCCGATGAGCACGGGCTTGGCGGTCGCCTTGAACGTGTTGCCGGCCGAATCGTTGGCCTCGAGGTAATGCTTGCCCTGCTCGAAGTCGGGCACGAAGCCGAAATCCCGTTCGATCTCCTTGGCGATCCCCGGGATCTTCTCGGTCTGAGCCAGTTCGAACACCGACTGGGCGTTGTCGGTCACCGGGCCGTAGCTGTCGACCGCGATGTTCACTGGACCCATGCAGAGGAAGCCGAACGCCACCAGTCCGAAGGCGAAGATCGAGGCGTACTCTCCCATCACCTGGTCGAGGCCCATGCCGCTCACCAGGTAGGCGATGAACATCAACCCGGCGATCAGCATTCCCTTCCAGAAAGCGCTGAAGTAGCCGGCGACCATTCCGGAGAGGATCGTCAGCGACGCTCCCCCCTCGCGCGACGCGGTCACGATCTCGTGAACGTGCTTGGAGTGGGAGCTGGTGAACACCTTCGTGAACTCGGGGATCAACACCGCGGCGAGCGTGCCGCAACTGATGATCGTCGCCAGTTGCCACCACAAGTTGGGCAGTTTTTGTGCGGCGCCGGCGACGCCCGTCACGCTGATGTCCCCGATCAGCAGCCAGCTCATCAGGTAGCTCATGGCGATGCACAGGATGGAAGCGATCCAGATCAGTCGCGTTAGCGGTTGCTCGAAATCGAACTCCTTGAGTCCGCGGTACTTCTTCTCGGAGATCGCCTGATTGATGAAGTACGAGAGGCCGGAGCAGAAATCCATCAGGAACCGCATGAAGAAGATCCACACGATCAACTTCGCCTGGATGTCGGTGCTCGCGACGGCCAGCGTGATGAAAGAGATCAGAGCCACGCCGGTCACGCCGTAGGTTTCGAAGCCGTCGGCGGTGGGACCGACCGAATCGCCGGCGTTGTCGCCGGTGCAATCGGCGATCACGCCCGGATTGCGCGGATCGTCCTCCTTGACGTTGAAGGCGATCTTCATCAGGTCGGAGCCGATGTCGGCGATCTTCGTGAAGATGCCGCCGGCGATGCGCAGCGCCGACGCGCCGAGCGATTCGCCGATCGCGAAGCCGAGAAAGCAGAAGCCGACGATGTCGCGCGGCACGAACAGGAGGATGATCACCATCATGATCAGTTCGAGCGAGATCAGGAACAGGCCGATCGACATCCCGGCGCGGAGCGGGATGTTGACCACGTCCCATGGTTCTCCGCGGAGCGAGGCGAAGGCGGTGCGCGCGTTGGCATACGTGTTCACCCGGATGCCGTACCACGCGACCCAGAACGAGCCGACGATGCCGACGATCGAGAACAGCAGCACCAGCAGCAGGGTGGTCAGCGTCTGGCCGTTGCACACGAG
>JBJSXB010000335.1:0-7548 GCA_046086245.1 Planctomycetaceae bacterium | reverse complement strand
CCGCGATGTTCTTCTGGATCTACGACATCCCCTCCCCCGTGCTCGCCGCGGGGATGATCGCCCTGTTCGTGGGCATCTATTGGGCCGGCGCGATCGTCGTCCGTCCGGTGCTCCGGCAGTTCGTCAAGCACACCGCGGCGTGCAACGACGTCGTCGGCTACGTGCTGTCCTGCTTCTGTGTCTTCTACGGCCTGCTCCTCGGCCTCATCGCCGTCACCGCCTACCAGAACTACTCGCAGGCGGAAGCCAACGTCACGCACGAGGCCGCCGCCCTGTCGGCACTCTACGAGGACGTCGGCCAGTACCCGGCGCCGCTCGGGCAGAACCTCCGGTGGCTCTTGCGCGACTACACGCGCTACGTGATCAAGTACGCCTGGCCGCTGCAGCGCCGGGGAATCGTCCCGATCGAGGGCACCATCCGCGCCCAGGCGTTCGAGGAGCAACTGCTCGCCTTCCAGCCACAGACGCCGGCCGAGGAGATCCTCCACGCCGAGGCGCTACGGCAGTTCAACACCTTCCTCGAGGCACGGCGGATGCGCCTGTTCACGGTCACGTCGAGCATTCCCGCCGTGATGTGGTACGTGGTGATCCTCGGCGCGCTGATCACGATCGCGATGGTGTGGCTGTTCGACATGAAGTTCATCACCCACCTGCTCCTCGGCGGCCTGCTCGCCTCCTACCTCGGCACGATGATCTTCCTGATCGCCGCGATGGACAATCCGTTCCGTGGCGAGGTGAGCATCTCGCCGGCGGTCTTCGAAACACTGTTCGAACACATGATCGAGGACTGATCGCCCGATGGCTTCCTCCGCCCCCCTGCCGACCCGTCGCGCCGCGCTGTCGCGCGGTTCCGCGGCGCTGCTCGCCGCCGCCCGGCGCGCCGGACCGCTGCTGTTCGCCGGGTGCTCGATGCCGAAGTCATCTTCGACCCGGCCGCTGACGGTCGCGCTGCTCCATTCACAAACCGGTCCGATCGCGATCAGTGCCACGCCGGTCCGTGACGCGCAAATCCACGCGCTGGAGCAGATCAACGCCGGCGGCGGGCTGCTCGGACGCTCGATCGAGATCGTCGCCCCCGATCCACGGTCGCGAACCGATTTGTTCGAAAAACGTGCCCGCCGCGTGCTCGAGGAGGGTGCGGTGGCCCTGTTCGGCTGCTGGACGTCCGCCAGCCGCCTCGCCGTCGTGCCGGTCGTCGAGGAGTTCCAGCGGTTGCTGTTCTACGCCACCCCGTACGAAGGGGGTGAGGCGTCACGGTTCGTGATCTACGGCGGACAGATCCCCAATCAGCAGATCCTTCCCGCCCTCGAATGGCTGCAGTCGGCGGCCGGGGGCCTGCGCCGCCGACTGTTCGTGGTCGGGGCCGACGACGCCTACGGCCGGACGATGGCCCGCTTGATACGCGCGTGGCTCGCCACCCGGGCACTGCGATTCGCCGGCAGCGCCCTGTTGCCAGCGTCGGGCACCGATTTCGCGCCGATGCTCGAGCAGCTGCGCGCGACGGACGCCGATTGCGTCGTCTGCACGCTGTCGGGCACGCCGAACCTGCGCTTCTTCACCGCGCTCCACGAGGCGGATCTCGGCCCCGATCGGCTACCGGTGATCTCGACGACCGTCGGCGAGGACGAATTACGCGGACTTCGTCCCGAGGTGATGCAGGGGCACTTCGCCGTCTCCGCCTACTTCCAGTCGCTGCCCGGTTCGACCAATGGCGAATGGGTGGAGGGATTCCGCCGCGAATTCGGCCACGACCGGGTGACGAGCGACACGATGGAGACCGGTTATTCCCTCGTGCAGCTCTGGGCCGACGCCGTCCGCCGCGCCGGCTCGGTGGCGACCGGCGCCGTGGTGGCGGCGCTGCGCGACGGGCGCGGCTACGAGGGACCGGGGGGGCCGCTGCGGATCGACCCGGCGACGCAGCATTGCGCGAAGATTTGCCGCATCGGCAGGATCCGTGCTGACCGCCAGTTTGACGTCGTGCACCAGTCGGCGACGGCGATCGCGCCTGATCCGTTCCCCGCAGCCGTCTTCCCCGGATGGTCGTGCGACTGGACGAAAGGTGGCCTGGTGCGCGGGGCGGAGGTGCACAGCGATGGCGACCTTTGAAATCGAGCACTCCGAGGGGATGCGCTGGGTGAAGGTCGATTTGGCCGACGATGACGTGCGGACCGAACGCGGCGCCCTCAATCACATGCTCGGTTCGATCTCGATGGACGTGCCGCTGCCGTCGTTGCGCGCGGCCTGGGTCTCGCTGTTCTCCGACGAGTCGCTGCTGCGGCCGCGCTACCGGGGCACCGGCACCGTCTACCTCGACAGCACGCTCGGCGGCTACCACCGGCTCGACGTCCGCCGCGGCGAGAAATGGATCCTCGACCGGCGGTGTTTCTGGGCCTCCGACGGAGAGGTGGAGATCGCGGTGCGGCGCGAGCATTGGTGGACCGCCCTGCTCGCCGGCGAGGGCTTCCTCTGGTTCAAGACCGTCCTCTCCGGCGACGGTCAGGCGCTGCTCACGGTGGACGGGCCGGTGAGCGAGGTGCGGCTCAAGGGGGATCGGCTCGTGGTCGACGGCCCGCAGGTCGTCGCGCGGACGGCGGGAATCCGTTTGCGGATGGCGCGACCGACGGCGAACCTCGTCAGCTACTGGCTCTCGGGGGAGCGACGCAGCTACGTCTACGAGGGCAGCGGCCGCCTCCTGCTGTGCACCACGCCGTACTGGCGGATGCGGATGCAACGCGATCGACTGACGGCGGACGCCGAGTGACGACATCGGGCACGGTGCACGATCGGGAGAGGGGCGTTATGGATCGCGCCCGGAGAGCATGGGCCGACCGCCGCTGGCACGCCGCCTTGGCGGTGCTGGCGACGCTCGCGCCGGTCGGCGCTTCCGCCTGCCCCTTCTGCGGCGCCGTCGGAGCGACTCTGGCGATGCGCCGCGACGCGGCGGCGGTCACCGCGGTCGGCACGGCCGCCGGTCCCGTGGCCGTCACCCCGGCCGACGGCCCCATGCAACCGTTCACGCTGCTGCAAGCGCTCCGCGGTCCGCCGGTGGCGCGCGAGGAACCGGTGCGGGCCCGGGTGGCGGCCGAGATCGCCGGCACCGCGATCCTCTTCGGCGTCGACGACGCATCGCTGGCTCCCCCCGAGCGCCGTCGCTGGCAGGGGGTCGCTGCCGACGAGGGGCTCATCGCCCACGTCATGGCAGCCCCCGCCGTCTCCCGCCCCCCCGCCGCGCGCCTCCCCTACTTCGCCGCGCGCCTCGAACATCCCGACATGGCGATCGCCGACGATGCGTTCGCCGAGTTCGGTCAAGCCCCCTTCGCCGCGGTCGTCACCGCCGCCCCCGACCTGGCCGCGCGGCCGCTGGCCGATTGGCTCGCCGACCCGGCCACCGACCAGCGGAAACGAGGTTTCTACGGCCTCGCGCTGGGCATCGTGATCCGCGCCGGCCTGGCCGATGGTGCGGGAGGGCGGCCGAGCGCGGCAACGCTGCGCGACGCGATCGCCGGCGGCGGCGATTTTCGCGCCGGCATCGACGGGTTGATGGGTGGGTTGCTGGTCGCCGACGGCACCGCCGGGCTCGAGTGGCTCCTCGACCGCAGCGACCCCGCCCGGCCGGTTGAGCAGAAGCAACTGCTTGCGGCGCTGCGTTTCGCGGCAGAGGAACTTCCCGCCGAGATCCCCGTACCCCGCGTGATCGACGCGGTGGCGCGGCTCGCCACCAGCCCCGTCACCGCCGGCGAGGCGGTGGTGGATCTCGCGCGTCTCGGGGGCTGGGACCACGTCGACACCGTCGCCGGCCTGTGGGATTCGGTCGGTGCCGACGATCCCCACGTCCGCCGCGCAGTCGCCGGCTTTCTCGTCGCCTGCCCCGGGGAGCGGGCGCACGATCGGCTCGAACGACTGCGGCGAGCGGATCCGCGACGCCTCGAGCAGGCGATCGCCGCCGCCCGCGCGCTGCGGCCGGAATAACTGCCGGCTTTTCCGCCTCCGTCGCGTCGGCCATAATCCCGGACTCGATCCATCGCCGACCGAGGGAATCACCGCCATGCCCGACCGCTTATCGTTCGTCCGGCGCCGATCCATCGTCCCGATGGTGTCCGCCGCCCTCGTCCTGACACACTTTTTCCTGGGGGGATCCTCCGTGACCGCCGCCGACGCCAAGCTTCCGCGCTGCTACCTCGATGTCTCCATCGGCGACCGACCGGCGGGACGCATCGTCATCGAACTCCGGGCCGACGTCGTGCCGAAGACGGCGGAGAACTTCCGCGCCCTGTGCACCGGCGAGAAGGGGTTCGGCTACAAGGGTTCGTCGTTCCACCGCGTGATCCCCGATTTCATGTGCCAGGGAGGTGACTTCACCAACCACAACGGCACCGGCGGGAAGTCGATCTACGGTGCGAAGTTCGCCGACGAGAACTTCACCCTCAAGCACACCGGCCCCGGCATCCTGAGCATGGCCAACGCCGGCGCCAACACCAACGGCTCGCAATTCTTCCTCTGCACCGTCGCGACACCCTGGCTCGACGGCAAGCACGTCGTCTTCGGATCGGTCGTCGAAGGGATGGACGTCGTCAAGGCGATCGAGAAGGTGGGCTCCGGCAACGGCAAGACGTCCGCCAAGGTGGTGATCACCGACTGTGGCGAGCTGAAGTGAGCCGCGGCCGCCGCGGGCGGTGAAGTCCGCCGCTGGGCTCCTCACCGCAGCTGTGTCGCCGCCGCCGCCTCCGGCCCGTCGATCGGCCGCGCCCCGGGCAGCGGTCGGCCGCGTAGGCCGGCGACTACCCGCGCGGCGATCCCATCTTCGGGCTGGACGGCCGGCGCGAACGATGCCGACGGCGCCAGTGGTCGCGTCGCCGTCGGCACCACCGGGACGAGCGTCGTCGCGGCGGACGACCTGGTCTTCGCCGGCGTGTCCTTCGGCTCGGGAAGGGGGACCGTTTCGGGGGGCGGCGCCTTCGGGACGGCCGGGGCGGCGGGCTTCGGCGGTTCCTCGAACGTGGCCGGATCGCGCGGCTCGAGTTGCTCGACCGAGGTCGCCGCACCGACGTCGGCGAATCGCTGCGTGATGGGGCCGCGGCTGAAGACCCCCGGCTTCGAGTGGCGGTAGTCGAGGTACAGGCTCGCGTCGCGCTGGCGGGCCCGACGGTAGGCGTCGAAGTACGCCTTCCCGGGCCACGGTCCCTCGGCGAGGAACACGCCGTTGTATTCGAGGAGCGACCCCTTCCGGTAATGGAGCTGCGAGATCGAGCGGTTGTAATCGACGAGCGAACGGTAGTACGCGCTCTCGGCGTCGGCCCGGCGACGCTGGGCGTCGAGCAGCTGGTCGAAGGTCACCGTGCCGGCGTCGTAGGCCGCCTGCACCGCCTCCACCTGGCGCTCGGCCGCCACGCGGCGGTTGAAGTTCGTCTGCGAGAGGGCGAAGTTCGTGTCGACGTTGCGGACCGCCTCGACCAGGGCGTGGGAGGCTTCGAGTTCCTCGTCCTGGAGTCGGGCCCGCTCGCGCGACAATTGCAGCTGATGGTGCCGGACGGTGGCCAATTCGCGCCGGAAGCCGAGCGGCATGAGGAACTGCGTGCCGGCCTGCCATTCCTGGAACTGACCGCTCAGTAGCGTCGAGTAGGCGTCGGTGCCGAACAGCGGGTCGCCGACGTTGCCGTTGTACGGCGTGTAATTCTGGTTGATGAGGTCCTGCCCCATGCCGAGGAACCGCCAGCGTCCGACGAGGTCGAGGCGGGGTAGGAGCAGGTTCTTGGCGGCGATCAGCTCCAGCTCGCGCTGCTTGATCACCCACTTCTGCTTGCGGAGCTCGGCCGAACGCGACAGCGCTTCGGTGAGCGCTTGCTGCCAGTCGAAGGCGATCCGCGCCGTGGTCGGTTCGTCGGCGGGGCGGATCAGGCGCCCGTCGCTGGCGGAGATCCCCATCATGTAGCGAAGCCGGTTTTCGCAGCGGTAGACATCGGTCAGCGCGCTCTCGACGTCGCTGCGGAAGAAGAAGTACTGCTCGCGGGCCTGTGCCTCCTTGTCGGCCTCACCGCCGCGCGACTGCTCGACGTACAGGGCGTGGACGCGGCGCCAGGCCTCGAGGGCGCTGTCGCGGCCCGCCTTGCGGGCCTCCAGATTCCGGTAGGCGAAATACAGCTCCCAGTACGACTGCTCGGTGTCGCTGACGAGATTGCGGACACCGGCCTCGAAGTCGGCCAGCGAGATGTCGGCGTTGATCCGAGCCAGCAGCACGCCGCGGAAGATCGGCCGGCCGTCGATGTTGTTGAACGGATCGGGCCCGGCGATGCGGTTGTAGGTCACCCCCGCTCCCTCGAGGAGCGGCTGGTTGAAAGTGAAGTCGTAGTTGGTCGTCCAGGTCGAGGGGACGAGCACCTTGAAGTTGGGATCGGTCGGCGGCAGGCCGTTGTTCTGCCGAATCGGCGAGTTGTTGTTGTCGTAGAGCGTCGAGTTGGCGAAGCCGAACGTGGCGCCGGTGGCGGTGCGCTTGGTGATGCTCGTCGTCCAGTTGCCGGTGTCACCGAGGAACTGCTGCGCGAAGATCGCCGCACCGATGCCGCCGACGTTCTGGGGGCGATTCTGCCGTTCCCACGTCAACGAACTGGCCAACTGGGCGTCGAAGAAGGCGAGCGCCGGCTCGACACCGCGGATCGGATCGGTCTCGACGATCGCCGGATCGTAGACGGTGGGAGTGGCGGCCGGTTGGGTGAGCAACGACACGGGCGGCTCGCCCGTCTGCGGCCGCGGGCCGCCGAAGCTGCCGAAGCGGCCACCGAGGTTGCGCAGCACCTTCCCGTTCTCGAGCGACGTACGGATCGCTTCCTCCAGCGTCACCTCCCAGATCTGGTCGAAGCTGGCGTTGGACAGTGTGAGCGGTTCGACGGTGCCGGCCGCCTCGTCGAGCGGAGGGCTGCACGAGTCGGGATACTCGATTTTCTGCACTGCCCCGACGTAGTGCGAAAGATCGCCGTCCTCGAAGAAATAGAACGGCTGCCGGGGCGCACAGCCCGGCGCCGCCAGCGCGATGACGAGTGCCGCGACGAGCAACTGTCGGCTGGTGGAATGCACGGGGCCGGTCCCGCCGGACGGTGATGGTTGCATGAAGTGCCGCCGCTGCGCCCTCGGGGGCAGCCGGCCTCACGGCCGGCTCCCTCGCCGCGGTGCCCCCCGACCCGCGACCGGGTCGTCGTCACGAGGGCGCAGCGACGGCCGAGGTGGTATCGACCTCCCAACCGGCAAACTTGGACGAATCGTCAATGTCGGGCGAAACCTGGGTAGGAGGCGCAAGAAAGCCCCGCCCCAATCCCCGTGCTCCCGCAGGCCACCGGGCGAGTGGCGACGGCAGGGTGCCGACCGCGGGCCGTCAGCGCGGAGTATTGGAGCGCAGGGCCAGCGCCGGCCAACCGGCGGTGGTCGCGCGGCGGAGCGCTCCCCGTTCCTCCCAGCGGAACGCCGCCGCGCATCCCGGGAGGCGGGCGACGAATGCACGGCCCGCGTCGGGACCGAGGACACTGGCGGCGGTGGCGACGGCGTCGGCCGTCGTACAGT
>JBJSXB010000334.1:0-2527 GCA_046086245.1 Planctomycetaceae bacterium | reverse complement strand
GCGGTAGGCGGCCCGGGCGAGCACGCCGAGCGCCGGCTCGGACAGGCCGGCGCCGGAGAGCATCTCGGCGCGGTCGGCCGGGTCGAGTTCGGCGATCTCGGCCTCGAGTTTGGCGCACACCGGCACCACTTCCGCCCCCGCCTTCGCCGCCACCTCCCGCACCCGGGCGACGAGCGGACCGGTGCCGGCGAGGTCGGTCTCGTCGACGTTGGCGACGTAGAGGATCGGCTTGGCGGAGAGGAGGCCGAATTCCTTCACCGCCGCCCGTTCGGCCTCGTCGAGTGCGAGCGTGCGCAGCGGCTGCTCGCCGCCGAGATGCGCGAGGCACTTCCGCATCGCATCGACCTTGAGTCGCGCCTCCTTGTCGGTGCTCTTCGCCGCGCGCTCCGCTTTCGGGAGGAGGTTCTCGAGATGCTGGAGGTCGGCGAGGATCAACTCCAGCTCGATCGTCTCCATGTCGGAGACCGGATCCACCTTGCCCGACACGTGGATCACGTCGGGATCCTCGAAGCAGCGCACCACCTGGAGGATCGCATCGACCTCGCGGATGTGGGCGAGGAACTTGTTGCCCAGCCCCTGGCCCTCGCTCGCCCCCTTCACGATGCCGGCGATATCGACGAGTTTGAGGGCGGCGGGGATGATCTTCTGCGGGGGGATGAGCGCGGCGATGCGGGCGAGCCGGTCGTCGGGGACGCTCACCATCCCCTCGTTGGGCTCGATCGTGCAGAATGGGTAGTTGGCGCTCTGGGCCGCCTTCGACATCGTCAGGGCGTTGAACAGGGTGCTCTTGCCGACGTTGGGAAGACCGACGATGCCCGCTTCCATCCGTGCTCGCTCCGATGCCGCTGGTGCCGCCGGTGCCACCACCGGCCGAATCCGCCATCTTGCCACCTCCGGCGGTCGGCTCCCAGGGACGCCCCGCGGGGGGCGGCTGGGGAGGCGGTTTTTCGACCGACCGGCCGACCGCGTGGCCCGCGACCTGATCGGATGCCTGTTGGCGGTGCGCGACGCCGAGGGCACGGTGGCACGGCACCCGATCCACGAGACGGAGGCGTATCTGGGGGCGCACGACCTTGCCTGCCACGGCCGCACCGGCCCCACCGCACGCAACGCGACGATGTTCGGGTGCGGCGGCCGCTGGTACGTGTATCTCTGCTACGGCATGCACTGGATGCTCAATGCGGTCACCGGGCCCGCCGGCGTGCCCGCCGCCGTGCTCGTGCGCGGAGTCGGCCCCTGGGTGGGGCCCGGACGCCTCACCCGGGGTTTGGGGATCGATCGACGGCACGACGGCCTTTCGATCGGGCCCGCCGCGGGCGTCTGGCTCGAGGAGGGGATGCCGGTGCCGCGGCGGTTGGTGCGCCGCACGCCGCGGATCGGCGTCGCCTACGCCGGTACCTGGGCGGACAAGCCGCTGCGATTCGTCGTCGACCCCCGGCGGCTCGCCGGCGATGCGCTATGATGCGTGCACGGGGACGGCCGCCTGGCCGAACCGGCTGACAGGAGACCCGAACATGCAGGCGAGCGGCGGAATCCGGCGGGCCATCGGGAGCGTGCTGGTGCCGTTGGCGGGCATCTTCATCGCGGGAGGGATGGCGATGGCAGCGGCGGCCGATGGCGACGCGCGACTGGTCAAGGCGACGTTCGCCGGGGGATGTTTTTGGTGTACCGAGGCGGTGTACGCCGAGATCAAGGGGGTCGAGTCGGTCGTGAGCGGCTACATCGGCGGACGCGTCGCGAATCCGACCTACCAGCAGGTATGCACCGGGATGACGGGTCACGCCGAGGCGGTCGAGATCACCTACGATCCGCAGCAGGTGCCGTACGAGAAGCTCCTGGAAATTTTCTTCACGACGCACGACCCGACCACGCTCAACCGCCAGGGGCCCGACGTGGGCACCCAATACCGCTCGGCGATCTTCACCCATGACGCCGAGCAGAAACGGATCGCCGAGGCGGTGATCGGCAAACTCGACCAGGCGCGGATTTTCCCCGGGCCGATCGTCACCGAGGTGACACCCGCTCCCACCTTCTACGCGGCCGAGGAATACCACCAAGACTATTTCGCAAAGAATCCCTTCGATCGCTATTGCCAGGTGCAGGCAGCGCCGAAGGTGGCGAAGACCCGCAAGCTGTTCAAGGATCTGCTCAAGGAGAAGCCCTGAGAGCGGCGGGCCGCCGGTGGGTCGGCTCGCCAGTTGATCTTGCGGAACTTTCCTTCCAACTCCAGGACCACGTGATGGTCGATCCGCTGCTCGTTCTCAAGCCGGTGGGGCTTGGACCGGACGTGCCGTGCATGCGCTTCGTCGACGTCGTCGAGCCCTCGTGGCAGGTCCACCGCGGCGTCGTGCGGATTCATGGTGACGCGGGGAACCTGATCCCGCAGGGCGTCGCGCTCGCCGGAAGCCTCCATGCCTTCAGTGGCGGCATGAATCTCGCCGTCGTCTCCGGTGGCCCGGGGCACGTCGGTCAGGTATCGCCGAACCGCAGCAGCAACTCGCCGGCCTCGACGGGTGTGCCGGGGGCG
>JBJSXB010000333.1:0-8427 GCA_046086245.1 Planctomycetaceae bacterium | reverse complement strand
GCCGCGCGTGCCGGTCGTCGGCGGCATGGCGAGCGCGGGACGCCGTCCCGGTGGCAACACGCTCGTGCTCGGGCGCCAGTCGTACGACCATGGCGCCGTCGGCGTCATGATCGGCGGCGGCGGGCGTGTCCGACCGGTGGTCTCGCAGGGGTGCCGGCCGATCGGTCGCCCGCTGGTGGTGACGCGCTGCGAGGAAAACGTGATCCTCGAACTCGGCGGCCGCCCGGCGGTGGAACGGCTCCGCGAGATCTACGGCGAGCTCGACGGTGCCGACCGCGAGCTGGTGCGCACGTCGCTCCATCTGGGCCGGGTCGCGAGCGAGTACCAGGATCGCTTCGAACACGGTGACTTCCTCGTCCGCAACGTGATCGGTGCCGACCCCGACACCGGCGCGGTGGTCGTCGGTGATCTCGTGCGCCGCGGGCAGACGGTGCAATTCCACGTGCGCGACGCCGCCAGTGCGCACGACGATCTCGCGCGGCTCCTCGACCGCGCGGCCCCGGCGGCGGCCGGGCCGCGGGGCGCCCTCGTCTTCACCTGCAACGGCCGCGGCCAACGCCTGTTTCCGGCGGCCGACCACGACGCGCGGCTGGTGCAGGAACGGCTCGGGCCCACCGCGGCGGCCGGCTTCTTCGCCCAGGGGGAGATCGGCCCGATCGGCAGCCGGAACTGCCTCCACGGGTTCACGGCGAGCATCGCGCTGATCGGACCGTCGGGAACGGATGGCGGATGCCCTTGACCCGCACGCGCGGGCCGACCTACCGTCCCCCGTCCTGCGGAGGGTTCGCATGCGTCTGATCGCGACCGTGGCCGGGGGTCCGGCGCTGGTGATGATCGTGCTCGCGGGAGGCTGCGCGCACCATCGGCAGGATTACGCCTACGCGCCCCCCTACGCGCCGCCGGTCTATCCGCAGCCACCCGGACCGACGATTCCCGGCAGTTACGCACCCCCGGTGGTGACGCTGCCAAACGCCGCGGGGGCGATGGTGCCCGGCCCGGTCGTCGCGGGGGCCGCGCCGGCGACGATCAACGACGGCCAGTCGCCTCCGTGCCCACCGGTCGCCGGAGCGACGCTCGTCGGCTCGACCCCATCGTCGGCCGGCGTGGCCGTCGCCGGCGGCACGCTGATCTCCGACACCGCCGTCGGCGAGACGGTGGTGGGGGCGACGTACGTCGAGGGGCAGTCGCCTCCCTGCCCGCCGTCGTTCACCCGCTAGCAGGCTGTGGACAAACAGCCTGCTGCACCTCATGGATGAGGTGCCGGGAGTGCAACTCCCGTGAAAAGCGAAGCTTTTCGAGTGGCCAATGGCCATGGATGGACTTTGGCCACGGGCTGCTAGCAGGCTGCGGGCACACCGCCTGCCGCACCTCACGGACGAGGTGCCGGGAACGCGGTTCCGGTGAACGGCGCGGCGTTTCGGGTGGACAAAGGCCATGGATGGACGTTGGCCACACGCTGCGAGCCGCGTCCACGGCCCGCTCGCCGGCCGTGTCCATGCTCACGGCGCCACCGTTTCGGCGAGAGGCACCTGCCCCGGGCCGCCGACGTAGGCCACCAGGTCGCGGACGTCGTCCTCGGACAGCGTCGCGAGGAGGTTGTCCGGCATCAGCGACGCCTCTCCCACGCGTCGTTCGGCGATCGCGCGCCGCTCGATCACCAGGTCGTCGGCCGCGGTGCGCACCGTGAGCGTGCGTTCCCCCGCGGCGGTGACCACGCCGGTCACGGCGCGCCCGTCGTCGAGCAGGAACGTCTCGGCACGGAAGCCGGCGGCCACGCTCGCCCCGGGGTCGACGATGTTCTCCAGGAGGGAGGCGACGGTGCGGCGATCGGATCCGGTGAGGTCGGGTCCGAGGAGCCGCCCGACCCCGAACAACACGTGGCACGATGCGCACGCCCGCGCGAACAGCACGCGGCCATGGGCGCGGTCGGCGGCGGCGAGGGTGTCGGGGGTGAGATGCGCGGCGAGGGCGTCGATCCGCGCGCGGCGGTCGGCCGCGGTGGTCCGCACGCGGCCCCAGGTGGCCTCCAGGCGTGCCGTCAGCGCGTCGTCGCCGAAGGTGGCGATCTGACGGGCGTGGTGGGCGGCGATCTCGTCGCGGCCGATGCGTCCGGCGACCACGGCGTCGAGCAGGAGGGCCGCCGACCCCGGACGCGCGGCGAGGAGATCGACCAGCGCCGCCCGGTCGGAGGGGGCGAGCATGCCGAGCCGTTCGAGCGCCGTGCCGGGAATCGAGGGGTCGTCGAAGGGGGCGAGGGCCCGCAGCACCGCCCCGACCACGGCGCGATCGCCCAGCAGCGGCGTCAGCCAGGCGACGCCGTCGTCCGGCACGGTCGAGGCCAGCGTCGCGATCGCGCGGCGCCGGGCCGACGGATCGGCGGCCCCGTCGAGGGCGACCGCCCGCAACGCATCGGCACCGCGGCCGACGCCGAAGACCACGTCGAGCTCACGGACGGCCGCCGCCGCATCGCCGCCCCGCGCGGCGAGCGCGGGGGAGAGCGTGCTCCACCCCGCCGGCGCCGGGGCCCGGCTCCAGCCGCGCAGGCCGTCGGCGAGGCCCAGGCAGACGTCGGCGGCGACGTCGTCCGCCGCCTCCGACGCCATCACCACCAGCGCCGTGACGTCCTCCGGCCGCTCCTCGATCGAGTCGGCGAGCCGCCGGGCGATCGAGCGCCGCAGCGTGGGCAGCCGCGACGCGCCGGCGAGGGCCACCGCGCGGTCGCCGTCCACGGGCACCATGCCCGCGATGCCGTACCAGACGAGGCGGGGCAGGGCGGGGTCGGCGGCGAAGGTGTCGTGGCTCGCCAACGCGGCGGCGAGACGAAAACGGCGGCCGGCGTCGAGGCGCCCGAGGAGGCTCGCCAGATGGAGCGGCACCGGTGCGGCGCGCTCGTCGCGGGCGAGCGCGAGGAGCCGGTCGAATGTCTCGGGTGGCGGCTGCGCGCCGTCCGCAGACCAGCGATCGCCGAGCAGCCGCACCCCCCACGCGCGGACGCCGGCGTCGTCGTCGTCGAGCGCGCGGGTCGCCAGCGCCTCCGGCAGCCGGTCGATCACGGCCAGCGCCCACAGGCACCGGAGCCGGTGGAGCGGGTCGCGGTCGTCGGCGAACGTGGCCTGCAACCACGCGGCGTCGCCGTCGAGATCGTTCCCGGCCAGCGCCCGCGTCTGCCACTCGCGCACCGCCGCCCGGCTCCACCATTGATTCGTCGCGAACAGCGCCCGGCGCAGCCCGTGGCCGTCGCTGGCGGGCAGATCCACCGGGCGGGTGTCGGGACGCCCGTGGACGAGGCGATAGATCCGACCGCTCGAGCGGTGGACGCCGTCGTGGTCGTGGCACTCTCCCGTGTCGGACCAATCGGCGATGAACACGGCCCCATCGGCGCCGCCGATCAGATCCATGCCACGGAAGAACGGATCGGCGAAAAACGCCAGGTCCTCGCCATGGGTCGCCGTGAAGCCGGCGCCGCGCGGCGCGAGGATGTCGGCGTTGATGCGCCGCCCGTGGAGATTGAGCGTGTAAACGCGCTGGTGGAATGCCTCCGGCCAATCGTCTCCCTGTTCGATCAGCAGGCCGATGTGGGCATGGCCCCCGCCGGCGGCACTCGTCCGATCGGAGATGCCGTCGCGCACGTCGCTCCACTTCTCACCGGCATCCCAGTGGACGTGATCGGCGACCTGGGGCACGAGGTCGTGGACGTGCGGGTCGAGATCGACGCCGTACATCCGCTCGACGTGGCTCCCGGGCACGACATGCCACAGATGGCCGATCACGGTGTTGATCACGAACATTTCTCCCCGCGCGTCGAAGTCGAAGCCCCAGGAGTTGGTCATGCCGTGGATCACCCCCTCGACCCGCTGCCATCGCGGATGGTAGCGCCACACCCCGGTATTGATCGCGACGCGCTGGCTGTCGCCGGCGCCGGGCCGGCCGATGCGCGACGTCGCCTGGATGCCATGGCGACCGTAGAGCCAGCCGTCCGGTCCCCAGGCCAGACCGTTGGCGGGCGTATGACCGACGGAGTCGGCGTCGAAACCGTCGAGCACCACTTCCGGCGGTCCGTCGGGCACCAGATCGCCGTCGCGATCGGGGATGAACGACAGGTTCGGCAGGTCGAGGACGAACGCCCCCCCGAGACCGGGCAGGACGCTCGTCAGCCGTCGTGCCCCGTCCCAGAACACGGTGCGCTCGTCGTGGCGGCCGTCGCCGTCGCGATCGGCGAGCACGACGACGCGATCGCGGAACTCGGTCGTCCAACCGCCGAACCGCGCCCCGCTCCACGAGTAGTTCTCCGCCACCCACAGCCGGCCGCGGGCGTCGGTGGCGATGGCGATCGGGTTGGCGACGGCCGGTTCGGCGGCGAACACCTCGAGGCGGAAGCCCGGGGGCAGGCGGGCGGTCCGGCAGACGTCCTCGGGAGCCATCGGTCGGCTGGGCGACGGCTCGGTGTCACGGGGCACGGGAAAGGGATCGGCGTCGCAGGGCGACGCGGCAGTCGCCATCGTCAGCGCGCCGGCCACGAGCCAGGCCGTCGGCGACGGGATCCACACAGGCAGGGCCATCGGCGAACCTCCGAACGTGTGATGGATGGTGGTGTGCCGGCCCGCCGCCCGCGGCCAACGGCGCGGCCGTCGTCAGGGAAGCGGGTGGCGTGCGAAGAAATCGGCGATCAGGGCGTTGGCATCGAGCGACAGTGCCGACGGGCCGAGGTAGAAGGAGTCGGGCACCCGGCCGGGCCAGGTATGGCCGCCGCCGGTGATCTCGTAGAACACCACCTCGCCGCTGCCCCCCGCGCCCCAGGCGACGCGCTCGATCGTGATCCCGTCGTCGGCGCAGGGCACCGCCACGCGCACCGCCCGTGGGTCGAGCCCATTGGCCCGGACCCAGTCGCGCAGGCCGTCGTCGATGGCGCGATGATGCGTCCGCGTCACGCTGCGCCGGCCGATTCCGCCCGCCAGCGGGGTGAATTGATCGAGCGACCCGTGGAAGTGCAGAATCGGCACCGGGCGGACGGGTGCGATCGCGTCGAGCGCGAGCGGCCCCGCGACCGGCGCCACCGACGCCACGACGTCGGCCGCCTCCGCGGCGAATCGATAGGCCATCATCGCTCCGTTGCTCATCCCGGTGGCATGCACCCGGCGGGGATCGACCGGCCAACGCGCCGCCACGACGCCGACGACCGCCCGCGCGAAAGCGACGTCGTCCGCCCCACCGTCACGGGCCTCGCCACAGCAGTTGCCGCCGTTCCAGGTGAGCATGCTCTCCCGGGATCCGGTGCCGGCCGGATAGCAGACCAGCGCGCGGCCCGCCGCGGCGAAGGCGTCGAGCCCGGAGAAGCGGCGCATCGCCTCCGGGTGGCTGCGCCCCCCGTGGAACGCGAGCACCAGCGGCCAGCCGCCGGGGGGCGGCGCGTCGATCGGCACGCAGACCAGCGCCGTCCGCTCTCGCGCGACGATCGGTACCGGCACCTCGGTCACGGTGAACCTGTCGGTCATGCCCGCGCTCCGCGCCCGCGTTGTTCCCGTCACCAAGGCTCCCGTCTACACTGCGGCGGCGGACGGGCGCCGGCCCCACGTGCGTGCAGGCCGTCGGTGGAGGAGCGACCATGATGCCGTTTCCCCGCGCCGCCGGCATCCTCCTCCACCCCACCTCGCTCCCGGGACGCTTCGGGTGCGGTGATCTCGGGGCCGAGGCCCACCGCTGGGTCGAGTGCCTGGCGACCATGCGGCAGCGGCTCTGGCAGGTGCTGCCCCTCGGCCCGACCGGCTACGGCGACAGCCCCTACCAGGCGTTCTCGACGTTCGCCGGCAATCCGCTCGTGGTGTCGCTCCCCTGGTTGACGGACGTGGGCCTGCTCGACGGCGACGACCTCGACCGCTTCCCGCCGCTGCCGGCGGACCGGGTCGACTTCGGCGCCGTGATTCCGGCCCGTGCGGCCATCCTCGATCGGGCCTGCGATCGCTGGCCGCGGGCCGCACCGGGGGCGCTCGAGCGCGCCGAGAAGGCATTCGCCGAACGAGAACGCGGCTGGCTCGACGATTGGTGCCTGTTCGCGGCACTCAAACGTCGGTTCGGAGGCGCACCATGGGTCGATTGGCCGGCCGATCTGGTCGCGCGCGAGCCGGCGGCACTGCGGCTGGCGCGCCACCGGCTCGCGGCCGAGGTCGCCCATGCGCGGTTGCTCCAGTTCTTCTTCGACGAGCAATGGCAACGGCTGCGCGACCGATGCCGATCGCTCGGCATCGCGCTGGTGGGCGATCTGCCGATCTTCGTCGCCCACGACAGCGCCGATGTCTGGTGCCATCGGGAATTGTTCCACCTCGACGCCGGCGGACGACCGTCGGTCGTCGCGGGTGTGCCCCCCGACTACTTCGCCGTGGACGGCCAACGCTGGGGCAATCCGCTGTACCGCTGGGAGCGGCATGCCGCCGACGGGTTCGCCTGGTGGGTGCGACGCCTGCACAGCGCGTTCGAACGCCACGACGTGGTTCGCATCGACCACTTCCGCGGCTTCGCCGCCGCCTGGGAGATCCCGGCCGACGCGCCGACCGCCGCCACCGGGCGCTGGGTGGAGGGGCCGGGTCGGACGTTGTTCGACGCGGCGCGCCGCACGCTCGGCGACCGGCCGATCATCGCCGAGGATCTCGGCCTGATCACCGCCGACGTCGAGGCGTTGCGCCTCGAGCTCGGATTTCCGGGGATGCGGGTCCTCCAATTCGTCTTCGGCGATCCTCCCGACCCGACGGCGCCGACGACCGACGACGATCCACCGGACCGCGTCGTCTACACCGGCACGCACGACAACGACACCGCCCGCGGTTGGTACGACGCGCCCGCCGACGCCAACCCGACGCGGACTGCGGACGCGGTGGAGCGCGAGCGCCACCGGGCGCGGGTGCGGCTCTCGGCGGACGGTTCGCAGATCCATTGGGATCTGATCGGCATGGCGCTGGCGAGTCGGACCCACACGGCGATCTATCCGCTCCAGGACCTGCTCGGCCTCGGATCGGAGGCGCGGATGAACGTGCCGGGGCGCCCGTGGGGCAACTGGACGTGGCGTTTCCGCTGGGAGACGCTCACGCCGGAGATCATGACGAGGATCGCGGCGCTGACGACGGCGTCGGGAAGGGGATGACGCGACCGGGCACGAGGCGACGCGGACGAGGTTCCGCCGTCGGCCCGACGCGACTACCGTCGCTTGCCGTTCCGATCCCCGCGCGGGCGCGATCCACCACCACGGTGGATCGTGGCGATCTGCTCGGCGGTCGCCGCCAGGCGGTCGCGCATCTCCACCGGTTCGAGCACCTCCACGCACTCGCCGAGCGCGAGCAACTGGGGAAGCATCTCGTCGTCCCACGCCCTGGCGATGTCAAGCACGACGCTGCCGTTGGCCTCCCGGGTGACCCTCTGGCGCGGGTGAAACGGCTTTTCACAGGCCCACCGGGCACGCGCGGGAGCGACGCGCAGCCGATAGGGCCGCGGCGCCGTGACCGCGGAGCGATAGATCGTGATGCTGTCGGCCAGCGCGTCCGCCACGCTCGTCGCCCGCGCCGCAAACGTGCGGCGCCCGACGCGGGCGGCGGCGAGGCGATCGAGCTTGAAGAACCGCAGCCCCGGCGTACCGGTCGTCGCCTTGCCACCGGGGTGGGCCGCGACGTAGAGCACACCGTCGTACATCACCAGCGCCTCCGGCTGGATCACGCGCCGCGCCGGCCGGGGATCCCCCTGGCCGTGGTAGCGGATCTCGAGTTCGAGCCGATTGCGGATCGAGCGGTTGATGGCGGCGAGCAACCGCGGGCGGTAGCGCCCCGCCGGCACCCGCGGGTGGACGACGAGGCCGTCGCGGTGGGCGTCGGCGTAGGCGAGGAGCGCCGGAGTCGCCAGACGCTCGACGCGGGCCAACAGGCTGGCGATGCCACGCCAATAGATCGTGCCGGCAAGCGGGGTGAGGAACTCCCGGGCGGCGGCCAAGGCGAGCAACTCGGGGAGGGAGATCGGCGGAACCGCCAAGCCCCTCCCGTCGCGGCCGCCATCGAGTTGCCAGGTCACCCGCGGCCGGCCGTCGTTGGCGGCGGCCCGCCGCGAGCGCACCGGGTAGCCGAAACCGGCGAGGAATCCGAGATCACGCCGCAACGTGCGGTCGGAGAGATCTTCGATCACACCCCTCGCTTGGAGGTGTTCCTTGATCTCCCCCACCGACAGCGGACGACGGGCCGCCTGAAGCACCTCGAGGAGGTGGCAGACGCGCAGCAACTGCTCGTGCCTTCCGATCGAATCCATCTGTTCTCCCTCCGACGCCGGCCCCGCGAAAGGAGGGATCCGGGTACTCCCCGCCGCTCCCCCGAAAAATTCGGTGGCTTGTTTGGCGTCGTTCGTTCGCCTTTGAGAGTAGCCAGGGAAACGCGCGGAAGAAGCGTTGGCGAGCCCGGG
>JBJSXB010000332.1:0-3875 GCA_046086245.1 Planctomycetaceae bacterium | reverse complement strand
CGCTCTCGCAGCGCGAGTTCTATTCGCTCTACGCCTTCTTCAACTCGGCGGCCGATCCCGGGTTCGACGGCAACATCCTCACCACCGCGCCGACGATCCCGCTGCCGACGCCGGCCGAGGAGAAGGAGCTGGCCGATCTCGTCGCGCGGCTGCCCGGTCTCGAGCAGGCGCTCGACGGCGCCGTGGATGCGGTCGCCTACGTCGATCCCGCCACGCTCGACCCGCGCCCCGACGCCACCCGCGCCGAGACCGTCTGGCTCGACGACGAGTTTCCCGCCGGCGCCGCCATGCAGAGCGCGGGAGGGGCGCTGACGTGGTTCGAGGGGGGCGAGCCGGGGCTGGTCCGCTCCGGCCGGCGGAGCCTCGAGCGCACCGCGACCGGCATCGGACAAGATTTCTATCTGTCGGGGGGCGAGCCGCTGCCGGTGCCCGCCGGCGCGGAGATCTTCGCCAGCGTCTGGCTCGATCCGACCGATCCACCGAAGGCCGTGATGCTGCAATTCCACGCCGGCGGATGGAATCACCGCGCCGTGTGGGGCGATCCCGCCGCGATCGACTGGGGTGAGGCGGGCAAGCCGTCGCGCTTCCATGCCGGGCCGCTGCCCGAGCCGGGGGGATGGCGGGCGCTCACGGTGCGGGCGGAGCAGGTGGGGCTCGCCGCCGGGACGAAGCTCGACGGCTTCGCGCTCACGCAGTTCGACGGCCACGTGCGCTGGGATCTCGTCGGTGTCGCCGCGGTCAGCGATCCGGTCAGCGATCCGACTCGGTCGCTCGCCGCCTGGTGGCAGGAGCGCGTGGGCAAGGACAAGCTCGACGACGTGCCCGCCGAGCTGCGCGGTCTGGTCAAGCAGGGCGCCGAGAAGACCACCGACCCCGCCGAGGTGGCGCGCGTGCGCCGGCACTGGCTGGCGCGGGTGTGGGGGGAGCGGCCGGAGGCGCTCGCCCGCGCCGTCGACGACTTGCAGGCGGCCCGCGTGCGGCGTGAGGCGATCGACAAGGGGCTCGCGCGGACGTTCGTCTACAACGACCTGCCGACGATGCGCGACAGCTTCGTCATGCAGCGCGGCGCCTACGACAAGCCGGGGGCGAAGGTGGATCGCGCCACCCCCGGATTCCTGCCGCCGCTGTTGGTCGCCACCGGCGACGTTCCCAACCGCCTCGATCTCGCCCAGTGGATCCTCTCACCGCGGCAACCGCTCACCGCCCGCGTGGCGGCCAACCGCCTCTGGCAGCAGTTCTTCGGCACCGGGTTGGTGAAGACGAGCGAGGACTTCGGCCTTCAGGGGGAGCCTCCCAGCCATCCCGAGCTGCTCGATTGGCTCGCCTGTGAATACCGCGACGGCGGCTGGGACACGCGGCGCATCGTCCGCATGATCGTCACCAGCCGGGCGTTCCTCCGCTCGGCGGTGGTCGGGGAGGCGCAGCGCGCCGCCGACCCGGAGAACCGGCTCCTGGCACGCGGCCCCCGCCTCCGCCTCGATGCCGAGCAGATCCGCGACAACGCCCTCGCCCTCTCCGGGCTCCTCGACCGCACCTTCGGCGGCCGCGGCGTCCGTCCCTACCAGCCCGACAACATCTGGGAGCCGGTCGGATTCGCCGGCAGCAACACCCAAAAGTACGTCCGCGACAGCGGTGCGGCCCTCTACCGCCGCAGCCTCTACACGTTCCTCAAGCGCACCGCGCCGCCACCGTTCATGGTCAATTTCGACGCCCCCAACCGCGAGCAGTACTGCGCCCGCCGCGAGCGCAGCAACACGCCGCTGCAGGCGCTGCAGTTGCTCAACGACGTCCAGCACGTCGAGGCGGCACGGGCGCTGGCCGCGCGCGTGCTGGCCGAGGCGGGGGGCGACGACGGCACGCGGATCGGTTGGTTGTTCCGCACGGTGCTGGCCCGTCCGCCGGAATCGGACGAGGCCGCGGTGGTGGCCGCCACGCTCGCCGCCCACCGCGCGCGCTACGGCGCCGACGCCGAGGCGGCGCGGCGCCTGGTGAGCCACGGCGAGTCGAAGCCGCCGGAAGGGTTGCCGGTGGACGAACTGGCGGCGTACACGCTCGTCGCCAATCTGCTCCTCAATCTCGACGAGACCCTGTCCCGCAACTGACCGGGGAACCGTACCGATGACGCCGCCCACGAGCCTCCGCGAGTCGATGCGCACCGCCGCCGCGCGGCGGCTGTTTTTCCGCTCGTCGGGGGTGGCGCTGGGCGCGGCGTCACTGGCCCTGCTCGAGCGGCCCTCCCGCGCCGCCACCGGAGGCGGCCCGGCGGCGCCGGGGCGGGTCCATCCGCCGCTGCCCGGTCTGCCGCACCATCCGCCGCGTGCCAAGGGCGTGATCTACATCCACACCAACGGTGGCCCTTCGCAGATCGACCTTTGGGATCACAAGCCGAAGCTGCGGGAGTTCTTCGACAAGGACCTGCCGCCGAGCGTGCGCGGCGAGCAACGCCTCTCGACGATGACCAGCGGCCAGGCGCGGTTTCCGGTGGCGCCGTCGAAGTTCGCCTTCACCCGCGCCGGCCGCTGCGGCCGCTGGATCAACCAGGAGCTGCTCCCGCACACCGCCGGGATCGTCGACGAACTGGCGCTGGTGAAGACGATCCACACCAATGCCATCAATCACGACCCGGCGTGCACGTTCGTGATGACCGGCAGCGAGATTCCGGGCAAGGCGAGCCTGGGAAGCTGGCTGGCCTACGGACTGGGCAGTGAAAACGACGACCTCCCGGCGTTCGTCGTGTTCACGCCGCTGCCCGACATCAATCCGTCGCAGGCGTTGTTCACACGGATGTGGTCGAGCGGTTTCCTCCCCACGCGCTACTCCGGGGTGGCGCTCCGTGGCTCCGGCGACCCGGTGCTCTACCTCCCCAATCCCGACGGCGTGACGACGGCCGACCGGCGGACGATGCTCGACGGACTGGCACGGCTCAACGAGCGCTCCTTCGATCGCTACCGCGATCCGGAAATCCAGACGCGGATCGCGCAGTACGAGATGGCCTTCCGGATGCAGGCCAGCGTGCCGGAGTTGGTCGATCTCTCCGACGAGACGGAGGCCTCGCTGGCGCTCTACGGTGACGACGTCAAGAAGCCGGGGTCGTTCACCCACAGCCTGTTGCTGGCGCGGCGGCTGGTGGAGCGCGGCGTGCGGGCGGTGCAGATCCTCCACCGCGGCTGGGACCAGCACGGCAACCTGCCCAACGACCTCAAGGCGCAGTGCCTCGACACCGATCAGGCGACGGCGGCGCTGGTGAAGGATCTCAAGCAGCGCGGGATGCTCGACGAGACTCTCGTCGTCTGGGGAGGGGAATTCGGCCGCACGGTCTATTCCCAGGGCACCCTCACCCAGGACACCTACGGCCGCGACCACCATCCGCGCAACTACTGCATGTGGCTGGCCGGCGGCGGCGCCCGCGCGGGGATCTCCCACGGCGAGACCGACGACTTCTCCTACAACGTCGTCGAGAACCCGGTGCACATCAACGATTTCAACGCCACGATCCTCCACCTGCTGGGCATCGACCACGAGCGGTTCACATTCCGCTTCCAGGGGCTCGACCAGCGCCTCACCGGCGTCGAGCCGCAGCGGGTGGTGCACGAGATCGTGGCGTGAGCGGACGCGGCGCCGGATCCGTGCCTGGCCGGGTCCGGTCGCGAACCGACGAGCGAACGAGCGGATCGATACCCCGAGCAACCTGGGAGTGACCATGCACAGCGGCAGCCGCGGATGGTGGATCGTGGCGATCGGGCTCCTCGCGGTCGGCGCGGTGCCCGCCGAGCGCACGGTGCTCGGCGTCGCCACGGCCCGAGCCGAGGAAAACGTGCTCTCGGCGGAGGAGGCGAAGGGCGGCTGGAAGCTGCTGTTCGACGGCTGTTCCACCG
>JBJSXB010000331.1:0-3336 GCA_046086245.1 Planctomycetaceae bacterium | reverse complement strand
GGTCGGGTGACGCCATGCCGCAGTTATACCCGCGATGGTCCCGCGATGCGGTGGTGACGACGCGCGCGCGCCGCGGTCGGCACGGCGATTAGCGGCGCCCCTGCCGGGCGGCGCGCACGCGGCGGATCAGGGCGTTGGTCGAGCCGTCATGGGCCAGCGCCGGCTCCGCGGCGGCCTCCAGTTCCGGCACGATCCGCTGGGCGAGCACCTTGCCCAGTTCCACCCCCCATTGGTCGAAGGAATTGATGCCCCACACGACCCCCTGGGTGAACACGCTGTGCTCGTAGAGCGCCACCACGCTGCCGAGGGCCCGGGGCGTGAGCCGCTCGAGGAGGATCGTCGTCGAAGGGCGGTTGCCCGGGAAGCTCCGGTGTGGCACCAGATCGGCCGGCACTCCCTCGGCCGCGACCGCCGTGGCCGGCTTGCCGAAGGCGAGCGCTTCGGCCTGCGCGATCATGTTGGCCAGGAGAATCGTGTGATGGTCGCCCAAGGCATTGAGCGGCCGCAGGCAACCGATGAAGTCGACCGGCACGACAGCGGTTCCTTGGTGGAGCAGTTGGTGGAAGGAGTGCTGGCCGTTGGTGCCCGGCTCGCCCCAGACCACCGGGCCGGTGGCGTAGTCGACCGGTGTGCCGTCGAGCCGCACCCGCTTGCCGTTACTCTCCATCGAGAGTTGCTGGAGGTAGGCGGGGAAGCGCCGCAGGTACTGGTCGTAGGGGAGCACGGCGGCGGTCGCGTGCCCGAGAAAACTCGTGTTGAAAACGGTGATCAGGCCGTGGAGGGCCGGGATGTTGGTCGCCAGCGGGGCGTCGCGGAAGTGCTCGTCCATCGCGCGAAACCCGGAGAGCATCTCGCGGAACTGGTCGGGCCCGATCGCGATCATCGTCGACAGGCCGATCGCCGAGCCCATCGAGTAGCGTCCCCCGACCCAGTCCCAGAAGCCGAACATCCGCTCGGTGTCGATGCCGAAGCGGGCCACTTCCGCGGCGTTGGTCGACACCGCGACGAAATGCCGGGCCACGGTGGCCGCGTCGCCGCCGAGCGCCCCGAGGATCCACGCCCGGGCGGTCCGGGCGTTGGTCATCGTCTCGACGGTGGTGAACGTTTTGGACGAGACGATGCACAGGGTTTCGGCGGGATCGAGGTCGATCACCGCCTCGGCGAAATCGCTGCCGTCGACGTTGGAGACGAAGCGGCACTCGATGCCGCGGTCGGCATGGAAGCGCAGTGCCTCGGAGGCCATCGCCGGACCGAGATCGGAGCCCCCGATGCCGATGTTGACGATCGCCCGGATCGGCTTGCCGGTCGCTCCCCGCCACTCCCCGGCGCGGATCGCGGCGGCGAACGCCGCCATGCGGTCGAGCACGGCGTGGACATCGGGCACCACGTCGTGCCCGTCGACGTCGATGACGGCATCACGCGGCGCCCGCAGGGCGATGTGGAGCGCGGGACGCCGTTCGGTGGTGTTGACGCGCTCTCCACGAAACATCGCCGCGATGCGGTCGCGGAGACCGGCGGCGTCGGCGAGGCCCACCAGGGCGGCTCTGGCCCCCTCGGTGAGCCGTTGCTTGGAGTAGTCGAAGAAGACTCCCGCCGCCTCGACGCTGAACCGCGCGGCGCGGTCCGGGTCGGCGTCGAACAGCGCGCCGATCGAAACCGACTGCAGCGACTGAGTCTCTGCGGCGACCCGTTGCCAGGAGGGATCACGGGGACCGACCATGGCGGCGGCTCTCCAAGAGGATGTGGCGTCGTCGAAGGCGAAAACTCTAGCAGCCCGTTGCCAAAGTCCATCCATGGCCTCTGGCCACTCGAAAAGCTGCGCTTTTCAAGGGAGTTGCACTCCCGGCACCTCATCCCTGAGGTGCGGCAGGCTGTTTGTCCACAGCCTGCGAGCACCGTCGCCACCACGGCCGGCACACCGACGGACACCCTTCCTGTGAGGGGGTGTGTTGTGGGCCAGCGCCGCGGGTGCCGTTTGGCGTTGGGCGCGTTCCGGCGTCATGCGGCATGTCGATCGGGATCATGCGCCGCCGGCCGTAGCGCGGGTCTGACCTCGGAAAAGGGCCGAAAACAGACCGCTTACCGCCACCTCGCCAGCCGCCACTTGACCCCCGCCACGGGCCCGGCTAAGTTTTCCAGTGAATTGCGGCCGATCCTTGATTGCTCGGGATCGGTTCCCGCCTATTCGCTCGTGCTTTCGAGCGGGTGTGCGTCGATTGCGAGGTCTGGGCCGTCGTGTGCCTTGGCTTCGGCGCCGCGTATCCGGGATGCCAGCGTGGGTTGAGGCCCGTTTCGGACCGTCGTCGGTCCGGATCGAACCTCTGTCCACGGCGCGTCCGCGGTCGGAAGCACGGGCCGATGTCACTGCCCAGGTGGCGGTGTCGTCGGCTTGTTTTGTTCTTTGACAATCCGGTTGTGGTAGTTGGCATCTTGAAAGAATGCCGTTGTCGTCGTCCGCAAGGATGGCGCACGCGGCGTTCTCCCAAGGCTCAAAAATGTCGCAGAACCCCTCCGCGATCCGGTCTCCGGTTCGTGTGGGGGAAGTCTGTGGCGAGCGAGTAAACGTTACTTTCCCGAATGGTGTCGGCGCGCTTGCCGGCGATGATTCGGGATGGGGTGACACAACTCGGACCGACCAGCTCCTCCCGGGGGCGGCCAGGCAACTGGCAGTCCTGCTGGGGCGAGCACTCGATTCGGGTGGTCAAGCTCCAAAGGGCGCATGGGGGATGTCTAGGCGTCAGGAGGCTTCGAAGGGCGCGGAAGACTGCGATAAGCCCGGGGAAACCGTCAAACAGGTGATGATCCCGGGATTCCCGAACTGGCCGTGTCTGAATCCATAGGACACGTGCAGCGAACGCGGAGAACTGAAACATCTCAGTATCCGCAGGAATAGAAAGAAAAATCGATTACCTCAGTAGTGGCGAGCGAAAGGGTAATAGCCCAAACCGCGGTGGTTTCCACCGCGGGGTTGTAGGGCCCTCCAAGGAGTTACAAAACGACCGGTTAGCGGAACGATCTGGAAAGGTCGTCCACAGAGGGTGACAGGCCCGTACGCGAAAACCGAGTCGTCTCCGTTGCGGAGGGTACCCTGAGTAGGTCGAGTCACGTAGAACCTCGACTGAATCCACGGGGACCATCCCGTAAGGCTAAATACTCCTTGATGACCGATAGTGAACTAGTACCGCGAGGGAAAGTTGAGAAGAACCCCTGTTAGGGGAGGAATGTGAACCTGAAACCATGTGCCTACAAGCGGTCGGAGCGCTATGGCGGGTAACCGCAATGCGTGACGGCGTGCCTTTTGCATAATGATCCGGCGAGTTACCGTCAGCGGCTCGG
>JBJSXB010000330.1:0-2622 GCA_046086245.1 Planctomycetaceae bacterium | reverse complement strand
CTCCGGAGCCCGCCCATGCCCGTCACGACTCCCAAGCCCGCCGATCGCCCCCCGTCTCGCTACGAGGAGGTCGTCTCTGCGCTTGCAGCAGACGTCCACGTCGAACCCCGTGACTACCAGAAGCGGGTGGTGGCACGGGTCGTCGAGATGTTCAGCGGGCCCCATGTCGACAGAAGAGTCGAGCTTCCCGAGGCCCGCAGCGTGATCGTCGAGAGCCCCACCGGCAGCGGCAAGACGGTGATGGCTCTGTTGGTCGCCAAATGGGCGCAGGAACGGCTGGGGATGCGCGTGGTGTGGACGGCGATGCGGCGCACGCTCCTCGAGCAGGCCCGCGCGGAGAACGAGCGCCGTGGCTTCGGCGTCGATCTCCGTGTGGTCTCGATGTTCGACCGCCAGCCACCGGCCGGCGACCTGTTGATCGTCGACGAGGCACAGCACGACGCCACGGTGAGCATGGCGTCGCTCCACGCCGCCGTCGGGGCGACGAAGGTCGTCGGCCTGTCGGCCACGCCGTGGCGATCCGACCGGCTCGGGCTCTGTTTCGAGCGATCGGTGCGCGACGCCGGGATCCGCCAGCTCGTGCTCGACGGCTACCTCAGCCCGTTCGCCCACCACACGATCCCGGCCTACGGTCCCGAACCGGTGGCCACGACCTACCTCCGCGAGCCGGAGCGTTGGGGCCGCACACTCGCGTTCTTCCGCACGATCGCCGAGTGCCGGGCGTGTGCCACCCTCCTCACGGCCGCCGGGGTCGCGTGCGAGGTCGTCTCGGCGACCAGCGACCGCGAGACCCAGATCGCCCGCTTCGAGGCGGGGGGCTGCCGCGTGATTCTCGGCGTCGCCGTCCTCGCCGAGGGGTTCGACTGCCCCGATCTGCAGACGGTGTTCTGCCGACCGGCGGGGAAGGGTCCCACGATCCAGATGGCCGGCCGCGTGCTGCGCCGCTCGGCGACGGTGCCGCACAAGATGATCGTGCAGTGCGCGGCCACGAAGCACCCGTTCACCGCCACCGCGCCGGCGGCGGTGCAGTACGTCCTTTCGCCCGACGGATGGCGTTCGATCGGGCTCAACGACGAGGTGGCACGCATGAGCGTGCGGATGCTCGATCTGCTCGCGCGACAGGCGCGCGACGGCGCGGCGGGGCCGTCGGCGGAGCTGATGGCCCGGCTGCGCGTCTCCCGCCACCATGGCATCGGGGCGCCACGACGCGTGGGGCGATCGCCGGCGCATGCCCTGGCGGCGCTGCGCCGGCGGCTCGGCGCCGCCCACCGCCAGCCACCGAGCCCGACCGATTTCCCCCGAGGAGGATGAGATGCGCAGGCACCACGGCGACGACGACCAGGCGGAGAATCGTTTCGAAGGACTCGAACCGCGGATCACCCGCCTGGGGAGGCTGCGGCTCATCACCCCGCCGGGGAGCGAGACGCCTCCGGCACAACCGCCGCGCGGGCCGGTGCTGCCGGCAAGCGCGCTGATCGACATCGACGGCGAGCCCTGCCGGATCTCGCCCCGGTTCTGGCGGTCGATGTTCCAGCGTTACCGGTTCGCGGCGAGCACGTTCCGCTACTTCACTCCCGGCGAGGTGTTCGAACGGATCCGTGATCGCGCCGGCGACGACGACCTGCGCGTGCTGCTCGAGCGGCGCGGCGGCGGGCCACCGGTCGCGCTGGGGGTGTCGCGCCACACCGTCGCGCTGCCGACGCTCGACGACATCCGTGATCTCGCCAAGACGCACCAGGGGTCGCGGGTCGTCTACTCCGACGGCATCGCCAGCTGCTCGTTCGTGCCGCGCAGCGGTGTCCAGCCGCAGGCGATCGGGGCCGACGCGTTCGCCAACCGCTTCACGCTCGACGTGCCGATGGACGGCTTCGGTCACGCCCGCATCCACGTCGGACTGATGCGGCTGGTGTGCGTCAACGGGCTGATCGCGCTGCACAGCGCCTTCACCAGCGACCTGCCGGCGAGCCGCGATCCGCGGCACACCATCGCCCGCGCGGTGGAGTGCTACGACCACGCCGACGGCTTCGCGGCGCTGCGGTCGCGGTTCTTCGCGGCCCAGGCGTCGTGGGCTTCGGTCCGCGAGGCGCACGGGCTCCGCCGGCACCTGCTGCGGACCGTGTTCTCCGGCGCCGCGGTCAAGACCGCCGCGCTGGAGCGGCTCGACCGGCTGACGGGCCGGATCGAGGAGCATTACGGCGTCACCAACCTCGACACCCTGCCGCCGCGGCGGCAGCGCCTGCTGCCGGTCAAGTGCCGCGTGTACGACCTCCTCAATCTCGCCAGCGAGATCGCCACCCACCATGCCACGGCGGCCACCGGCCGATTCGTCCAGGCCTGGATCGGCGCGACGATCGCCGAGGAGTTCGATCTCGAGGGGACCGCCCCCGAAGGCGCGGAGTTCGCCGACCTGTTCCTCGAGCGCTCTCCGACGAACTCGGCGGCGGCCGGCGCGGGCTGACCGGGACCGCGATCCAACGGCGGTTTTCCGGCGGTTTGACGCAGCCCCCGAAGAACGGACGGCCTGCGGCACCACCTTTGCTCCGTCGATCTGGTCGCCGCGCAGCGGTCCGGCCATCGACCCGGATCCTTGCCGGCACAGAGGCACGGACCGGGCCGGGGGAG
>JBJSXB010000329.1:0-10008 GCA_046086245.1 Planctomycetaceae bacterium | reverse complement strand
GCCAGCAGGCTGTTGAGCCCGCGGCGCACCACCTCGTGGTCGTCAGCTATCACAACCTTGATCGACATGATTGACCTCCCGCTGGCGCCCGCTCGCCACGCATTGTGCGCCTTGCCGGAATGGTCTTCAAGGATGCCGGCGATCGGCTCGGCGCGTCGTGACCGGCCGACAGCGGACCGCAACACGCCCGGTTTTTCACGACACCACCAACCAACCGACCCTCGAAGCGGGTTCCTGCAGGTCATCCACGACCGGTCCCTCGCCGCATGCCAACTGTCGTTTCAGAAAGCATGCAGCGCCCCGCCCCGGCGCGCCGTCGGGTGCCGATTCGACCGCCGGTCGCATCGCCGCGGGGTCACCGACTCACCCGGGAGGGGCGTGCCGATGTCGCATACGCTCGAGCAACGGACCGGCCCCCGCATCGAGCAACGACCGCGCCACGCGTCGGCCGAGCGCCGAATCATCCTCGTGGGTTTCGAGGGTGGCGCTGGCCGTTACCCGCGTGACGCCCGCGCCGTGGTCCTCGAGCACGCACGCGCCGAGGCGGATCCGGTCGCCGGCCACCGGTTGGGCGATCGCACCGATCGGCGCGAGACATCCTCCCGCGAGGGCGGCGAGACAGGCGCGCTCGGCGACGACCGCGCGGTGCGTCAGCGCGTCGTCGAGTGGCGCCAGCCGCGCGGCCAACGCGCGGTCGTCGGCACGGATCTGCACCGCGAGCGCCCCCTGCGCCACGGCGGGCCAGAAGGTGTCGGGGCGGAGCACGGTGCCGATGCGGTGCGACCAGCCGAGGCGTTCCAGGCCTGCACCGGCGAGAATCAGCCCGTCATAGTGCCCGGCGTCGAGACGGCGGAGCCGGGTGTCGACGTTGCCCCGCACCGGCTCGACGCGGAGATCGGGACGGCAGGCCCGCACCAGCGCGACGCGCCGGATACTCGACGTGCCGACCACGGCGTTCGCGGGGAGCGTCTGGAGCGTGGCGGGCCCGCGACCGACGAACACATCCCACGGCATCGACCGCACCGGCACGCAGGCGATCATCAGGCCGGGGCTGTCGTCGGTGGGCATGTCCTTGAGGGAGTGGACCGCGGCGTCGATGCGGCCGCATCGCAGTGCTGCCTCCAACTCGCGCACGAAGATACCGTCGCCGCCGCGCACCGGCGCCGGTGTGGCCGCCCCCTCGTCCCCACCGGTGGTGATCGGCACGACACACACCGTCGCTCCGAGCGCCTCGAGGCGACGCACGACCCAGCCGGTCTGCGTCAGCGCCAGTTGGCTGGCCCGCGTCCCGATGCGGATCGGCGGCGGCTCAACCATCGCCAGCCTCGGCGCGGGCGACGACCGCGACGAACACCGCAGCCGCGCCGGCGGCGAGCAGCACGCGGCGGCACTCCGCGATCGTCGCGCCGGTCGTGACGACGTCGTCGACGAGTACGACCCGGCTGCCGGCCAGGCACCGCCGCACGGCGATCGCCCCCGCCACGTTGCCATGCCGGGCGGCGACCGGAAGGCGGTTTTGCATCACGGTGGCACGGCGGCGCACAAGCGCCTCCGCCACCCGCACGCCGGCGGCCACGGCCACGCCGCGTGCGACCAGCAGCGCCGCACTCGAGCCGCGCCACCAGCGCCGTCGCCAATGCATCGGCACCGGCACGACCACCTCGGCGTTCCAGGCGGCGAGCCGCTCCGCGTGTCGTTCCCCGAGCAGGACTCCCAGCGCGATGGCGAGTTCGGCGTTGGTGGCGCGCTTGCAGCGCAGCACGGCGTCGCGGAGCGTTCCGGCGTACGGCCCGAGCGCGACTCCCTCGGCCCGATCGTTCGCCCGTCGTCCGAACAGCGACGCGGACGGCACCGCCTGGGCCAGGGCACCGCAGCACGGCCCGCAGAGGCGACCGGCGGCGGGTGCATCGGCACCGATGCGGCCGCCCAGATCGGCGCGACAGCAGAGACAGCGCGGCGGAAACACCATGTCGAGGGCGTCGGCGACCAGCCAGCGCCCCATCGCGGAGCACCGCTCCGCGAGGATCGCCCCACTCGCCCGGCTTGCCTCGGCGGCCGACAGCGGTTGACCCATCGGCCTTCGCGTCCTATCGTCCGCGGCCCGGCCGAGTCGGCCGGCGCCCCGGGACACCTCCCGATGCTCATCGACCGCTACGTGGCACGGGCCCAGTTCCATGCCTTCTTCATCGTGTTCATCAGTCTGGCAGGGCTGACGTTCGTTGTCGATGCCTTCACCAACCTGGAGGAATTCATCGGACACGCGGCGACCGCCGGGGGGTTGGGACGCGTCCTTGGGCACTACTACGGCTGCCGCCTGATCTCCTTCTTCGACGCCACCAGCAGCGTGATCGCCCTGGCCAGCGCCATGTTCGCCCTCAGTTGGCTCGAACGGCACCATGAACTCACCGCCCTGCTCGCGGCCGGCGTCGATCGTTGGCGGATCGCCCGTCCGACGCTCGTCTTCGCCGCGGTGGTCAGCCTGCTGGCGATGGCGAACCGCGAGTGCGTCCTGCCCCGGATCCGACAGGCGATCGCCCGTAACGCCCAGGATCTGCGCGGTGACGTCGCCCAACCCTTCGAGGCACGCTACGACAACCGCACCGAGATCCTCTACCGCGGCCGGTCGGTCCAGGCGGGCCTGGGGCGGCTGGAGGCGCCGAGCCTGATGCTGCCCCCGAGCCTCGGCGACCACGGCACGGCGCTCGTCGCCGCCGAGGCGTTGTGGTGCCCCGCCGACGACGACCACCCCGACGGCTACCTGCTGCGCGGCGTCACGGAGCCGACGGGGATCGACCGCCTGCCGTCGCTCGAGCAGGAGGGCCGGACGGTGATCCACACGCGTTCCGGATTCGCCTGGCTGCAGCCCGGCGAGTGTTTCGTCGCCAGCGACGTCAGTTTCGAGCAACTGATCGGATCGACCAACTGGAGCCAATACTCCTCGACCCCGGAGTTGGCGCGTGCGATCGCCAATCCGGCCCTCGGCGTCGGCGCCGACGTCCCGCTGCGGATCCACGCCCGTCAGGTGCAGCCGCTTCTCGACATGGCGTTGGCGGTGCTGGGGATCCCGCTGGTCGCGGGGCCGTCGCGGCGCGGGATCTTCGTGGCGGTCGGGTGGTGCGTCGGCCTGACGGTCTTCTTCTTCATCGTGGTGCTCGGCTGCCACGCGCTGGCGGCGAGCTACGTCGTGTCACCGTCGATGGGGGCGTGGCTGCCGGCGGTCGTGCTGGTGCCGCTGGCCGCGTGGATGGCGCAGCCGATGTGGGAATGAATCCCGACCGACGGGGTGGAGACCGCTCGGACACACCGCCATCCCGTGTCCGCTCCCGCAGCGGTCACGGGGCCGGCGGGGCGGGTTCGGCGGCCGGGTCGGCCTGCGGCGGCGGCAGCACTTCGAGCGTTTGCGCGACCAGCGGCGCCAATTCGGCCACCGGCACCGCCGCCGCGGCGTCGGCCGGCACGCCCCAGGCCAACACGGTGCAGAACTCCTGATCGTCGTTGGCCGACACCCATACCTCGCCGAGGTCCGGCACCGGCAGCACCTTCCAACGGCCGATCTGTCCGATGCGCCCGATCTCCTCGCGCGGTTGCCCCCACTGCACGGTCTGGCGGGCCGAGTCGGCCCGTACCTGTTGGAGGATCGCGTTCTCGACATCCTCGCGGCGCCGCTCCGTCTTCGGCACGACACCGACGGCGAGGATCGCCGGCGCGGCATTGGCGTTCACCGTGTGTTCGAACCCGACCTGGAAGCCGGGCAGGTTGCCGAGATACGACGGCCGGCCGCGGGGGGCGGGCGCGGGGGCATCGACCTGGGACGTGAAGACGCGCGGCACGCGCACCGCCACCCGGCTGCCTGCCACCGCGACCGGCTCGGCGTGGAGGCGGGTGAACTGGGAGTCGGTGCGGTGGCGCGCCACCGCCTGTTTGAACTGCTGCTCGTAGCCGCTGGACAGACAGCCGCTGACGGCGACGAGCAGGGGGAGAACCACCGTCGGACCAGGGACACGGTGCATGGAGGTGTTCCGCGGGCGTCGGCCACGGCGGCATGCCGTCGCCGTCGCCCGGAGAATATCCGCGTGCCCGGCGCGGCGGCAATCGGCCGACATCCGAAGGAGCGCGCAAGCGGCCCTCGCCGTCGTCACCGTCACGATCGTCGCCATCCCTCCCAACGGCCCGCGACCGCAGTCTCTTCCGCATCCCGATTCCTTCACCAGACCTTTTTTCTCCACCCCGTCACCCCCGACTGCCGATCAGAAACCCAAAGGGGGCTCCCGACGGCGTGTCGGCCGCGGAGTGCGCCCGCCGTTCGGCAAGGGAGTGCCTGCCATGCGCATCAATACGTCGCGGTTCGGCCGAATCGACGTCGACGACGCCGATCTGCTCTCGTTTCCAGGCGGATTGCCTGGCCTGGAGCAGTGCCGGGAGTGGGCTCTGCTCGCCGACGCCAGCAACGACGCGCTCGGCTGGCTGCAGAGCACGCACCGGCCGGACGTGGCCCTCGCCGTCGTCAGCCCACGGCGTTTCGTTCCCGGCTACCAGGTGCGGATCCCGCGGAGCGAACTGCTCCCCCTGGCACTCGGCGATCTCCGCGACGCGCAGGTGGTGGTGGTGGTCTCGCGGCACGCCGAGAAGCTGACCATCAACCTCAAGGCACCGATCGTCATCAACCTCGCCACGCGCACCGGCCGCCAGGTCGTCGCCAGTGGCGAGCAGCCTCTGCAGTTCGAATTGGGCGGCGACCGCCCGCACCTGAAACACAGCGCATAATTCGGCGGGTGTCCGGTCCCCCGGACAGCCACCACGGACAGGTACCGAAAGGATCAGCGAAGGAGCGATCGATGCTCGTGCTCTCCCGGCAACGCGACGAAAGCATCATGATCGGTGACAACGTCGTCATCACGGTCGTGGACATCCGCGGAGACAAGGTGCGGTTGGGCATCAATGCCCCGGCCGAGATTCCCGTCCACCGGCAGGAGGTGTACGAGGCGATCCAGATGGAGAACCTGCGCGCTTCGAGGATGGAGCCGGGGGACGCCCGGGCGCTGCGCCCGTCGCCCGGCAGCAAGCCCGGACCGCGCGGGGCAAAACCGGGCGACTCGCCGCGGGAATGACGCCGCGCGACCGCGACGGTCGGTTGCCGCCGGCCCGGCACGTGCGCCGGCCGATGCCCGTCAGGCGTGGAAGTAGTCGGGCTCGGAACCCGGTTTCCACTTGATATTGCAACCGATGCTCGGGCGCTGGTCCGCAGCGACCTGCCCGCCCGCCACCATCGCTTCGAGGGCGGCGCGGAGGTCGGCACCGGTCACGGCGATCCCGTTGCCCGGACGGCTGTCGTCGAGTTGGCCCCGGTAGACGAGCCGACGGCCGCCGTCGAAGAGGAAGAAGTCCGGCGTGCAGGCCGCCCGGTAGGCCTTGGCGACGGCCTGCGACTCGTCGTAGAGGTAGGGAAACGGGTAACCGCGCTCCTCCGCCTCGCGCACCATCTGCTCGGGGGAGTCGGCTGGATGCGTGCCGACGTCGTTGGCGCTGATCGCCACCACGCCGACGCCCCGCCCCACCGCCTCCCGTCCGAGCTGCGCAAGATGGTCGGCCACGTGCTTGACGAACGGGCAGTGATTGCAGAGGAACATCACCAGGGTTCCGCGCGGCCCGGCCACGTCGTCGAGGGAGATCATCCGCCCGTCGACGTTGGGGAGGCTGAAATCGGCCGCCGGAGTGCCGAGGGGAAGCATCGTGCTCGGGGTTCGTGCCATCGTCGTACTCCTTGTTCGTCCGCCCGCCGCCCATGGTACCCCGCCGCGATCAGCGTCGGGACGAACCGGCGTAGACGCGGCGGGCATTGGCCGTGGTCTCCGCCGCCAGCGTCTCCAACGCCACGCCGCGTGCGAGTGCCAGGCAGCGGGCGGTATGGATCAGGTGGGACGGTTCGTTGCGGCGGCCGCGGAGCGGCTCCGGTGAGAGGAACGGACTGTCGGTCTCGATGAGGAGCCGATCACCCGGCACTCCGGCGGCGACGTCGCGCAGCGTTTCTCCGGAACGGAACGTGACCATCCCCGCGAATCCGATCCAGCACCCCAGTTCCACCGCCTCCGCGGCCTCGTCCGCGGTACCGGTGAAGGAGTGGAGTACGGCCCGGCATGCCCCGCGCCGCAGCGCGCCGCGGATCGTATCGAGGACGTCGCGGATGCTCGCGCGGGTGTGTACGACCACCGGAAGCGAGTGATCCTGGGCGAGCCGCAGATGACGGTCGAAGAAATCGCGCTGGCGATCGTGCGGCGCGGTATCGCGGTACCAATCAAGCCCGGTCTCGCCGACGGCGGCGACACGGCCCGACGCGACGAGGCGGCGGACCCGATCCCACTCGGCGTCGTCCGCATCGTGGACGTCGTTGGGATGGATGCCGGCCGAGGCGACGACGCCCGGCTCACGGGCCGCCAAGTCCGCCGCGGCTTCGCTGTCGGCCGCTCGCGTGCCGATCACCGCGATGCCGGCGAGCCCGGCCGCCCGCGCTCGCCCGAGCACGGCGGGCAGCTCGTCCCCGTAACGCATCGGGTCGAGATGGCAGTGGCTATCGAACAACTCCATCGTCATCCGGCGTCATCCGGCCGCGCGCGGCGGCGACGCGAGCTGACGGATGGCATCGGCATGGAAGCGGGCCGACTGCATGGCGTCGCGCACGAGGTCGGCGTCCGATCCGGGGGGCAGCTCGCGGAGCAGCGCTTCGCAGGCGGCGGACTGCTGGTCGATCTCGGCGACGATCTGCGGCGCCATGAACCCCAGATCGACGTCGTGCATGCCACTGTAGCGGATCGGATAACCCCGCCGCGGCGCGACACCGCCGCGCTCCTCGAGCACGGTGCCAATCCTCTCCACCAGCCCGCGCTGGTCGTCCACGAGGGCGGCGATGGCCAGACGCACCGCATCGGACCCCGGAAACGTCGCCAACCCGGCGTCGGACAGATACATCGGCAGCGTCGGCCCGAGCAGGTCGATGAGCCGCTGGAGTGGGTCGGAGACGGCCATGGAAAGTGCGGATCCCGCGGGACTCGGTCAGGAGGCGAAGCCACCGGCGAATTGGGCGCAGGCATACAGCCCGGCGAAAAACACGCCGAGTACGACCACCGGGGCGACCAGCCCCGTCACGAACGCTCCGGGCAGCGACACCAACGGCAGTGGATCGTTCACGCGATCGGCGGGTGGCGGGCTGAAGATCATCACCGCGAGAACACGGAGGTAGTAGACGAGGCTGAAGACGGTGTTCAGACCGCCGATCGCCAGCAGCACCACCATCAACGGCTTCTCCGCACCGAGCGTGATCGCCTGCGACACGGCGGCGAACACGAGGAACTTGGCGGTGAAGCCCGCGAGCGGCGGCAGGCCGATCAAACTCACCAGCACCAATCCCATCGCCACCACCACCCCCGGGCTCGACTGGATCAAACCGGAATACGCGGCGATCTCCTCGCTCCGGAGCGTGTTTCGCAACAAGGCGACGATCGCGAATGCCGCGAGGTTCATGAACAGGTAGGCGCCGAGATAAAAGGCGACGGCGGCGACCGCGTCGCGGGCGGCGGTGCGATCGACACCACCGAGTGCGATCGCGGCGGCGACGCCCATCATCAGGTAGCCGGCATGAGCGATCGTCGAATACGCCAGGAGGCGCTTCATGTTGGTCTGGCCATAGGCGGCGAGGTTGCCCAGCGTGCAGGTAAGGGCGGCGAGCAGGCCGACGACGTGCGCGCCGTACATCCGCGCGTCGGCGAGCCCGGCCAACTGGAGGGCGTCGGCGGTTGGCGGTGCGGTGAGGGTGCAACCGAGTCGCACGGCCAACCCGACCGCGGCCGCCTTGCTCGCCACCGACAGGAACGCGCCCACTTCTGCCGCGGCACCCTCGAACACGTCGGGGCACCAAAAGTGGAACGGCACCGCCGAGAGCTTGAACGCCAAACCGACCGCCACCATCAATCCGCCGAGCACCAAAGCCGTCGTCGCCCCCCCCGCGCCACCCGCCGCGAGGATCGGCGACAGCCGCGCCGCCATCGTCGGCAGATGGAACGACCCGAGGACGCCGACCAGGAGGCTGATTCCGTAGAGCATGATGCCCGCGGCACCGGCACCGTACACGGCGTACTTCAGCGCTGCTTCCGACGACGCCTTGCGGCCCTTGAGGAAACCGGCCAGCGCGTACGACGGCACGCTCGCCATCTCGACGGCCATGAAGACCATCAGCATGTGGTTGGCCGACACCATCAGGCACATGCCGAGCACCGAACCCAGCAGCAGCACGTGGAAATCGGTCGCCTCGTCCTTACCCGGAATCCCGGTGATCTTCGTGAACGGGACGTAGAGAACGAGAAAGCCGGTCAGAAGCAATCGCAGGTAGGCGGTGAACGGATCGAAGACCAGGAGGCCACCGAACAGCTCGCGACGAAACGCGGCCGAAGCGCCCGGGAACCACGGCGATCCGGGAAACGCCCGCATGTCGCCCCACGCGTAGGCCAGCGCGAACAACGCTCCGCCGAGGGCGATCCACGACGAATCGAGCCAGCGGAGGACGGGCAGCATTCGGCAAAGCAGCACCAACACCACCGTGGCCGCGAGGCACAGTTCCGGACGGAACAGGGGCAACGACACCTGCAGGGTGTCGTTCAACGACGTCGTCAGGAGGGCCCCGAGGTTCACTGCCCGCCTCCCGTCACGACCGAGCCGGCGTCACCGTCTCGCGGGGTGGCCGCGGAGAGGACGGGGGCGGTTCCATGACCGTCGTGGACCCGGCGCGTCCAGTCGGCCAAACCGGCGACCTGCCGGTTGACCGTCGGGGTGATCGTGCCGAACACGGTCTGCGGCGCGACGCCGAGCAGGATCGCGAAGAACACCAGCGGCACGGCGATCGCCAGCTCGCGCCGGGTGATCGGCGTCAGGTGGTCGCCATGCGGACCCTTGTATTCGGCGCCGAGGTAGACGCGCTGGATGGCCCAGAGGATGTATGCCGCCGTGAGGATCACCGTGAAGGCGGAAATGACGGCGAGCGTCTGGCTGTACTTCCAACTCGAAAGGGTGACGAGGACCTCGCCGATGAAACCGCAGAGCCCCGGCAGGCCAAGTCCCGCGAAGAAGATCGTCACCGCCAGTCCGGCGTAGACCGGCATCCGCGCGAAAATGCCACCGAATTCCTCGAGGTTGCGGTGATGGACGCGGTCGTACAGCACACCCACCATGAAGAACATCCCGGCGGAACTGATGCCGTGGGCGATCATCTGGAACATCGCACCGTTGACCCCCTGCGCCCACGCGTCCCACGCGTACTGCGTTCCGGCCACCGCGCTCCACACGCCGAGCCCGAGCATCACGTAGCCCATGTGGCTGACGGAGCTGTACGCCACCATCCGCTTGAAATCCTTTTGGGCCAGCGCCGCGAACGCCCCGTAGACCATCGACACCACCCCCAGACCGCACACCAACCACGCCAGCGCGAGGCCGCCGCCGGGGCAGATCGGGTAGCAGATCCGCAGGATGCCGTAGCCACCGAGCTTGAGAAGGATGCCGGCGAGGATCATCGAGATCGGCGTCGGAGCCTCGACGTGGGCGTCCGGCAGCCATGTGTGCACCGGGACGACCGGCACCTTGATCACGAAGCCGATCAACAACAGGAGAAAGGCCAGCGTTTCCAGACTCCATCCCCACACCTGGGCGGTGGCGAACGGGCTGTCGGCGCGTTGGCCCATCGCGGCCAACGCCATCAGGTTGAAGGAGTGGATCGGCGCCGGTGCGGAGCGGATCCGTTCGATCGCCGCTCCCCGTGCCACGGCATCGCCGGCGGGACTCACGACATGTGAGGCGATCAACTGCTCGTCCGACAGCAGGCGGAGGTCGCTGGCGAAATAGAGCATCAGGATCGCGATCAGCATCAGCACGCTGCCGAGCAACGTGTAGAGGAAGAACTTGATCGCGGCATACTCGCGCCGCGGCCCGCCCCAGATGCCGATCAAGAAGTACATCGGCAGCAGCATC
>JBJSXB010000328.1:0-4926 GCA_046086245.1 Planctomycetaceae bacterium | reverse complement strand
CTCCCGGGTCGGACAGACCGACGGCCACCGGGTCGGACAGACCGACGGCCACCGGGTCGGACAGACCGACGGCCACCGGGTCGGACAGACCGACGGCCACCGGGTCGGACAGACCGACGGCACGCCGACGGCGACGTCGGGGCGCACGCTCGTCGTCGTCACGGTGGACGACGAGGCCTTCGGTCTCGCCGTCGACCGGCTCGCCGACGTGGTGGAGATCCCGCTGCGCGCGATCGAGCCTCCCTCCTGCTCCGACCGCCCCGGTCAGGACGCGATCGACGGAGTCTGGGCGACACGTTTCGGTTTGATGCATCTACTCGACGCGGTCCGCCTCGTGGCGGGGATCGCGACCACGGGGGAAAGGAACGAGCGATGAACGGCGCGAGTGGCGGTGAGGAGCGGGGTTCGTGGCTCGGCGGGCTGGGGAGGTTCCTCGGCAATCCGTTGCTGGTGGCGCTGCTGGCGATGTCGCTGTTGCCGCTGGCGCTCACCGGGATCGCCACCCATTGGCTCTCCAGCCAGACCCTCACCCAGTCGTCGGAGCGGCAGCTGCAGGTCGTGCGCGAGATCACGATCAAGCAGGTGGAACGCTATTTCGCCGGGCTTCACGACCAGATCGCCGTGCTCGCCGACGATCCCTCGACACGCCAGGCGCTCCGCGACTTCCAGGCCGGCTTCCGCGCGCTCTCCGCCGCCGGCGTGATCGCGCCGGCCGAACTCGACGGCGCCCGTGCCGACCTCGACTCGTGGTACGCCACCGAGTTCGCCACCCGCTATCGCGAGGGGAGCGCGGGGGGGCAGGCGCCCGAGGGTCTGACGCGGCTGCTCGGCGATGCCGGCGTGTGGCTCCAGGATCTCTACATCCGTCGCAACCAGAACGCCACGGGTAGCAAGGACGCCCTCGACGCGGCCGGCGACGACTCCGCCTACTCGCAGGCGCACGCCCGTCATCATCCGGTGCTGCGCGACCTGGCGCGGCGCTTCGGCCTGTACGACGTGTTCCTCGTCGATGCCGAGACAGGCGACGTCGTCTACAGCGTCTTCAAGGAGGTCGACTTCGCCACGTCGCTGCGTGGCGGTGCGTTCGCCGAGACGAACCTCGGCAAGGTGTTCCGCCAGGCGGCCTCCGCCGGCCGCGCCGGTGCCGTGTTCTTCGGCGCGTTCGGCCCCTACCAGCCGTCGTACGAGAAGCCGGCCGGGTTCCTCGCCGCCCCGATCGTCGAGGGACGCAAGGTGGTGGGGGTGGTCGCGTTCCAGTTGCCCCTCGACCGCATCAACGCCGTCGTCGGCGAGACACTCGGCCTCGGGCAGACGGGAGAGACCTACGCCGTCGGTGACGATCGGCTGTTCCGCACCGACGTCCGCTTCCTCGAGCGCCTCGGCGTGAAGACGACGATCTGCAACCCCACGATCAAGGTCGACACCCTCCCGGTGCGCGAGGTGTTCGAGAGCGGCGGTACCGGCACCGGTACCACGGTCGATTACCGCGGCGAGCCGGTACTCTCCTCCTGGGGCCCGGCGGTGATCCACCGCGGCGACGGTCCCGGCGACGCCACGGTGAAGTGGGCGGTGGTCTCCGAGATCGACGTCGCCGAGACCGAGGCGCCGATGCGTCGGCTGCGTTGGTTGTCGCAGATCATCTTCGGCCTCACGACGCTCGGGGTGGTCTGGTTGTCGACACGGATCGCCGGCCGCTTCACCCGTGCCGCGCGGCGGCAGGCGGCCCTCGTCGACGGCATCAAGGGCAACACCCACACCCTCGCCAGCGCCTCGGAGGAGTTGACCAGCGTCAGCCAGCAGATGAGTGCCGCCGCCGAGGAGACGACCGCCCAGGCGAATCTCGTGTCGGCCGCCGCCGAGCAGGTCAGCAGCAGCACCAGGACGGTGTCGGGGTCGGTGGAGAGCCTCGTCGCCAACATCTACGACATCGCCAAGAGCGCCCAGGATGCCGCCGCGGTGGCCCGTCAGTCGGTCGACATGGCACGGGCGACCAGCCGCACGATGGACGAACTGGGCGAGTCGAGCGCCCAGATCGGCCAGGTGGTGAAGGTGATCAATTCGATCGCCGAACAGACCAACCTCCTCGCCCTCAACGCCACGATCGAGGCGGCCCGTGCCGGTGAGGCGGGCAAGGGATTCGCCGTCGTCGCCAACGAGGTCAAGGAACTGGCGCGCGAGACGGCCAAGGCCACCGAGGACATCGCCGGACGCATCGAGGCGATGCAGGGGGACACCGCCCGGGCCGTCGGGGCGATCGCGGAGATCGTGGCGGTGATCGAGAAGATCGACGCCCTGCAGACGAAGATCGCCACCGCGGTCGAGGAGCAGTCGGTGACCACCAGCGAGATCGGCCGCAACATCGCCGAGGCCACGACCGGCTCGACCGAGATCGCGCAGAACATCGGCCAGGTGGCACAGGCGGCGCAGAGTACCGCCGAGGGGGCGGCCAACACGCAGGTGTCGTCGCAGGAGCTCGCGCGGCTGGCGCACTCCCTGGCGCGGCTCGTGGAGGAATACCGTTCCTGAGCCGCCGCAGCCGGCGCCGGCCCGGCGGCCGGCATCGTTGGCGGCGGGGCACGGTCGGCGATACTGGAGGCGGGCCTTCCCGCCCATGGGTGACGCCGTGAACGCGCTGATCGTCGACGATTCCAAACCGGCCCGCACGATCCTCTCCCGCGTCCTGGCGGGGCTCGATTTCCGCTGCCACGAGGCGGCCAACGGCCAGGAAGCCCTCGAGCTGTTGCCGCGGATCGAACGCCCCGATCTCGTCACGGTCAATCTCCACATGCCGGTGATGGACGGCATGGAGTTGATCGGCCGCCTGCGGCGCGACCCGGCGTGGCGCGGACTACGGTTGGTGATGGTCTCGGGGGAGCAGGATCAAGCGCGGATCGCCGCGGCGCTGGCGGCCGGCGCCGACCGCTTCGTCGCCAAGCCGTTCACCGCGGAGGCGATCGCGCGGACGCTCGAGGGAATCGGCGTCGGGCGGCGCGGACCGGCAATCGCCGCCCCGATCCGCGTGCTCGTCGTCGACGACTCGGCGGTGATCCGCAGCATGCTCGCGACGACGCTCGCGGCGGAGGAAGGGATCGCCGTCGCGGGCACTGCCGCCGACGGCAAGCAGGCGATCGAGCGCGTCGTCGCCGACCCTCCCGACATCGTCCTCCTCGACGTCGAGATGCCGGTGATGGACGGCCTCACCGCGCTCCGCGAGCTGCGCCGCCTGCGGCCGCGGCTTCCGGTGGTGATGTTCTCGAGCCTCACGGAGCGCGGAGCCAAGGCCGCGATCGACGCCCTCGTCGGCGGGGCCAACGATTACGTCGCCAAGCCGAAGGGGCTCGCGCCCGACGAGGTGGCCGCTCGGATCCGCACCGAGTTGGTTCCCAAGATCCGCCAGCTGGTGCCCCGGACGGGGGGTGGGGGTGCGCCTTCCGTGGCCGACGCGCCCCGGCCGGCGGCGCCGCCGCGGCGCGCGCCGCGCGAGGCGGTGGCGGCGGTCGTCGTCGCGGTGTCGACGGGCGGGCCCAACGCGCTGGCGGGGTTCCTTCCCGGGTTCGTCGCGTCGGCCGGCGTGCCGGTCCTCGTCGTCCAGCACATGCCGCCGATGTTCACCGCGCATCTCGCCGAACGGCTCGGGAAGATCACCGGCGTGGAGGTGCGCGAGGCGACCGACGGCGAACCGCTGCGGCCGGGGTGCGTGCTGCTGGCGCCGGGGGGACGGCACATGAAGGTGGCGCGCGGGGATCGCGGCGTGGTCGTCGTCCTCACCGACGAGCCTCCGGAGAACGCCTGCCGGCCCGCCGCCGATTTGCTGTTCCGCGCCGCGGCCGCGGTGTGGGGTGCCGGCACGCTCGGCGTCGTGCTCACCGGGATGGGACGCGACGGCCTGGAGGGATCGCGCGCGATCGTCGCCGCCGGCGGCGCCGTGATCGTCCAGGACGAGTTCACGAGCACGATCTGGGGAATGCCCGGCCACGTCGCCCGCGCGGGCCTCGCCGACGCCGTGCTCCCCCTCGCCCAGCTCGGCGCCGAGGTGGCCCTGCGACTCAAGCGGCGCGGCGCCTGACGCCGTCACGGGGTTCCATGGTCAGCGCCGCCGACTTCGCCTGCATCCGCGAGTTCCTCCGCCGGCGGAGCGGCGTCGTCATCGATCCCTCGAAGGGCTATCTGGTCGAGGCACGGCTCCTGCCGGTGGTCCGCCAGCACCGCTACACGGGGCTCGAGGCGCTCGTCGGCCGGCTGCGTCAGGGGGGCGACGCGGTGCTCGAGCGCGACGTCCTCAACGCGATGATGACGCACGAGACGTCGTTCTTCCGGGACAAGAGCCCGTTCGAGACGGTCAAGCAAATCCTCCCCGGGATCCTCGAGCGGCGCGCGGTGTCGCGGCATCTGACCCTCTGGTCGGCCGCCGCCTCGACCGGCCAGGAGGCCTACAGCCTGGCGATGCTCCTCGAGGAGCACTTCCGCGAGCGCCTCGCCGGATGGCGGGTGCGGATCCTCGCCACCGACATCTCCGACGTCGTCCTTTCGCGCGCCCGCGAGGGAAGCTACAGCGAACTCGAGGTGTCCCGGGGGTTGCCGGCGGAGTACCGGCAGAAGTATTTCGTGCCGCTGCGCGGCCGCTGGAGCATCGCGCAGGAGTGCCGGAAACGGGTCGAGTTCCGGCCCTTCAATCTCGCCGGCCCGTGGCAGGGGATCCCCACCTGCGACATCGTCTTCCTCCGCAACGTGCTCATCTATTTCGACCTCCCGACCCGGGCGGCGATCATCGAGCGGATGCGGGCGGTGATCCGCCCCGACGGGCGTCTGTTCATCGGCGGGGCGGAGACCCTTCTCGGCGTCAGCGACGCCTTCGAGCGGGTCGAGGGGGTGGGGTGCAGTTCCTACCGGCCGAGGCCTCTGGCGGGGGGGCGGTCGCCGACGTAG
>JBJSXB010000327.1:0-12079 GCA_046086245.1 Planctomycetaceae bacterium | reverse complement strand
CCGCGCCCCCCTGGGGGAGGTCGGCCGAGATCGTCCAGTCCTGGAGGAAGTTGGCGCGGTAGTGGAAGATCCGCCCCAGGCGCCCGGCGTCGACGAGCTGCTTGGCGAACGTGACCGCGGGAATGCGGCGGTAGTTGTACCAGACGGTGTTGGGCACGCCGGCCTTCTCGACCGCCTCCACCATCCGCTCCCCCTCGGCCGTGTTCATCGAGAGGGGCTTCTCGCAGAGAATCGCCTTCCCGTGGCGCGCCGCATCGATCGCGATCTCGGCGTGCAGGTTGTTGGGCGTGCCGATGTCGAAGGCGTCGATGTCGTCGGCGGCGACGAGCTTCCGCCAGTCGCTCTCGACACGCTTGTAGCCCCAGCGGTTGGCGAAGGCGGTGGCCTTCTCCACGTCACGCGCCGCCACCGCCTGGAGCACCGGCAGGTACTCGAGGTCGAAGAAGTCCTTGACGCGGTTGTAGCCGTTGGAGTGGGCCCGGCCCATGAAGCCGTAGCCGATCATGCCGACGCGGAGGGGCTTGGCCATCTGTGTGGTCCTTGGGATGGATGCGGGGCCGGGAGCGGTCAGTCCCAGCCGTGGGCGTCGCGGACGGCGAGCATCGTCCGCAGGATCGTGTTCCAGGTGGCGGGGTTCTCGAGCGTCGCGTTGGGGAACATGCAGCCGTCCCAGCAGATGTGGCGGATGCCGCGGTCGGCGGCACCCTCGAGCCAGTGGCCCGCGCAGGCCACGATGTCGAGCTTGCCGGCCGGATCGTCGGCCCGGCAGTGCTTGCCCGTCTTGTCGTGGGAGCCCGCGCCGTGCACCTCGCCGTCGTTTTGGGCGACGTGGAAATCGATCGTCCACGGCCGCAGGCGGTCGACCATCGTCCGGTAGGCGGAGCGGAACTCGTCCGGGGAGTAGCCCGGCTTGAGGAGGGCGTGTTCCGGCGCGTTGTAGCCCATCAGGTAGAGATACGTGTGGGCAAGGTCGCACTGGAACCCGAGCGACCCCGGCATGTCGACCGCCTCGAGGACGTCGAGCATGTCCTTCCAGGAGTGCATCCCCGCCCAGCAGATCTCCCCCTCGGCGGCGAGCCGCTCGCCGTGGGCCGCGGCCACGATCGCCGCCTCGCGGAACGTCGCCGCGATCCGCCGGGTGTTCTCCGCCGGGTGCTCGCGCCACGTGGCGATGCCGAACTCGGCCGAATCGATTCGGATCACGCCGTATTGGCGGACACCGTGGTCGTTGAAGATCCGCGCGATCCGGCAGGCCTTCTTGACCGCGGTGATGAACTTCGCCCGCTGCACCGGGCTGCCCATCGCCGAATCGCCGACGGTGCCCGGCCAGATCGGCGCCACCAGCGACCCGACCACGAAGCCGTGGGAGGCGATCAGGTCGGCGATCCGCCGGAGCTGATCTTCCGAGGCGTCGGGATCGGTGTGCGGGTGGAAGAGGAAGTAGTCGATGCCGTCGAAGCGCTGACCGTCGACGGTCGCCGCCGCGGTCAGCTGGAGCATCCGCTCGAGGCTGATCGGCGGTTCCTGGCCGGGATCGGTCCCCTTGCCGACCAATCCCGGCCACATTGCGTTGTGGAGCTTGGGGGAGGCATGGTTCGGCATCGGGTCACCTCACAGTCGGGAAACGGGGCGCTGGGGGACGGGGCGGGACGACGACGGAGTCGGTCACCATTGGCGGCCGGTTTTCGGGCAATCGGCGTGGACGTCGGGGCCGAAGTAGCGCAGCGACACCAGCGGCCCCGGCCCGGTGTTCACCACCTCGTAGCCCGCGGCGGCGGCATCGGCCGAGATGAACAGCTCGTCTGCGGTCATCTGGCCGAAACGGATGAGCGTCGGCGTGGCGACGTCGTGCGCGCCGACCGTACCCTCCCCCTGGACGGTGATCCAGCCGCTGGCGCCGGCGTCCTTGATCGTGATCCGTGCCCCGGGGGCGAGCGAGAGCTCCTTGGCGCTGAACAGCTGCCGGCCGTCGACTTCGCCGTAGACGATCCAGCGGTCCTCGGCACCGGCGGTGGATCGCCCCACGTCGAGGATCGGCTCGAGGTAGTTGGCCTGCTTGAAGTGTGTGTCGACGTTCTTGTCCCAGTCGAGTTGGCCGATGATGAAGTCGAGGTCGTGGTGCTTCTCCTTCGGCATGTCCTTGACCAGCAGGCTCCACGGCACCGCCCGCCCCTCGACGAGCGATTGGAACATGCCGAACACGTCGCTCCCCCACTGCGGCTCGTAGGTGAGCAGCGACCCGGGCGCGTGGAGGACCCCTGGCGGAATCAGCCAGCCGGTGCCGCGCTTCAGGCGGTAGGCCTTGGCGAGATCGATGATCCCGTTGTCGCCGCGGTTCCAGTTTTCCAGGCACCTCCGCACGTCCTCCTTCGTGGTTCCCGGCTCGAGGCCCATGAAGGTGTAGGGGAAGTGGTTGTCGCAGTTGTTGTACTGCGGCGGGAAATAGTAGCTCTCCGGCTTCCCCTCCTGCCCGACGAGCTTGGCGTCGTCGAACGACTGGTGCATGTGGTGGGGGATCGGCCCCATGTTGTCGAAGAACTTGGAATACACCGGCCAGCGGCCGTAGGTGTCCCAGATACTCCTGCCGACGAGCTTTGCCTTCCCCTCGGCGACCGCGTCCCGGAGCAGGAATCGCTCCCCCTCGACCACGCACCATGAGAGCCCCTCGTCGGCCGTGCGGTTCTCGTTGGCCGCCTCGGTCGTGCTCGCGAACCAGCGCTCGTCGATGCCGCCGCGGTCGAGACCGTAGGCGTAGTAGTCGTCGGGATGGAGGCGGACGCGCTTGCCGGGGTGGAGGAAACTGCGCGGCACCCACGTCGGCGACAGGCGGAGCATGCCGCGACCGGCGTCGAGCGCCCGGTCGAGGGCCCGGGGGAGGTTCTTGGCGGCGGGGAGCACGGCGGACCGGTCGCTGGCGACGGACATGGAAAACCCCCTGGAAACCCGGCCGAAACGGTCGCGATGTTGTACGGCCAGCGCGCGCCGCCGGCAAGCCGAGCGACGCCCCGGCGCCACCGCTTGGCGGCGGATGTGCTTCTGGCATCGAGCGGCGCGGTCAGACGAAGGCGGTCAGAAGAAGAACGGGATCCCCTTCGCGGCGAAGACGCGCTTCTCTTCGGCGAGAAACTCGTCGGCGAGTCGCTCGAACCCCCCCTCGGCGCGAAAGCGGTCGAGAAACCGGTCGACTTCGGCCTTGAGCGCGTCGTCGCCGCGCCGCAGGCCGATCGCCCACGACTCGGCGCCGAAGATGTCGAGGATCGCGCGCGTGGAGTCTGGATGCCGTGCCTGGTTGCGGCACACCGACAGCGGATCGTAGATGAAGGCATCGGCCTTGCCCTGCACCACCTCGAGCACGGCCGCCGACTCCTTGTCGAGTACGAGCACCTTGGCCCGGGTCAGCGAGTCGGTCGCATAGCCGTGGCCGATCGTCCCCTTCTTCACCACCACGGTCCTGTCGGGGGCGTCGAGATCGGCGACACTCCGCACCGGCGAGTCCTTGGCGACCAGAAGCGTCAGCCCCGAGCGCACGTAGGGTCGCGAGAAGGCGATCGACTCCGCCCGCTGCGGCGTCGCGGTCATCGACGAGATGATGCAGTCGATCTTGCCGGTCTTGAGCGCCGGGATCAGCCCGTCGAAGGCGATGTTCTCGATCGTCACCGGGCGGCCGAGGTGGCGACCGAGCGCCTCGGCCAAGCGCACGCTGATGCCGGCCGGCTTCCCATCGGTGTCGGTCATTTCGAAGGGGGGATACGCCAGCTCCATTCCCACACGCAGCGCCGCCGGGCCGCGCGGCGCACAGCCGACCGTGAGCGTGGCGGCCAGCGCGATGACCGCGGTCACGACGATGAGAAGCGTCGGCGGGCGACCGGGCGAGGTATGCGAACACGGCATCGACGAAGTCCTTTTCCCGCGCTCGTCCGCTTCGCGGACCGGGCGATGATACTCCTCCACAGGACGGCATGAGCGTGTCGTCATGAACGCCGTGTCCTGCCCTCGACGAGCCGCCTTGCCAAGGCCTTCACCGACAGGGGTGCCGACCCCTCGGCTTTGTTGTTGACGGTGATGAAGACGTCATCGCCGCGGGCCGCGATGGCGGCCGCGAGGTCGGCGAGCGCGACGCGCGATTCGTGGTCCTCGTCGACGAGCCGGTCGAAGGGAGCATACCGTGTCTTCGCCTCGTCGTAGGCCATGCCGGCGTGGAGATTCCAGCGGACCACCAGCGCGCCGGACGCCGTGCCACGAAGCAGCGTCGCCTGCTCCGCCACCGGCGGCATCCGGGCGTGCACGGCCAGGCAGGGGATCGCGCCGGCGTCGGCCAGCGCCCGTGATATCGACGCGGCGACGCATTGCGGGTCGCGGAACTCGACCGCGTACAGCGGACCGCGCGGCAACACGGCGATGAACGCCGCGATACGCGCCGCCAGACGCCCGGGATCGCGCGCGAGGCGCCCGAGCGGCGGGAACTGGAACACCAGCGCCCCCACCTTCCCCGCCAGCCCCTCGACGGCCGGCCGGACGAACGCCGCGGCGGCGGCACCGCCGTCGAGGAACGACGGATTGTTGCCGACGACCGCGCGACCGCCGCCACGGCGGAGGACCGGGTCGGTGAACGCCGCCGGCGCCTTGACGACGAACCGAAACCCGTCGGGCACCTGCGCGGCGTAGGCAGCGAACGCGTCGGCCGAGAGCGGCGCGTAGAACGTGCGGTCGAGGCTCACGGTGCGGAACAGCGGGCAGGCGGCGTAGGCCGCAAGCCCCGCGCGGGCGAGGCGCGGCTCACTCTCCTCGGCGCCGTCCCGGCGATGGCGGTAGACCAGCCCCGTCCAGCAGGGAAACGACCAGCTCGACGTGCCGAGACGGATCCGCTCCGGCAACGCGCGGGCCAGCGCCGCCGCTTCGTCGTCGTCGGTCGGCACCACCGGATCGGCGGCGCGGCCGGCGCGCGCCACCGTTTCCGGCTCGTCGTCGGCGTCGAACAGGGAGAGTTGGCGGGACGCCATCGTGGAAAGTCCGCCGGGCGGCTTGCACCGCGATCATGCTACCGCGACAGTCGTGGCATGGCGTGGCAGCAGGCGGAGATCGAACTCGAACCCCGTGGGCGTGGCTTTCATCCCGTGACGGCGGAGATCCTCCGCGCCCTCCCGGGGCTGGCCCGGGTCCGGATCGGCCTGCTCCATTGTTTTCTCCGCCACACGTCGGCGTCGCTCGTGATCAACGAGAACGCCGACCCGGACGTGCCGGTCGATCTGGCGATGGCCCTCGACCGCATCGCGCCGCAGGACCTTCCCTATACCCACGTCGTCGAGGGGGCCGACGACATGCCAGCGCACGTCAAGGCGGCGCTGGTGGGGGTGTCGCTCACCGTCCCGGTGCGTGACGGCCGCCTCTTGCTCGGGACGTGGCAGGGAATTTTCCTTTGCGAGCACCGCGACCGGGGCGGCCGGCGGCGCATCGTGCTCACGCTTCACGGGGAGTGACCATGACCGCCGGCGAAGCGGGCCCCATACTAGCCGCATGACCTCCGCCCCCCTCACCGCCGCCGTGGGAGACCGTGGCCCGATCGGGCGTCTCGCCGGACTCGCGCGGTCCCTCGAGGGGACGGTGCTGCTCGACGACACGGCCCGCGCGATCTATGCCACCGACGCGTCGGAGTACCAGCAGCGCCCGCTGGCGGTCGTGCTTCCGGCGTCGGATGCCGACGTGCGGGCCATCGTGCGATTCGCCGCCGCCGAGCGGATCGGGATCATCCCCCGCGGCGCCGGCACGTCGCTCGCCGGGCAGGTCGTCGGCGGCGGGATCGTCGTCGACCTCGGCCGCCACATGAACCGGATCGTCGCCCTCGACGCCGCCGCGCGGCGCGTGCGCGTGCAACCCGGCGTGGTGCGCAACGACCTCAACCGGTTCCTCGCTCCGCACGGACTGTTCTTCGGTCCGGAAACCTCCACCGCCTCGTGGGCGATGATCGGGGGCATGGTGGGCAACAATTCCTGCGGCAGCAATTCGATCGCCTACGGCAGCACCCGCGACCATCTCGTCTCGGCGCGCGGGTTTCTCGCCGACGGGTCGGAGGCGATGTTCGGCGCGCTGTCGGCCGAGGGGTTCGCCGCCCGCTGTCGGGAAGGCGACGCGCTGGTGACGCGGATCCATGCCGGCCTTCGCGACCTGCTGTCCGATCCCGCCACCCGCGACCTGGTCCGCCGCTCGTTTCCCAAGCCCCAGGTCACGCGGCGCAACACCGGCTACGCGCTCGACGCCCTGATGGACTGCGCCGTCTTCGATCCGGCAAGCGACCGGCCGTTCAACATCTGCCGTCTGCTGGCCGGTTCGGAGGGCACGCTGTTCGTCGGCGTCGAGTTCGAACTCGACCTCATCCCCCTGCCGCCGCCGGGCACGTTGGCGGTGGTCCACTGCCGCGGCGTCGACGAGGCGCTGCGCGGCGCCGTGACGGTGATGCACGCCGGCCGGGCGGCCGTCGAGGGGAGCGGCGGCCAACTGACTGCCTGCGAATTGATCGACGACAAAATCCTCGACTGCACGAAGGACAATCCCGAGCAGGCACGGAACCGCAGCTTCGTCGTCGGCGACCCGGGTGCGGTGCTCGTCGTCGAGGTGCGCCATCCCGACGCGTCGCGGCGCGACGAGGCGATCGACGGGATCGAGGCGGCGCTCCGGGCGGCGGGCATCGGCTACGCGTGTCCCCGCCTTCACGGCCGCGACGCCGAGAAGGTGTGGGAGCTGCGCCGTGCCGGACAGGGGCTCGTCCAGAACATCCCCGGCGATGCCAAGCCGCGCGAGATCATCGAGGACACCGCCGTCGCCATCGACGATCTGCCCGCCTATATCGCCGACATCGACCGGCTGCTGGGGGAGAAGCACGGCCTCGACTGCATCCATTACGCCCACGCCGGCGCCGGCGAGCTCCACCTCCGGCCGCTGTTCGACCTGCGCACGGCGGAGGGGCTGCGGCTGTTCCGGGCCGTGGCCACCGACGTCGCTGCGCTCGTGAAGCGATACCGCGGCAGTCTTTCGGGGGAGCACGGCGACGGACGCCTCCGCGGCGAGTTCCTCCGGACGATGGTCGGCGACGAGTGCTATCGGCTGCTGGAGCGTGTCAAACGGCTGTTCGATCCCGACGGGATCCTCAATCCGGGGAAGATCGTCGACACGCCGCCGATGGATACGTCGCTGCGGATCCTCACCGGCGTCGCCGAACCGCACCGCGAGACGGTGTTCCGCTTCGGCGACACCGGCGGCATGCTCCGCGCGGTGGAGCGATGCTCGGGGGTGGGGATGTGCCGCAAACCGGCCGCCGCCGGGGGCACGATGTGCCCCAGCTACATGGCGACGCGCGACGAACGCGACACCACGCGCGCGCGGGCCAATCTCCTCCGCCAGGCCCTTGCCGATCCCACGTGCGCCGATCCGTGGACCACCCCGGGCCTCGCCGCGGTGATGGATCTGTGCCTCTCGTGCAAGGCCTGCAAGAGCGAGTGCCCGTCGAACGTCGACATGGCACGACTCAAGGCGGAGTGGGAGCAGCACCTCCACGACGCGCGTGGCGTGCCCTGGCGGACGCGTCTGATCGCGGCGACGGCGACGCTCCTCCGCGGGGCGAGCCGTGTTCCCTGGGCCTACAACCTGGCCGTCACGGCTCCCGGACTGTCGCGGCTGGTCAAGGCGCTGCTCGGCGTCGCGCCCGGCCGGTCGCTCCCCACCCTGCCGCCGCGGCGATTGTCGCGCTGGTTCGCGACGCGGCGCCCGCGATGGACGCCGGCCACGGCGCCGCGTGGTGGAGTCCACCTGTTGTGTGACGAGTTCACCGACACGCTCGACGCTCGCGTGGGGATCGCCGCGGTCGAACTCCTCGAGGCCTTGGGGTACGGCGTCGTGATTCCGGCACACGCCGACACCGGCCGGGCGCAGCTCTCCAAGGGAATGGTGCGCGCGGCGCGCGAGCTCGCGGTGCGCAACGTCACCGCCCTGGAGGGAATCGTCGGCGACTCGATGCCGCTGATCGGTCTCGAGCCGTCGGCGATCCTGTCGTTCCGCGACGAGTATCCCGATCTCGTCCCCGCCGGCCTCGTCGCCGGCGCCCGGCGGCTGGCCGGCAGAACGCTGTTGTTCGAGGAGTTCATCGCCCGTGAGGCGTCGGCGGGACGGATCCGCCCCGCCGACTTCGACACCCGCCCGCGCACGATCGCCCTCCACGGCCACTGCCACCAGAAGGCGCTGTCGAGCATGGAGCCGGCGGTCGCGGCGCTATCGCTGCCGGCGGGTCATGCCGTGACGGTGATCCCGTCGGGGTGCTGCGGGATGGCCGGCAGCTTCGGCTACGACCGGCGTCACTTTTCCGTCTCGATGGCGATCGGAGAGTTGGTCTTGCTGCCGGCGGTGCGCGCCCTGCCGGCGGACACGCTCGTCGCCGCATCCGGCACCAGTTGCCGCCATCAGATCAAGGACGGCGGCGGCCGCGAGGCGCTCCATCCGGCGGAGATTCTCCGGGCGGCGCTGCCCGGCGCGTGACCGTCCCCGCCGGCGACGAACGATCAGCCGGTGAACTCGAGACACTCCCACCCCTCGTCGGTTGCGCGCGCCGCCTCCATGGGCCCGGCGCGCGCGAGGCGAACGCGGATCGAATCCACGTCCGCGGCGCGGATGCCCGACAGCACCAGCCTGCCGCGCGGTCTCGCCACCAGGTCGACCAGCGTGTCGGCGAGCGCGACCAGCAGCGGCGCGGTGAGGTTGGCGAATACCAGGCCCGCGGCCACCGCGCCTCGGGCCAGTGGCAACTCCGCCACGTCGCCTGCTATCCGCACGCGATCTTCGACGCCGTTGAGGGCGATGTTGCGCGCGAGCGCCTCGTGCACCGCGCGATCGATCTCGACGGCGACGACGTCGCGGGCCCCCGCGCGGGCGGCGGCGATGGCGAGGATCCCGCTGCCCGCGCCGACGTCGAACACGCGCTCGAGCGGTCCGCGGGCCGCCTGCACGGCCAAGGCGCTCAGGCAGAGGCGCGTCGTCGGATGCGCACCGGTGCCGAAGCCGCAGCCGGCGTCGATGATCACGCGGGCGGGTCCCGGTGCGGGTGCGCCGTGCGGAGCGTCGGCACCCGGGGCCAGCACCCAGCCGAACCCGGCGACGGCGACCGGTGCCTGCGGCTCGGGCGCGGCGGCGCGGACCCGACGGGGCGGCATGACGACGAGCCCGGGAACGAGGGCGAGCGCCGCGGCCGCAGCGGACGCCTCGGCGGCGCTGGCGAACGCGGCGTCGACCCGCGTCGTTCCCCGCGCGGCGATCCAATCGCGGTCGGTGGGTGCTGCGGCGGCATCGATCACCAGCGGCCCGGCGGCGATCCCGGCCGCGTACGCTTCGTCGACGCCGATGCTCCCTTCGTCGATGCCGACGAGCCCTTCGTCCCCGAAGCGCAGCCACAACCATTCGGCCAGGTCGGCGACCCCGTCCGGTCCGTCGCCGGGCAACGTCACGGTGCCGACGGCGCGCAGCGTGACCAGCCAGGTGTCGGCGGAGGTCGGCGGTGGATCGGGGCGTGGCATGGAATCGGTGCGGGTCGGCGAAGAGGTATCCGGGGGACGGGCGGGCACGGTCGCCGGGCGGCGGTGGAAGTCCGGGTGGAGCGGCAGCGAGGCGACCGGCATACTTGAGCCGATTTCCCGGGGAGGTGGCAGTGGACGCGTGGCGGCGACGACGGCGGGCGGTGTGTCGGGGTCGATCGACTCCGGCATGCCGCGGCGCGCCGCCGCTCGGTCTGATCGTCTTCGCCGCACTGCTGCTGGCCCCCGCCGCGGTGGGCCGTGGAGCCGACGTCGCCGTCCCGTCGTTCAGTCGCGACGTCAAGCCACTGCTCTCGAACCGTTGCCTGCGTTGCCACGGCCCCGACGCCGCGGCGCGGCAGGGGGGTGGTGACGGCGGGTTGCGGCTCGACACCGCCGCCGGCGCCCGCGCCGATCTCGGTGGCCATGCCGCGATCGTGGCCCACGATCCGTCGGCCAGCGTCCTTTTGGAGCGGGTGACCGCGACCGACCCCGACGTCGTGATGCCGCCTCCTGGTGCGGGCGAACCGCTTTCCGCGCGCGAGATCGACATGCTCCGCCGCTGGATCGCCGCCGGGGCGGCGTACGAGCCGCACTGGTCGTACGTGCCTCCGGTGCGGCCGCCGGTGCCAGCGGTGCGCACGGGAACATGGCCGGTCAACGACATCGATCGTTTCGTGCTGGCGCGGCTCGAAGCCGACGGTCTCTCGCCCGGCCCCCCCGCCGCCCGGCCCGTGCTCGCCCGGCGCCTCGCGCTCGATCTGGTCGGATTACCGCTGCTTCCGGAGGAGATCGACGCCTTCGCCGCCGACGACGAGGCGGACGCGGTCGAGCGCTTGGTGGACCGCCTCCTCGACCATCCCGGGGCCGGTGAACACGCCGCCCGGCAGTGGCTCGATCTGGCGCGGTACGCCGACAGCGGTGGCTATGCCTCCGACGTGCCGCGGGCGATCTGGGGCTGGCGCGACTGGGTGATCCGCGCCTGCGACGCCAACATGCCCTTCGACCAGTTCACGATCCGGCAACTGGCCGGTGACCTCCTCCCCGGTGCCACCGACGCCGACCGCATCGCAACCGCCTTCCATCGCAACACGCTCACCAACACCGAGGGGGGCACGATCGACGAGGAGTTCCGCTCGGCGGCGGTGGTCGACCGGGTCAACACCACCCTCGCCACCTGGATGGGGACCACGATCGCGTGTGCCCAGTGCCACGACCACAAATACGACCCGCTGTCGCAGCGCGAGTATTTCGGCCTGTACGCGATCTTCAACAACACCGCCGACGCCGATCGCAACGACGAGGCCCCGGTTCTGGAGTTCTTCACGCCGGCCCAGGAGGCGCGGCGCGACGAGCTCGAGGCGGAGGCGGCGCGGCTCGAGGCGATCCTCGCCACCGACACGCCGGCGATCGCCGCCGAGCGCGAGGCGTGGGACGCGGCGTTTCCCCGGGACATCGCTTGGGAGACGCTGGTGCCGGCCGCGGCGACGATCGAAGGCGGTCCGGACGGCACCATCTCTCCCGACGGCATCGTGCGCCTCCCCGCCGCCGGGGCGACGGCGACGGCGCGGGTCGTGGTGCCGCTGCCGGTTGGCACGCTCGCGGCCGTCCGACTCTCGTTTCTTGCCGATCCCCTGCTCCCCGGTGGCGGCCCGGGGCACGGTGGCGGCACTTTCGTCCTCACCGGGATCTCCGCGCGCCTCGAGCCGGTGGCCGCCGTCGTGCCGCGTGGGAGGTTCGTCCGTGTCGAGTTGCCGGGGGCGGAAAAGATCCTCTCGCTGGCCGAGGTCGAGGTGATCTCCGGCGGCACCAACGTCGCCCGCGGCAAGCCGGCGACGCAGGTCTCGACGGCGTTCGAGGGTGCCGCCTCACGGGCGGTCGACGGCACCACCAGCGGTGTCTACACCGACGGCTCCGTGACCCACACCGCCACGCAGTCCGACCCCTGGTGGGAGGTCGATCTCGGCGAGGCGCTGCCGATCGACGCGATCACAGTCTGGAACCGCACCGACGGGTCGGTCGGTGCGCGTCTGGCCGGGGCGCGGGTCATCGTGCTCGACGCCGACCGGCAGCCGATCTGGCAAACGACGTTCGAGCAGGCTCCGGCGACCTCCGTGCGGTCGGTTCCCGATGGCGGTCGCGACCTGCCGCTGGCCGTCGCCTTCGCCGATCGCACGCAGGAAGGCTTCGCCGCGGCGCGGGTTCTCGACGCGGCTGACGAGCAGCGCGAGCGCGACGCGGGCTGGGCACCCGGAGGCACGTCGCCGTCTCAGCTCACGCTGGTGCCCGCGGCACCGGTCGAGGTGCCCGCGGGAATGCGCGTGGTGCTCACGCTGCGCCAACGCTCGCGCCATGAGGGACATCTCGTCGGCACGCTGGCGGTCGCGGTGAGCGGTGATCCGCGCGTCGGGCGTGTGAGCGGGATTCCCGCCGACGTCGCCGCGATCCTCGCCAAGCTGCCCGGGGAGCGTGATGCCACGGAGCAGTCCCGGCTCGCCGACCATCACCGCCGCCACGTCGCCGCCGCC
>JBJSXB010000326.1:0-7025 GCA_046086245.1 Planctomycetaceae bacterium | reverse complement strand
TTGCCGCCACGCGGGCGGAGCGCCGGCTTGCGCGTGTCGATGTGGACCACGGTGGGCCGCAGCAACTGCGTCAGGCGCCGCAGTTGGGCCCCCTGCCGCTCGAGCGCCTCCGCCCCGATCGCGACCTCGCCGTACAGCCGGTCGCGCTCGGCCGCCGACAGCCGCGCGGGGCGGACGGGATCGACGCGCGGCCGCTCGGCCGCCACCGCCGCGCCGGGGCTCGTGGCGGGCACCGGCACGACCGCGTCGTCGGCCCGGACGGTCGCGGACGCCAGCACGCACAGCCCGGCCGCCCACGCTCCCCGGTACCGGCCGCGCGGGACGACCGACACCGGCGCGGTCGAGGGGCGACGTGACATGGGCGGCTCCGGGATCATGCGTGGATCGGGGCCGGAGCATACCCGAAGCGGGCCGCACCGCGCCCCGAGGCCGTCCGGAGATACCGTGCGGTCGCCGCCGTCCGCCTGCCGCCGCACGATCCGACCGCCGCCCTGCCCGCCGTCAGGAGCCCTGCACGCCGTCAGGAGCCCGGCCCGCCGTCAGGAGACGTCGATCTCGACGTCGCCGGCGAAGCTGTCCTCCGACTCCTCGCGGGCCGCGCGGAAGCCGGTCCGCTCGCTGTCCCGCTGGCAGGCGATGCACATCGTCGCGTAGGGCAAGGCGTGCAGACGGGCCATCGGGATCTTGCAGGAGCAGACCTCGCACAGTCCGTACTCGCCCGACTTCATCCGCTCCAGCGCGTTCTCGATGTGCGCCAGTTCGCGGCTTTCGACTTCGGCGAGCTGCGAGCTGATCTCGTCCTGCGCCGAATCGAGTGCGGCATCGATCATGTCCCCCGGCGATTCACTGCGCAGTTCCTTCAGCAGCGACAGATCTCCCGCCAGCGCGCTGCGCAGGGCATCCCGGCGGCGGACCAAGATCGTCCGCAGATTCACGAGAGCGTCTTTGCGTGCCATGGTGTCCACTCCTCGCCCGGACGGTCGCCACGTTCTCGGCCGGTGCCCCGCCGACCGCTCGCGTGTCCCGCCGTCCTGGGTCGCACCGAATAGTACGGACGCCATCCCGGGGATGTTCGCCGGTCGAAAAAACCTCACCATCTGTATCGAAATCGCGGGGGGCCGCGGTTCCGACACTTGGCGGGAGACGGCAGAAAACCCCCAAGTTCCCCCCGCCGGAGCCGGTTCCGTAAGCCGGGGGGAGGTTGCCGAAGGTCGCCGCCGGTCACTCAGCCGGCTTGCGCTGCCGGCCCGTCGGCGGGGCCCCGGTCGGGGCAGGGGGGGCGGCGACCGGCCGGTCGCGCGGCGCCACGGGAATCTGGACTTCGCTGTATTTGAAGACGTCGGGCACGAACGGGCTGTTGTAGGCGAGCGAACGGGGAGCCCCCGCCTCGACCCACTCGGGGTGTTCGACCAGCCAGGCGCGCAGCTTCTCGAGCCCACGGAGGAGCGTCCGCCGGCCGTAGCCGCCGCGCTGCCCGACCGACACCACACTTCCGGCCGCCACGTCCTCGACGATCACGCGCCCGTCGGCCGGGTCGGGGCCAGGCCGGCCGATCTGCTCGCGGGCATAGACAAACGCCATCGAGCGCGGTCGCTGCGCGCGTTCCTCCCACACCATCTCCACCGGGGCCGTCATCGCGATCCGGCCACGGCGGATGTGCCCGAACAGATGCATGAACGCCCCGCCGCCCGCGTCGCCGTCGGCGGCGACCCGCGCCAGCCGGTGGGGTGGGTAGTGCTTGACGATCACCCGGTCCACCGGGCCGGCGGGGGGAAACGCCTCCGGAAGACGCGCCTCGGGAACCAGCCAGGGACGCTTCATTCCGACACCCTGTCGTCGAGGGCGGCGGCGACGGTCTGCCACGCCCGTTCGACGTGGCGGAACTCCGTGAGCGCGGCCCCCACCGCCAGCCTGATCGCGAGACGGCCGGCGACACGGGCGTGGCTGACGAGGATCGGGCCGGCGGCGTTGATCCGGGCGAGGAGCCGGCCGGTCGCGTCGTCATCCTTCGCGGCCGCGAAGCACGTCAGGGAGAGGCTCGGCGGACAGAGGATCACCAACCGCGGTTCCTCCGCCACCCGCGCCGCGAACCACGCGGCCCACGCGACGTGGTCACGGATTCGCCGCCGCAGCGCGTCCGCGCCGAAGAGGCGCAGGGTGAGCCACAGCTTCAGCGCCCGGAACCGGCGCCCCAGCGGTACCTGCCAGTCGCTGTAGTCGATCACCGCGCCGCTGTCCGTGGCGGCGTTGCGGAGGTATTCCGGCTTCGTGGACAGCGCCCGCACCAGCGCCCCCGGCTCGGCCACCCACAGGCAGTGGCAGTCGAAGTTCACCAACAACCACTTGTGGGGATTGGTGCCCCAACTGTCGACCGTGTCGGTGCCCGCCACGAGCGGCGGCCGGTGCTCGGGGCAGAGCGCCGCGGTGCCCGCCCACGCCGCGTCGACATGGATCCACGCGCCGTGCCGCCGCGCCGCGGCGGCGAGCGCCGGCACAGGGTCGATGCCGCCGCGTGCCGTCGTCCCGACCGTGGCCACCACGAGGCAGGGCGTGCGGCCGGCCGCCGTGTCGTCGGCCAGGGCCCGCTCGAGCGCCGCGGCGTCCATCGCGCCGGCCGAGTCGGTGGGGATGCGGCGCAGCCACTCGCGGCCGAGGCCCGCGATCCCCACTGCCTTCTCGACGCAGGAGTGGGCGTCGGCACTGGCATACACCGTGAGCGGTCGGCGGACCGACGCATCCGCCACGCCGACGCGATTGCCGAGGCCGGCCGTGACGCGCTCGCGTGCCGCGACGAGGGCCACCAGCACGCCGCTGGAGGCGGAGTCGAGAATCACTCCCCCGCCGCCGCCGCGGGTGGTGAGTCGGGCGGGCAGCCCGAGCAGGTCGGCGAGCCAGTCGAGGACGTGCGTCTCCAGTTCCGTGCAGGCCGGCGAGGTGGACCACAGCATCCCCTGCACGCCCAGGCCGGCGGAGAGCAGTTCGCCGAGGATCGACGGGGGCGCGGTGCTGGCGGGAAAGTAGGCGAAGAACCCGGGATGCTGCCAGTGGGTGAGGCCGGGCACGATCACCCGGTCGAGATCGGCGAGCACGGCGGCGAGCGTCTCGGGCGCTTCCGGAGCCCGTTCGGGCAGTCCGGCCCGCACGGCACCGGGCGCGGCGGCGGAGGCGACCGGGCGGCCCTCGAGCGACTCCCAGTAGTCGGCGAGCCAGTCGATCACCGCCCGTCCCTCGCGGCGGAAACGCTCCGCGTCGAACGGCGCGCTCATGGCGGGGCACCGAAGCACCACACGGTGCCCTGCCCGTCGGCGAGCACGAGCCGGCCGGCGGCGACGGCCGGCGACGCGCTGAAGGCGACCCCGGCGTCGAATTCCCACAGCGGCGTGCCCGCCGCGGCGTCGAGCGCGACGATCCGCCCGGCGGAGTCGGCGGCGATCACGGCGTCGCCGCCGGCGGCGGTGCCGACGACCACCGGCGAGGCATCGACGCGGCCGCGCATCGGTGGCCGCCAGCGCCGCGCGCTGTCGGCGATGGCGAAGGCCTCCACGGCCCGCCCGCGCGTGCCCACGACCGCGGCGTCGCCGGCGATCGCCGCGCTCGAGCGATAGGCCTGCGGGCTGCCCATCGGATCGACGCGCCACGCCACCGCGGCGGCGGCGACGTCGATCGCCCAGAACACCCCCCCCTCGCTGCCGAACAGCACCCGGCCGGCCGCCGCCGCGGGCGTGGTGCCGGTGGGACCGTCGATCGGCACCGCGCCCGTCTCCATGCCGGTGGCGACGTCGATGGCGTGGAGTTTGCCGTCGCAACCGGCGAGGAGCACGCGGCCGGCGGCCACCGTGGGCGAACAACGGATCTGGTCGCCGATCGTGTGCTTCCAGCGCTCGACGCCGTCGGCCAGCGCCAGGCACACGAGCGTGGCATCCTGGGAACCGACGAGCACGCGCGGGCCGTCGGCCGCGGCGACGATCGTCGGACCGCCGGAAATCTCTCCTCCCGCTTCGTGGCGCCACAGCGGCTTGCCGCTGTCACGGTCGAACGCGTGCACCACGCCGGCGCCATCCCCGACCACCACCACCGGCACCGCCGGGTCGGTCGACACCGCGGCGGCCGAGGGGAACCCGGCGTCGCTCTTGGCGGTCCAGCGCGTCGTGCCATCCTCGAGCGACAGCGCGTGGAACGTGCCGTCGAGATCGCCGACGAAGATCGTGCCGCCGGCGATCACCGGCGTGGCGTCGAAGGCGGTCTTGCCGAGCGCGCGCTGCCAGCGCTCCCCGAGCGGGAAGGCGAGCCGGCCCGCCGAGCGGCCGGTGCCGGCGAGGCAGCCGCGGAACACCGGCCAGGCATCGGCGGGCGCGGCGGTGTCGTCGGCCTCGACCGCGAGCGACCGCCCCGCCCCGCCGCGCAGCAGTGCCATGGCCACCAGCGTCGCGGTGGCGGCGCGGACCCACGTCCGGCGAACCGTCGATCGTCTGCTCATCGGGCCGACTCGTAGAGAAGCGACAGGTCGGCCGCCGCGACCGGCCGGGGATTGAAGCCCGCGGTCCACTGTCCCGCGGCCGCCGCCGCCAGCGCCGGGATGTCGGCCGTCGCCAGCCCCAGTTCGGTGAGCGAGCGGGCGAGGCCGGAGCGGTCGACGATGCCCTCCAGCCACGCGGCGAGCCGCTCGGCGGGGGCGAGGTCGGGCCGCGGCGGCAACTCGGCCGCGAGTTCCCCGTAGCCCTCGATCCCGGCGGCGGCGTTGAAACGGACGACGTGCGGCAGCATCAGCCCCACCGCCTGGCCGTGGACCACGTCGTGGGCGGCGGTGAGCGGATTGGCGAGGGCGTGGGCGGCGCCGAGCATCGCGTTTTCGATCGCCAGCCCCGCCCAAGCGGCGCCGAGTTGGACGTCGGACCGGGCCGCGACGTCGTCGGGCGCGGTGAACACCCGCGGCAGACCGCGCGCCAGGAGGCCGAAGGCCGCCCGGGAAAAGACCCGCGACGCCGGCGTCGCCGCCCGGCTGACGTGGCTCTCGACGGCGTGTGACAGCGCGTCGATCCCGGTCAGCGCAGTCACCCGCGCCGGCTGCGTGAGGGTGAGATCGACGTCGAGGATCGCCACGCGGAAGGCGGCCTGCGGGTCGCCACAGGCCATCTTCATCCCGGTCTCGTCGTCGCTCACCAGGGCGAACGACTGCGTCTCGCTCCCCGTGCCGGCGGTCGTCGGCACGGCGATCGACGGGAGGAGCGGTGCGGTGGCGGTCTGGCGGCCGCGGTAGTCCTGCATCCGCCCGCCGCAGCAGTGGAGGAAGTTGATCCCCTTGGCACAGTCCATCGAACTGCCGCCGCCGATGCCCACGAGGAGGTCGGGGCGGAACGTCGCCGCTAGCGCCGCTCCCGCCGCCACCGCACCGGTGCCCGGGTTTTCGCCGAAGGCGTCGAACAACGCCGTGGCCAGCCCGGCCTCCTCGAGGGCGCGCATGCCCGCAGCCGTGTGGCCGGCCCGCTGCACGCCGCGGTCGCTCACCACCAACGCCCGCCGCGCACCGAGCTCGGCGGCGAGCGTCCCCAGCCGGGCGATCGCCCCGCGCCCCACCACCAACCGCGTGTGCACGCGGAACTCGAAGCCGCCGGGAGGAGGCGGCGCGTCGATCGCTCGCACGCTCACGGTCGGTCTCCGGAGTCCGACGCCATCAGGTGGCCGCCGCCGCGGCGGCCGGCACCTGCAGCGCCCGCGAACGGTACAGGAAGTCGATGATGTTGCCCTCGTGGGGCTGCAGCCAATCGAGTTTCGTCGTCGGGATCGGACCGAGGTTGAGCCGGTCGATGTGCGTGCAGTCGGTGAGCTGAGCCGCGAAGGACGGGTCGGACGTGAGGGCCGTGCCGACGAGGGTCGGGCCGATGGCGCCGATCATCTTGTCCTGCGGGCAGCGCACCACCGCCACGAACGGGAACATGTACTCCGCCCGGGCGATCTCCGGCTCGGGCGATTCGCAGTGCACCACCACCGGCCGCAGCCAACCGCAGCGCTCCCCCTCCACGAACCGATCGCCGTACCGCGCGGTGGCATGCCGCACCCCCGGCGCCTTGAGCCCCGCCTCGATCTGGCCCCAGATCGCCTTGGCGGCCCCCGGCACGGTGAACGCGGCCAGTTTGGCGTCGGGATCCTCCGGCGGCTTCACCGCCACCGGGCCGAGCCGGTTGGCGAGCGCGTCGGCGATGGCGTCGGTGTGACGGCTGGCCCAGATCGCCGACGCGTTGATGCAGCCCCGGCCGCTGTTGATCGCCACGCTCTCCACCATCATGTCGAGATACCGCTCCCAGTCGTCGACGCAGTCGTCGCCGAGGAGGATCTTCGAGAATCCGGGGCCGTGCACTTGCACGCCGGGGTTGCCGCGGTACTGCTCCACGGTCTTGGCACTGCCGAAGATCATGCTCCGGCCGCAGCCGGAAAGGATCGCGGCGCCGACGTCGGTGGGCCCGGGATAGAGTCCGATCGCCTCGGCGGGAATGCCCGCCTCGACCATCGCGGCCGCCATCCGGTACGGGGTCCAGGGCTCCTGGCCGCCCGGTTTCATCACCAACCCGACGCCCAGTGCGATCACCGGGAGCCAGAGGGTGTGGACGCCGGGCGAGTTGCTCGGGAGCACCAGGCCGAGCACCGGCGACTGCACCTGGTAGCTCACCACCACGCCGCGCTGCTCGCGCCCCCATCCCTTCCAGAGGATCTCCGGCGGCAGCCCGCGCGACAGGGCGTCGAGCATCCGGTCCATGTTGGAGAGGACGAACAGGTTCTTCTGCATGTTCGCCCGGCAGAGCGATTCGGGCAGCCCCGTCGTCGCCGACTGGGCGCGGACGAAATCCTCCGGCGACTGGCTCACGCCGCCGACGGTGAGGGTGCCGTGGGCGTAGAGATTTCCCGCCGTCTGCAGGCGTTCGACGACGTCCTCGGGCTCGAAGGCCACGAGCACCTCGCGGGCGCGCCGCGCTTTTTGCAGGTCGCGGCCGACGGGCGCCCCCCCCACCTGACTCACCTCGGCGACCGGT
>JBJSXB010000325.1:0-10202 GCA_046086245.1 Planctomycetaceae bacterium | reverse complement strand
GCCGGCCTCGGTGGTTCACTGGCCGGTGCCCGGGCGGCGACCACGGATGTGCAAACCGATGTGAAGGAGCAGGTGAGCGGCTGGTTGACCTCCGCCGTGCTCATGGCCCAGAACGACCATCGCACCGACAGTCGGGAGAGTCGGACCGACCAGCGGCCAGCTCGCGGCGCGGATGATCGCCCGCGGCGTGGCCCACCCGAGCGTCAAGGCCAGCCCGGGCATCAACGGCACCCCGGGCACGTCGCTCCCGTGCATCCGCGGGCCGACCACCGCGGCCCCGGTCCGCGCGTCGCACCGCCGCCGCAGCACGCCGCACCGCCGGTCCACGACCCGCATCAGCGCGATCCACATCAGGACGTGACGCGGAAGCTCGACGAGATCCTCGGCCGCCTGGGGCGCATCGAGGCGCGGATGGGAGCGAGCCGTCCCCATCCGATGATGGCACCGCCGGGTGCCGGCATGCCGGGGACCGCGGGGCCGGGCCAGGTGGCGCCAGGCCATGCTGGCCGAGGCATTGCTCCAGGAGGCTTTTCTGGCCAGCCCTTTTCGCCGCCGATGGCGAGGCGCTGGCAGGTGGTGCCGGGCCAGCCGCTGGGCCCTGGGATGATCCCGTCGGGCCCCGGGCATCGTGCTCCCGGTCTGCAGAGTCGTTCTGGCGCTCCGAATCACGCCGCTCCCGCGCCGCACGGCGCGCCCATGATGGGGCCTCAGCCTGCTCACGGCCCGCATCCGCCGTCCCATCAACCCGGTCAGCAACCAAGCCACCCAGGGCCCCAGCCAAACCAACCCGGCCATGGCCCGCAACCGGCTCCGGTCATCCCGCCTCACGGCCAGCCGCCGCACGGGCCCCAGCCGGGAGTGACCCACCCCGTGCTGCCCCAACAGGGCGGTGCTCCACAGGGCCCCGGCGTGGAACAGCAACTGATGCAGCGGCTCGAGAAGGTCGAGCGGATGCTCGCGGAGCGGCTCGAGGCGCACGAACGCGGCGTCGAGAAGGGGGTTCGCGGAATGGCGGAGGGAGTCGAACGCGCCCTGACCGAGCGGTTGCAGGACGTCCGCCGCGCGATGGCCGAAAACGGCGAGCGCCTCGAAGACACCCGGCGGCGGCTCGCCGAGATGCAGGAGCGACTCGACCGGCTCGAGCGCGCCGCCCAGCAGCGGCTCCAGCGCGACAAGCCCTGACCCGCTCCGGCTCGGCCGCGATCAACGGCCGCCACGACGGCGCCGCACCGAACCCTCCGATTTCGTGCGCGCCGCCGCCGGAGCCGCGGGCTTGGCCGTGCGGGTGGCAGCGGTTGCCTTGCGGCCGGTGTCTTTGGTGACCGTGCCTTTGGTGACCGTGCCTTTGGTGACGGGGCCCGGAAGAGCGGTTGGCGTGGCGCCTGACCGTTTGGCGGCCCGGGAACGCGCTGGAGTGCGACCGGCGGAGATCTCGTCGTCCACCGCGTCGGCGGCCGCGGGGGTCAGCCCCACCTCCCCCTGGGCGACGATGATGCAGTTGTCGCCGAAATCGAGGTCTTCCTCCTCGGCGATCGGCCGGCCGCGGTCGTCGAGTTTGACGTCGGCCTCGGCCGTCTTCTTCTTCGCGACGGCGAGGAGATCCTCGTAGAGTTCCTCGCGATCGGTGCCGTTGATCGTCGCCACCGCCGTGGCCACCTCGCCGAGGTAGCGGAGGAAGATGCTCCGACGCTGCCCCTCCTGTGCCACGCGCTGCCGGCGGCGGAGATACATGCCGAGCTTGCGGCCGACCGCCTGGAGGGCGAGACGGATCTCCTTGACGATCTCGGGGTAGGACGCGATCGCCTCCTTCGATTCGCTCGTGAATGGCACCCAGACGCTCGCCACGTGGACCATCACGGTCACCGGACCGGAGGGCAGGCTGTTGCGAGACTGCGACAGCCCATAGGAGCGCCAATTGGTGGACAGGATCGTCTGCGTCACCGCGCAAGCGCCGTGCTGGAATTGCAGCGGCACCCGGTTGGCGTAGCGCAGCACCGTCATGTTCTGCCCATCCTCGGCGTTGACGTGCTGCATCGCCGCGTGGAGGGTCTCGAGCGCGGCCTTCTTGAGCTTCGACGGGGATTGCCGCGGAGCCAACTTCGCCTCCTCGATGATCGCGTCGGCCGCCTCGGCGCCGAGCCCGGCGAACGTGGTGGTGAGGAACTGGCGGAGGCTTCGCGAATCGCTCTCGCCGGCCAATTCGGTGAGCGCTTCGAGCGACACCTTCTGCGCCCCGGGTCCGCCGCCGTAGGCGAGTGCCGCCTCGATCACGAACGGATTGCCGCGATAGACCCCCGGCGGTCGGGTGGCGGCGGTGAAGAACTCGCCGGGCACCACCTGCCGCAGCCCCGCCAGGAGCCGCTGCTCGCCGATCGGCACCACGCAGTCGGTGGCCGGCGGCGGGATCCGCGTCTCCTGGATCGCCTTGTAGAGGGCGTCGGCCTCGCCCCGGCCGAGCTTCGCGCCGGTGGCACGGGGGGAGAGTTTCGCGGTCTCGCAGAGCTTCCGCGCCACGCCCGACGAGACGCGCGAGAACGACGTGGTGAGGAACTGCGAGAGGGTGAGCTTGGGCTGCTGCTGCAGCAGCGTCACCAGGCGGCCGAGTTCGACGCCGTAGGGATGCGGCTTGATCTCCTTCGGCTCGGGAGGAAGTTCGTGGCTCGAGCGATCGAGCAGCGACTCCTCCCCTTCGGGCGGCTGGAAGTGGATCCGCGCATGCGGATTGGCGATCGCAGTCTGCTGGAGGTATTCCTCGACGCTGCCACGGCCGCGGTGGTACTTCGCCTCCATCTCGATCGTCACGCGCGTGCCGTGGTCGATCGGTTCGCCGCGGTCGTTGGCGGCCACCCATTCGATCGTGTGCTTGTGCATCAGATCGGCACCCGCCTTGCCCGGAGGGATGTCGACCCCGGCCCCCTTGCCGTTGAGGATCTCCGGCTGGTTGGTCTTGGTATCGATGCGCAGTTCGGTGTAGTGGGCCGGCTCCTTGGCGGAGATCTTCGAGATGATCTTCACCGGTTTGCCGGTGGTGAGCACGCCGTACATGCCGGCCGCCGAGATCCCGATCCCCTGCTGGCCGCGGCTCATCCGCAGCCGGTGGAACTTCGAGCCGTAGAGCAACTTGCCGAAGATCAACGGGATCTGCTTGCTGACGATGCCGGGGCCGTTGTCCTGCACCGCCATCCGGTAGCGGTTGCCACCGTCGGCGACCGCGTCGATCCGGACCCAGATCTCCGGGAGGATGCCCGCTTCCTCGCAGGCGTCGAGGGCGTTGTCGACCGCCTCCTTGACGCTGGTCAGCAGCGCCTTGCGCGGCGAATCGAAGCCGAGGAGATGGCGGTTCTTGGCGAAGAACTCGCTCACCGAGATGTCACGCTGCCCGGCGGCGAGCGCTTGGGCGGTGGCGCGGCGTTTGGTGGCGACGGCGACCGGAGCGGGAGGGGGTGGCTCGCTTGGCGGCACTGGTTTGGCGATCGTCTTGGCCATGTTTTTCGCGGCGGGGACCGGCGCTCGGGCTGCGGAACACCGATGGTGATCACGCGGCGGACGCTTGGCAAACGGGGCGGAGTATAGCGGTTGCATCGACCCTGACGCGCGGTCGGAGGGGTGATGACGGATCGGCGGGATCTGCCTGGTGCGCAGCGGCGCCGGCGCGGAGAGGATCCGGATCATCGGCGCCTGCCGGAGGTGCCGAAGCTTCCTCATGTCCCGGTGGAACGGGCCGCCCGCGGCCATTCCCCGGGTCGCGTCGCGCCGGGATCCGGATCCACGGAGGGAGCCGGTCGGTCGACGCCTCCGTCGCGGTGCCGGCGGCTCACGGAGGAGCGCGGCGACCGCGGCCAGCGACCGGGGAGGTGCGGCGATGACGGGCTCGACGATACGACGCGGGCGAATCCTCGCCGCCGTGGTGGCGATCGGACTGGCGGCCGCCAGCGCGCCGGCGGCGCCGATCAACTGGGGCGTCGAGGGCCCGACGCCGGACGTTTTTTACAACTTCTGGGTGCCGCCGGTGCCGGCGGGATCGGCTCCCGGGTTCGGTGCGCAACTCTACGTGTCTCCGCGCCCCGTGCCGCCGCACGTCGGTCACACCTGGCTGACCTACCCGCCGTTCATGCCCCACGAGTTCCTCTACAAGCACCGCCGGAAGTACATCCGTCCGGCGGGGGCGACGGGCATGCGGACGGTCGCCCACGGGTATTGGTGGTGAGTCGTATGAACGCCCGTCCGCCCTCCAGGAAGCCCGCACACCGGGAAGCATCGATGAACATCGCCGTCCGCCGCCGCGCCGCCCGATCGGTGACACCGACCATTCTCCTCGTCGCAGCCACGCTGGTGCCCGCCGTATCGGCCTTGGCCGGCGATCAGGCCCACGCGCACCGCTACTTCCTTCGCAGCCGCGGGAAGAGTTGGCACAGCGTCTGGTACGACCCGTCGATCGGCCGACCGCTCGCGCTCGTCGTGCCCCCGACCGCCGAGTTCACCAGCGAATATGCCTGGGGCGTGCCCAGCCATCGCGTGGTGCCGCTGTATCACCAGTACCGGCGACCCTATCCGGGGCCGGGTGCCGTGCCGGGCAGTGGTGGCGGCATGCTGCCGACGCCGATGTGGCCCAGCGATACCGTCCAATTCGGTGTCCACCCCAACCGCGGCCCGTGGTGAGCCGGCTCGGTATCAGGCGTCGTCGAGCCACGCGCGGGCGCGGCTCGCCCACGGGCTGACCGGTGCCAAGGTGAGAAACGTCCGCAGGCGACGCTCCGCTTCGGCGCGATGGCCGAGATCGCGGAGCACCGCGGCGGCGTGGAAGTGGGCGTCGGGATAGTCGGGCTCCTGGGCGATCACCCCCTCGAGGGCGGCCAGGGCCAGCAGCCGCTCCCCGAGCAGCGCGAGCACGCGCCCCAGTCCGCAGCGCGCCTCGACGTGGTCGGGCTCGATCTCCAGGGTGGCGTAGTACCGCTCCCGCGCGCCGGCGAGATCCCCGGCACGGAACAGGGTCTCGGCGAGCGGAAAGCAGACCTCGGCCGATGGTCCGGTCGCCTGGAGCACGGCCCGGAACGCCTCCGCTGCCTCGGCATGCTCGCCGGCGGCGTCGAGATCCGCGGCCAGGGCCAACAATTCATCCACCGCGTCGCCGCCATCCGCCTCGTCCCCGTCGCGGCGGTTTGGTCCGCGTGGCTCGTCAGGGCCGGCGCCGAAGCGCAGCAGCGCGACATCCGTCGGCGCGCCGTCGACCATGGCCGACCGTTCGAGCGGCAGGAGCATCTGGCCGCCCGGGCCGAGAAGCCGGTCGCCCGCGCGGAGGCAGACGTGCCCTCCCGAGATCTCCAGATGGTCGAGCGGTGGCGGCGTGCCGGGGCGCGTGAAGGACGCCACCGCGGCATCGATCGCGCGCAGCGACAACCCGGCCTCGAGGAAGCGCCCGAGGACCCTCGCGCCGCGCAGTTGGTGGTAATCGAACCACGCCACGCCCGCGGCATGCCGGGCCGGCACGAGCCAGCCGACGCGCGCCCAGTGCCGCACGGCCGCCGGCGGGAGGCCGAGGACGTCGGCCACCAGCGCACAGGAATGGAGTTGCGGTTCACCGCGCTGCTGGCGCTCGAACAGCGACTCCCCGACGGGGTCGGGAGCCCGGCGATCGGCGGGGTAGCGCACCCTGCGGACGGGCATGGGCAACACCCTTCGTTCAGACAGCCATCGCCCGGCGCAGGGTATCGTCGATCGCCGCCAGGAACGCCTGCGTATCGAGGTGCGGCTGCGCCGGGCCGACGAGCACCGCCAGGTCCTTGGTCATCTTGCCCGCCTCGACCGTCTCGATGCAGACGCGCTCGAGGGTCTCGGCGAAGCGGATCACCTCGGGCGTGCCGTCCAACGTGCCGCGATGGGCGAGGCCGCGTGTCCAGGCGAAGATCGAGGCGATCGGATTGGTGGAGGTCGCCTTCCCCTGCTGATGCTGCCGGTAGTGCCGCGTGACGGTCCCGTGCGCCGCCTCGGCCTCGACCACCTTGCCGTCGGGCGTCATCAGCACGCTGGTCATCAGGCCGAGCGAGCCGAATCCCTGGGCGACGACGTCGCTCTGTACGTCGCCGTCGTAGTTCTTGCAGGCCCAGACGTAGCCGCCGTCCCACTTCAGGGCCGAGGCGACCATGTCGTCGATGAGGCGGTGCTCGTAGGTGAGGCCGTGGGCGGCGAACTGCTCTTTGAACTCGGCGTCGAAGATCTCCTGGAACAGGTCCTTGAAGCGCCCGTCGTAGGCCTTGAGGATCGTATTCTTCGTCGACAGATAGACCGGAAACCGGCGCGCGAGACCGTAGCGGAAGCTGGCCCGGGCGAAGTCGCGGATCGAGTCGTCGAGGTTGTACATCGCCAGCGCCACGCCGGCCGACGGAAACTCGAAGACCTTGATCTCCATCGGCGCGCCTCCGTCGGCGGGGGTGAAGGCCAGGGTCAGGGTGCCGGCGCCGGGGATCTTCACGTCGGTGGCGCGGTATTGGTCGCCGAAGGCATGGCGGCCGACGACGATCGGTTTGGTCCAACCGGGCACCAGCCGCGGGATGTTGCCGATGATGATCGGCTAGCGGAAGATCACCCCGCCGAGAATGTTGCGGATCGTGCCGTTGGGACTCTTCCACATCGACTTCAGGCCGAACTCCTTCACGCGTGCCTCGTCGGGAGTGATCGTGGCACACTTCACGCCGACGCCGCAGGCGAGGATGGCGTGGGCGGCGTCGATCGTCACCTGGTCGCCGGTGGCGTCGCGATTCTGGATCGAGAGATCGAATTCGCGGAGATCGACGTCGAGGTAGGGCAGGATCAGTTGATCCTTGATGAACCGCCAGATGATGCGGGTCATTTCGTCGCCATCGAGATCGACGACCGGGCCGACGACCTTGATGCGATGCTGTTTCGCCACGGGGGAATCTCCAGGGTCAGGCGACCGCGGAGAAGCTAACCCCTGCCCGCGGCGGCGACAAGGATCGCCGCCCAAGCTGTATCGCGGCGACAAGGATCGCCGCCCAAGCTGTATCGCGGCGCCGCGCGTCAGGTGGTCTTGCCGGTGACGGCACGACCGGCGTCGTCGCGGCGCTGCTGATGCGCAGGAAGCGCGGGGGAGGACACCGCATTGCGGTCCGCGGGACGCACCGGCACCAGCGGTGGATCGGCGACCACGGTCGCCGACCGATCAGCGGACATCTTACTCGGTGGCGGCGTGGGAATCGCTTCCACGGCTCCCGTCGGAACGCGGTTGGCACCGCTCCCGGCGGCGGGCGCTGCGGCCGCGGGCGAATCGCCGGCGGCGGGCTTCGGCGCCGGTTCGATCGCCTTGTCGGCCTCGACGCGGATCGAGTTGACTGCGGCGGGCTGTTCGGCGGCCTTGCCGGTGGTCGGATCGACATGGTCGAGCGGCGAGTCGGTCCAGCCGCCGCTCGGCGTCGTCGCCTTCTCCGCTTCGCTCGCCGACAGCGCGGGGGGCGCCGTGGTCGGCCGGGCGGCGGCACCGGTTCCCGTGGCGGGATGCGTGCCGCTGCCGGCCGCTCCCGACGCCGTCGTCCCGGCGGCAGGGGTCACCGGTGCCGAGCTGACCGGAGCCGATGTCACCGGTGCGTAGGTCGTCGCCGGCACGACCGTGCCGGACGCCGGCGCGACGACCGACGTCGCCGCCGTGGGCAGCGTCGCGCCGGGGAGCGGGTTGCCACAGGGATCGAGCGGCACGCGCAGCACCACCGTCCGCGGCGTCCGCACGGTGTAAGTGTAGGGCGTGCGCTTTTCCACCACCCGCGGGACCTGGACGGACTTTTGTTCGCTGACGTACTTGAGCACCTGCACGCTGACCGGTTCGACGCGTTCCTCGGTCACGAATTTGCAGGTCTGCACCGGCACCTGCCGGACCTGCTCCTCGGGCACCATCCGGCAGACCTGGACGGGCACCTTGTGCTCCACGCGCTCGACGACCTTGCGGACGGTCTGCACCGGCACCTGCCGCACCTGTTCCTCGGCGACCATCCGCGTGGTCTGGACGGGGACCTGCTGGACCACCTGCTCATCGACGTAGCGCATCGTCTGGACGGGGACCTGCTGGACCACCTGCTCCTCGACGTATCGCGTGGTCTGGACGGGAACCTGCTGAACCACCTGCTCGTCGACGTAGCGCATGGTCTGAACGGGCACTTTCCGCGTCATCACGCGATTGACGACCGTCGTCTCCGGCACCTGGTAGGCGACGACGTTGGGCTGGTAGACACGATTGACCTGATTGAAGGCGACGCCGGGAGTCATCGCCCAGCCGTATCCGCCCCGCTGCCAGGTGGCCAAGCCGTTGACAGGGTTCACCGCCCAGCCGCCCGGCACCCACGCCAACTGCGTCGTGCCCGGAGCCACCATCGGGGTGACCTGATCGACGTACCCACCCTGGTCGGCGTAGGCGGTCCGCATCGTCGTCACCGGCTCGGCCACGGTGAAGGCCTCCTCGCGCTCGGCGGTCTCGTAGACCGGCTTGCGGACGATGCTCACCTGCTGCTGCACCGCCGTCTCGACGACCGGCTTGCGGACGACGCTTACCTGCTGCTGCATGACCGTCTCGGTCACCGGCTTGCGGACGACGCTCACCTGCTGCTGCATCACCGTCTCGGTGACCGGCTTCATGACGGTGAAGCGTTCCTCGCGCGTGTTCGTTTCGACGACGTCGCGGACACGGTCGTAGCTCTGGTCCTGAACCACCGTCTCCCACACCGGCTTCATGACGGTGGTGCGCTCCTCGCGCGTCTGCGTCTCCCAGACGGGACGCTGGACGGTGTAGCGGCGCTGCGTGGTCTGCGTCTCCCACACCGGCTTGGTGACGGTGTAGGTCTTGGTGGCGTAGACGGTCTCGTAGGTGACGCGCGTCGCCTCGACCTGCCGCTCGTCGTAGACGGTCTGGAAGTCGAGGCGGTAGGTCTGCGAGGCGAACGGCGCCCGGACCACCGGCGCGTCGCCGCAACAGGCGGCGTCGGCGATCGGGGCCAGGGCCGGGAAGGGGGCCGCCTGGAAGAGCGCCGCGACCAGCGCGAGGCGGGCGCCGCGCACGCGGCGGCGGGGCGAGGGGGCGGAAACGGCAGTGCGAACGACCATCGGGTGACCTCCGGAAAAAGCACCCCCGAGACTAATCCCAGCAACGCGGGCTTCAACCGGTTTGTTCACTTTTTTTCCGGGAAATCCGCGGGAAAAACCCCATCCTGGTCGGCACGGGCGGTGCAATCGTTCCAGGTTACCGCCCCGGGCAAGGACCCCCGGAAGGGCCGGGTGGAGCGGGGCAGGATGGAGCGGCTGGGGGCTCACTCCATCGTCCGGTCGAGGATCCGCCGACTGTGGGCGTCGAGGGCGGCGATCGACGCGATCCGGTAGCGGACGCCGCTGGTGTCGACGACCAGCGCGCTGCCGTCGGCCAGCCGTTCCACGTCGTCGGGGCCGGCTAGGGGAAAGCGGCGCGGTCCCCGGTCGGTGACCACCGTCCACTCCGCCGGGTCGGTGTCCGAGATCGACTCGATGCGCGTGATCGCCGGGAGGAACTCCCGGTCGGACAGTTCCTCGAGGACGCGCGAGCGGAGCGGCTCGGGGAGGTCGTCGATGGCCTCGATCCAGGCCAGTTCCGCGCCGTCGGAGGCGAGCACGGCCGCGGGACCGCGCGGCGCCGAGATGGGGAAGGCGCGGAGGACGTCGACGTCGGCGTGGACCGTGCCGTCGGCGGCGACGAAGTCGACGCGGCCGTGGGGCCGCCGGACGAGGGTCCAGTCGGGCTGCGGCGCGGCGGGGGGCGGGGGGGCTGTCATGGCGTCGGGGTCAGCGCGCGGGGGCGGTTTCCTCGGCCGGCTTCATCTGGGAGTGGTAGAGCCGCGCGTAGGCGCCGTCCCGCGCCAGGAGCTCGTCGTGGGTGCCGATCTCCACGATCCGGCCCGCCTCCAGGACCACCAGCCGGCTGGCCCGCCGGAGCGTTGAGAGCCGATGCGCGATGGCGATCGTCGTGCGGCCGACCACCAGCCGGTCGATCGCGGCCTGGATCACGGCCTCGGTCTCCACGTCCACGGCGGAGGTGGCCTCATCGAGGACGAGGATCCGCGGGTCGACGAGCAGGGCGCGGGCGATCGACAGCCGCTGCCGCTCGCCGCCGGAGAGCGAGCCGCCCCGCTCGCCGACCCGCGTGTCGTAGGCCAGCGGCTGGGCGAGGATGAAGT
>JBJSXB010000324.1:0-14778 GCA_046086245.1 Planctomycetaceae bacterium | reverse complement strand
CCGTTGAGACCGATGTTGTCGATGAAGCAACCATGCGGGAGGTTGCGTCCCGAATCGTCGCCGCCGAGCTCGATGCGCCCCGCGAAGTCGTGCCGCACGGCGCGGACGCGCGCCGTGACCGTCGCCCCGGGACGGATCGCGAACACCAAGGGCTCGCCCGGCGCGGCACGCCCAGCCCCCGCGGCATCGAGGATCTCGACGGTGACCTTCGCGCGGTCGGCGAGTTGGATGTCGCCGAGCGAGCCGAGGTCGCGCACCACCTCGCGGCCGTCGATCATCGCCGTGGCCGTCACGCGGACCCCCTTGTCGGCGGTGTCGTCGGGAGCGACGGCGTCGGGGGAGGCCTCGAGCACCGCCAGCGCCCGCTCCTGCCCCGCCTCGACGTCGATCGGACCGGCGACGGTGAAGCCGGGCGGGAGGCCGGCCACGGCGATCCGTACCGGACCATCGAATCCCTCGTCGCGCGTCACCGTGAACGACAGCTCGCGGCCGCTGCCGGGGCTCACCTTGGGGTTCACGCCACCGACGGTCACCGAGAAGGTGGGGCGGGCGGGACGGATCGCGAGCGTATAGGCGAAGGCCGCGCCGCCGAAGCCGCGCACGTCGCTCACCCGCACGAGGTAGTCGCCGTCGGCCGGCGCGGTGAACAGCAGTTGCGAATCGCTGCCGAGTCGGCGATTGGCGGCGTCGTCGTTCTCGAACGGCAGCGGGAACACCGGCAGGCCGTTCGGGGACGGCCGCGCTCCCGGGGGAAGCGGCCGCACGATCCACGCCGGCTCGCCGAGGGCGTGGGTGACCGCGGTGGTGTCGAACACCGGCTGCCGCTTGCCCGAGCCGGGATAGACCTTGAAGCCGCTGTCGGGGCCGCGCGGGTAGAGCCACAAACGCACCACCTCGCCTCCGGCATACAGCAGTTCGTCGAGTTCCATCTCCGTCCAGTTGTGGAGGCGGAAGTCGTCGGCCTGATTCGAGTCCTTGCCGCGAAACGTGAACCAACTGTCACGCGTCGCCTGGAGGACGACACGTGCCACCGGGCGACCGGCCTCGGCGCCGGCGGCATGGAGCACCTCGATCCGCGAGTCGAGCGGTGCGTTGGATCGGGCGGCCGACGTCTCCAGCAGCAGCGGCTGGCCGGCCCGGGCGGCGAACCGCAGCAGATCGACGTCTCCGGGCCGGGCGATCGTGCCACCGATCAGTGCCGCGCCCGGCACCGGCGTGGCCGTGTCGGGCGTGTCGTTGGGCTCGGCTTCCTCGACCGCCACCGGTTCGGCCGCGGGGGCCGCGGCGACCGCGGCCGCGGACGATGGCCCGGCCGGCGGGGCCGTCGCCGAGCGGCCCGCCGGAGGGTCGACGTCGATCACCCGGCCGTCGGCGAGGCCGGCACGGAAGCCGGCACCCGCCGGCACCAGGGCCGTAATGGCGGCCGCACCGGGCGGCAGCGTGGCCAGCAACCCGACGTCGGGCATCGACCACAGGGCGATGGTGGCATCCTCCGCCGCACTGGCCAGCAGCGACCCGTCGGCCGACAGCGCCAGGGCGACGACCGGGCTTTCGTGCGCGAACCGGGAGACGAGCGGCGGATTGCGCCCGGGTTGCTCGAGCGTCGTCACGCGCCACAGGTGGATCCTCCGGTCGAGGACGGACGCGAAGAGGTGCCGGCCGTCGGGGGTGGACGTCCCTGCGCGCAACCCGCCCCGCGGCTCGTTGAGGGTGTCGAGCCGGACGCCATCGGCGACGCGCCACAGCTTCACCGTCTCGTCGGCGCTGGCGCTGGCGAGCACCCGGCCGGAGGGATGCCAGGCGAGATCGAACACCGGTCCGTTGTGGACATCGATGCTCCGCACGAGCGCTCCATCGGCCGACCGCCACAGCTTCACGCTCGCGTCGTAGCCCGCGGTGGCCACGAACAGGCCGTCGGGAGAGAGCTCGGCGTCGTGGAGGATGTCGCGGTGCGGACCGAAGGCGACGATCACGCTGCCGGCATCGGCGCCCTGCCACTGTGCCGAGCCCGTCAGGCCGGCGATCCCACCCGCCACGAGCAGCCGGCCGCCGGCGGTGAAGTGCAGTGCGGTCACCCGCCCCGGAGGATCGGCCGCGAGCCGCGTCCCCGCCCCCGGGACGGCGACCTCGAGAAGCCGCTCGCGTGCCACCGCCATCCGACCGTCGGGTGCGACGGCCAACGCCGTCACCGGCAGCGCGCCCGTCGCCGGCGGCAGGCGTGGCACCGCGAGCGTGGAGAGAATCGAGACGTCGACCGTCGGCGCCGCGGCACCGGCGGCGATCCAGCCGGCGATGAGGGCGATCTCGGCGGGAGAAGGCTGCGGTTGTCCGCCCGGAGGCATGTGGTCGTCGCCGGTGGCGGCGAGGCGCCGCACGAGCAACGACGCGGCGGCGTCTCCGGGCACGAGTGGATCGCCGGAAGACCCGCCGGCGCGCAGCAGCGCGTAGGTCTCGACCGCGAGTCCCCCTTCGGCGTCGCGGCCGGCGTGGCAGCCGGCGCAGTAGACCCGCAACAGCGGCGCCACGTCGCGTTCGAACGACGGCTCGGCGGACCGCGCCACAAGCGTTCCAAGCGCAAGCGCCACGCCCAGCGTGGCCGGCAGAAGGCCGTTTCCAGGAAGCGGGTCGCGCACGATCGTGGTTTCCTGCGGCGGGAACGCTAGTGGCGAAAGAGGAATTCGCGGCTGGTCAGCAGCGACCAGTAGAGATCCTCGACCACGGCGCGCCGTTGGTCCGCCGGCGAGCCCGCGAGGATGTCGACGAACGCCTTCCGCTCCTCGTCGGTGGGCCGCCGCGAGAGGCATTCGAGCCACGCCCGCTCCACGAGGGCATCGGGGGACGGGTCGGTGGCGAGCAACTGGGTGATGCGACCAGCCGGCGCGGCGAGTTTGCCGTTGATCGCGCTGCCGTTGGCGAGGGCCAGCACCTGCACGAGGCTCGGTTGGTTGCTCCGCTCGCACTCGCAGGTGATGTCGCGGGGATTGCGGCCGAACGTCTCGAGGAAGGGGCTCTTCACGGCGGAGTCGGCGAGTTGCACGGCGCGCGTCTCGGGAGCGTAGGCGCTCGTCTTCTCGGTCGAACCGTCGTTGAGGGCGATCTCGGTGTAGGCGTCGCGGATCCCGCTGACGTCGGCGATCGCGTCGGCGAGCACCTCGGCGGCGAGGCGCCGTGGATAGGCACGGGCGAACCAGCGGCGGTCGGCGGCGTTGGCCGGCAGGGGAACCGCCGAACGCCGGTAGGTGTGGCTCGTGAGGATCAGACGCATCAGCGCCCGCAGGTCGTACTCGTGTTCGACCAGATGGGCGGCCAGCGCCGCCAGCAGCGGCTCGTTGGAGGCCGGGTTGCTCGCACGCAGATCGTCCACCGGCTCGACGAGGCCGATCGCGAAGAAGTTGGCCCACACGCGGTTGACGATGGCACGCGTGAACGACGGATTGGCCGGATCGGTGAGCCACGCCGCCAGCGCCTCGCGGCGGTCGCCCGGGTCGGCAGGATCGAGCGGCGCGGCGTCGAGCGGAGCCGGCGGCCGCGGCCGGCCGGTGCGCGGCTGGAGCAGATCGCCCGTCGTGTCGACGAACAGCGTGCGTTCGCCGTCGCCGTTGCGCGGATCACCGCCCCAACCCTTGGCCCGGACCCGCGCGAATAGGTTGGCGAACGCGTAGTACTGGTCGTTGGTCCATTTCTCCAGCGGATGGTTGTGGCATTTCGCGCAGCCGATCGAAAGGCCGAGGAACGCCTGGCTGACGTTCTCCGCCATCGATTCCGGATCCTGGTGGACGGCGAAGAAGTTGGTCGCCCCGTCGGTCGAACTCGAGCCCTTGGCGGTGACGACCTGCCGCACCAACTCGTCCCACGGGGTGCGATCGGCGACCCGGTCGCGGATCCACCGGTGGTAGGCGGCGACCGCGGCTGGACGGAGCTTCGAACCGGTCACGAGCAGCAGATCGGACCATTTCCACGCCCAATAGTCGACGAATTCCGGGCGCGCCAGGAGGAGGTCGACGAGGCGCTCGTGCTTGGCGGGCGCGTCGTCCGCGAGGAAGCGACGCACCTCTTCGGCCGTCGGCAGGCGACCGATGGTGTCGAGGAACGCACGGCGGATGAAGGTGGCGTCATCGCAGGGGGGCGAGGGCTCGAGCCGGAGGGCGGCGAGCTGCTCGAGGACCAGGCGGTCGATCACGTTGGCCACCGGCGCGGTGGCGAACGTCGCGGCGTCGATGGCGTGCGGAAAGGGTGAGATCACGGTCGCCACGGCGATGCGCGACGAATACCAGGCGGTGATCGCCCCGGCGCCGTGGCCGACCACGGTGACCACGCCGGCGGGATCGACCGTCGCCACCGCTTCGTCGGTGGAGGTAAACCGCGCCAGCCGCGTGACGTCGCGGCGGCGGCCGTCGGAGTAGAGTGCCGTGACCGTCAGCGGGCCGGTGGCGTGGCGGGCCAAGGTGAGCTCGCGCGGTCCGACGTCGATCGCCGTCAGGGCGACGGTGTCGGCTTCTGGTCCGGGGCAGCCGGCGGCGATCCAGGCGGCCAGGAGCGCGTAGTCGACCCCGTCCGGATCGAGCCGCCGCCCTCCCCTGTGGGCGACGGCGCCGGTTGGCTTGGCCAGCAGCAGGCTGGCGCCGGGATCGGCAGCATCGATCCGCCGTCCGAGCGCGTCGCGCGTGATCGCCCGATGGTCGGCGCCGGGGTCGTAGCCGAACAGCGAGAGGCGGAAGCCCCCCTTGCCGGCGAGGGCTCCGTGGCAGCCGCCGCCGTTGCATCCCGCCTTCGAAAGGATCGGCACGACGTCGAGTTCGAAACTCGGTGCCGCAGGGCCGTCGGCCGCGGCGACGCGGGCCAGCAGCGCGGCGAGGAGGATCGGCAGGCGGGCGCGCATCGATCGGGTCCGAAAGCGGGGTCAGGCGAACAGTTCGTGGATCGGCTCGGTGCCGAAGTCGGTGAGCGCGAAGGGGCGCCCCGCCGGGCCGGGCAGATGGGCGGTGTGATCGAGGCCGAGCGAGTGGAAGATCGTGGCGACGATGTCCCCGGGCCCCACGGGCCGCTCCGCCGGGAAGCCGCCGACGGTGTCGCTCGCCCCCACCACGCGTCCCCCCTGCACGCCGCCGCCGGCGAACGAGCAGGTGAAGCATTGCGGCCAGTGGTCGCGGCCGCCGGCCGGATTGACCTTCGGCGTCCGCCCGAACTCCGCCAGCCCGGCGACGAGCGTGTCGGCGAGCAGTCCGCGTTGGGCGAGATCCTCGATCAACGCCGAGTAGGCCTGGTCGTACATCGGGCAGACGATGTCCTTCATGCCCGCGATCGACGTGAACGGCTTCGAGCCGTGGATGTCCCAGGTGATCTCGTCGAAGACGGTGAGGAACGTGTTGATCGTCACGAAGCGCACGCCGCTCTCGACGAGTCGGCGGGCGAGTAGGCAGCACTGACCGAAGCGGTTGAGCCCGTAGCGCTCGCGGATCGCGGCCGGCTCGCGGCCCAGGTCGAAGGCCTCGCGGGCCGCCGGGCTCGACATGATCCGCCACGCCGCCTGGAATCCGTCGTCGAGCAGGCGGGCGTCCTCGCTCGCCTCGAAGGCCGCGGTCGTGGCGTCGACCAGCTCGCGCATCCGCCTCCGTCGGTCGAGCCGCGCGCCGGCGAATTGATCGGGGGGGAGCAGGTCGGGGACCCGGAAATCGGCCTGCGACGGATCGGCCATGAGCGCGAACGGATCGTGCGCCTTGCCGAGAAAGCCGCCCGCCTTGCCGTTGGGGAGGTTGCCGCCGCCACGGCCCATCAACTCCGGCAGGACGACGAACGGCGGGAGGTCGCTGCGCCGACCGAGCAGGTAGGCCGACACGCTGCCGGCGTGGGGTGTCTCGATCCCCCCGGTGAACCGCCGTCCGGTCTGCATCATTTGCCAACCGGCGTCGTGCACCGCGGCCCCGTCGTGGCGGCAGGAACGCACCAGCGAGAAGCGGTCGGCGAGCGCGGCATGCCGTGGCAGCAGTTCCGAGATCTCGAAGGCATCGCTGGCGGTACGGATCGGTTTGAAGGGACCGCGAATCTCCGTGGGCGCGTCGGGCTTCATGTCCCAGAGGTCGAGTTGGCTCGGCCCCCCGAGGTTGAAGATCATGATGCAGGAGCGGTTCTCGTGCCCCGGGCGGACACGCCCCTCGGCGGCGGCCCGCGCGTATTGGGGGAGCGAGAGCCCGACGGCGGCCAACGCCCCGGCGTGGAGCAGATCGCGGCGGCGCGGGCCGCGGCCGCAGAGGATGGCACGGTCGGACCGGGACGCGAGCAACTCGAACATGCCCACCCCTCGCTGATCGTGGCCCGCCGGGACCGAATCGTGCCGGCCCCGCTCGCCGCGGAAAGCCCGGCGCCGCGGCCGACGACGGTCGCCTCGCTTCCGCGCCGGACAGCCGCCATGATAGCTCCGCCGGCATGATCCCGGTACGCCGCGGCCACCCCGGAGAAGCGACGCGTGGAACAGGATTGGCGCCGGTTGCCGTTCTGTCGGCCGCAGCTCGAGATGCTCTTCACCCGCCTCGCCGCCGGGGGCGTCGTGGGCCGCTCGGGTCGCGCCTTCCGCGACCCCGACACGCTCTCGTCGGTGAACACGCTGGCGGTGCTACGGGCGCTGGCGGACGAGTCGCGCGCGGAGGCGACGCTCGAGGTCGGGTTGGCGCTCGGCGGCTCGGCGCTGGCGCTGGCGAGCAGCCTCGCCGACCGTGGCCTCCCCGCGGCGCGGCAGCACGTGGCGATCGATCCCTTCCAACGCGCGCTGTTCGACGACGTGGGGCGGATGATGATCGAGGGGGCGGGGCTCGCTGGCCACGTCGAGATCGTCGAGGAGCCGTCGGAACTGGTGCTTCCACGGCTCGTGGCCGCCGGCCGCCGCTTCGGGCTCGTCTACGTGGACGGATCGCATCTCTTCGAGAACGTGTTGGTCGACTGTTACTACTGCCTCCGGCTCCTTCCCGCGGGCGGGGTGCTGGTGATGGACGACGCCCCCCATCCGCACGTGAACCGTGTGCTGCGGTTTCTCGCCGGCAACTGGGGGGAGTGCCTGCAGCCCATCGATCTCTGGCCGTACCGCGGCCAAACGGGTGTGCTCTCGCGGCTCCGCCACCGGGCGGCGGTGCTCGCGGGCAGAACGCAGATCGTCGCCTTTCGCCGCACCGCCGCGCCGCCGCGGAGCGAGCGGTCGACGCTCGTACCCTTCTGAAGCGGTCAGTGGTCGGCGCCGTCAGCGGATGCAACTCACCGCGTCGCTGGAGCGGACGTAGAGGCTCCCGTCGACGACCGCCGGGGTCGACCACCACACCTCGTCGTCGCTGCCGGCGCTCGACTCGCCGAGCAATTCGTAGTCCGCACCGGCGCGGAAGGCGAGCGCCCGGCCTTTCTCGTTGACCACGTAGATCGTGTCGCCGACCACCACGGGGCAGCCGACCGCCTGGGTGCCCCCCGGCATGCGCTTGCGGTAGCGTTCGACGCCGGTGCGCTTGTCGACGCAGACGACGGTGCTACCGAAGAAATAGAGGTGATCGCCGACCACGACCGGCGACGGCATCCCGGCGCCGCTCTTGCCGCGGCTCCACCACACCGCCGACGACGTCTTCTCCCCCTTGGGCAGCGACAGGTCGCCGGTGTGCCCGGCGGCGATGGCGGCGGCCGGGGAGCTGCTGCCGGGGCTCGAGGTGCCGAAATAGACCGCCTCGGCGTCGGCGACGACCGAGCAGGCGAACGAGGTGTCGATCCCGGCGAACCGCCAGCGTTCGAGGCCGTCGGCCAGCGCGTAGCTGACGATCATCCCCTGCCCGGCGGCGACCACCTCGGGAACCCCCTTGTTGTCCCAGATCACGGGAGTGGCCCACGACGTGCCCTTGTCGCGCGAGGCGACCCAGCGTTCGGCACCGGTGGGGGCATCGAGGCAGACGAGCTTGGCGGTGTCGTCGTTGTAGAGCTGGAGCACGAGCCGATCGCCGGCGAGTACGGGGGAGGCGCCGGTGCCGAACTGATTCTGGATCGCCTGCGTGCCGAACTCGCGCCGCCAACGTTCGGTGCCGTCGCGATCGAGCGAGACGAGCGTGCCGGTCGCCCCGAAGAAGGCGATCACGCCGTCGGCGGTGGCGCAGGGGGTTTCGGTGGCGTAGGTGTTGGAGGCGTGCGTGCCGTAGGTCGGCTTCTGCTCGACGACGAGTTTGTCCCACAGGATGCGGCCGTCGCGCGGCTCGAGGCAGATCACACGCCACTGCACGGCGTCCCGCGGGATGCTCGGGCGGCCGAGGGTGCTGAAGTCCATCGCGCCGCCCGAACCCTTGGGGCGCCGGCCTCCCGGCACCACCGCCGTCGTCACGTAGAGCCGCCCCCCCGCGATCACCGGCTGTGACCAGCCCGACCCCGGGATCGCCGTCCGCCACGCCAGGCGGGTGTCGTCGAACGACACCGGCGGCAGTTCCCCCCCGGCATGACCGAGCGCCGGTCCGCCGCGGAACTGGGCCCAGTCAGCACCCGGGGCGGGCATGGCCTGCAGCGCCGCCATGACGAGCAGTCCAGCGAGGGGGACGCGGCGAGCCTCGGCGGAGTGCTCGATCGGTGACGCCGGCATGGTGAAACTCTCCCGGATGGAGGGGATTCGATCGTTCGAGCGGGCGGCGTCCGGCCGACCTCGGGGACGGCGCCGTGGTCAGGCGGCGGATTCGAGCACCCCCACGGGCGCGGTGTCGGGCACGGCGACCGCCTCGATACGGCCACCGGGAAGAAGACGGTAGCAGCGGTCGCGCCACCACGCGGTGCGCTGGAACGGCGCCACGAACCAGCAGGCGAAGATCACCACGTCCTTGAGCAGGATCGCCGGCACGAACCGGGCGGCGAGCGGTTGCCCGCGAAGCAGGCGCGTCGCCGACAGTTCCATCACCACCTTGGCCACGACCGCCGCCAGCGCCACCCGCCACAGACCCGGCAGCAGCGCCAGCGGCACCGCCCAGGCGACAGGATTGACGAGCAATTCGAGCGGATACGCGAGGGGACAGATGCGGAGCCGGAGGCCGGCGTGTCGTAGGTTCCGGGAGAACAGCTGGCGCCACGACCAGTCGCGCTGCACCACCCCGACCGGCATCGCCGCCGGCACCAGTCCCCACCCCGCGGCCTGCACCTGCCGCCCCAGTTCGTAATCGTCGGCGCCGCTGTCGCGCACGGTGGCGAACCCGTCGAGGTCGTCGAGGGCGGCGCGGCGCAGCCACATGCCCTTGGCGTTGACCGTGTGCTGCCGCACGAGGGCGTGGATCCCGATCGTGAGGAATGCGGCGTACTCGGTGTAGTGGAGGTTCTCGACCGCGGCGGCCACCGTCCGTTCGCCGCGCGCGACCACCGGCTGGTAGACCATCCCCACCGTCGGATCGGCGAACAGCGGGAGGATCGCCGTCGGCTCGGTCCCCTCGAGGCGCACGTTGCTGTCGGAGAGCAGCACGATCGGATGCCGGACGTGCGGGAGCAGCGCCTCGAGGAGGGCGATCTTCGGGCTCGGCGCGTCGGTCGTGCGGCCGACCACGATCGCCACGTCGCGTGACGGCCGTGACCGCACCAGCCGGCGGACCACCGCCAGCGCCGGGTCGAACGGGTCGGCGACGCCGAAGACGATCTGCAGCGGCGCGTGGTCGAGGTCGAGGAAGCTCGCCAGGTTCGCCGCGAGATCCTCGTCGAGACCGCACAGCGGCTTGAGGATCGTCAGGCCGGGCAGCGGGGCGTGGGGCCCACCGTCGGCGGGCCGCCGGCGGGCGACGAGCCGGGGCACCACGAGGCACCAGGCGATCGCGTAGAGCGCCAGGCTCGCCAGGCAGGGGACGACGAACATCGTCATGGACCGATCCCCGGGGCGGCGTTGGGGCTGGACGCGGCACCGCCGGCACCGCGCGTGCGCGGGTCGGAGGGTAGGGGGGAGCCCCGTCCCGCGGCAAGCCCGTTCGTCAGGCGAGGATCTCGCGGACGACGTGGCCGTGGACGTCGGTGAGGCGGAAATCGCGCCCCGCGTGCCGCCAGGTGAGGCGCGTGTGGTCGAGCCCGAGTTGGTGGAGGATGGTGGCGTGGAGATCGTGGAGGTGGACGCGCCCCGCCACCGGTTTCCAGCCCAGGTCGTCGGTCGCGCCGAAGCAGAAGCCGGGCCGCACCCCGCCCCCCGCCATCCAGGTGCAGAAGCCCTCCGGCTGATGCTCGCGGCCGTGCGTCTCGATCGGGGCGGTGCCGGAGAGATCCTGGCTCCAGGGCGTGCGGCCGAACTCTCCCGACCAGACGACGAGGGTTTCATCGAGGAGGCCGCGGGCCTTGAGATCGAGCACCAGCGCCGCCGCCGGCTGGTCGGCACCGCGGCAACTCGCGGGCAGGGCCTCGCGGATGTTGCCATGGTGGTCCCAGCCCCCCATCGTCACCTGCACGAAGCGCACCCCCGCCTCCGACAGCCGTCGGGCCAGCAGGCAGGCGCGGCCGTTGCGGTCGGTGTCGCGGCCGCCGACGCCGTACAGTTCGAGCGTGGCGCGCGACTCGCCGGAAAGGTCGACGAACCCCGGCGCGGTTGCCTGCATGCGGAACGCCGTCTCCATCGACTGGATCATGCCCTCCATCAGCGCGTCGTCGGCCGCCTGCCGCTGCAAGCGCCGGTTGAGCCGCTGCACCATGTCGATCCGTGCCCGCTGGACGGCCGGCTTGGCGGACGGGTCGACGAGGTTGTCGATCGGCGCGGCGTCTCCGGAGGGGACGACGACCCGCATCCCTTGATGACGCGCCGGCAGGAAGCCGGCGCCGTAGGTGCGCACGTCGTTGTCGGGATGGATGGTGACGAATCCTGGCAGGTCGGCGTTCTCCGTACCCAGCCCATACCCGACCCAGGCCCCGATCGAGGGACGCACCTCCATCGGACTTCCGGTGTGGAATTGCAAAGTCGCCGGGGCGTGTTGGTTGTTGTCGGCCACCATTCCGCGCAGCAGGCAGATCTCGTCGGCGATCCGCGCCGTCCAGGGCAGGAGGTCGGAGATCACGATTCCCGACTGCCCGCGCGGTGCCAGGGGGGCGATCGGCGCGAGGGCGAGATAGCGATCGATGCCCACGGTCTCGAGTGTCGGATCGACCGGCGGCGCCAACCGCTCCCCGTGGCGGCGACGGACGAGGTCTTTCGGGTCGAACAGATCGGGCTGCGACGGCCCTCCCTGCATGAACAGGAAAATCACCCGCTTGGCGCGCGGTTCCCCGGGGCGCCGCGCCGCGTCGGGGCCGGCGGCGGCGGCGAGATCGCGCAGCGCGAGGCCACCGAATCCGCAGGCGGTGGTGCGGAGCCATGCCCGCCGCGACGGCGCGGGGAACGACGGGGTCGATCGCATCGCAGGCCTCGTGATCGTTCGGCGAAGGGTCAGGGGACGAGGAGAAACTCGTTGCATGCCAGCAACGCGTGGGCCAATTCGGTCCAGGCGGCGCCTTCATCGGCGGCCGCGCCGGTCGCGGCGGCGGGTGCTGCGGCGGCGAGTCGATCGAGAAACCCAGCGGCGTCGGCCACTTCCTCGGGCGTGATCGTTCGGCCGAGCACGCGCAGCCACAGCCGATGGAGCCGGTCGGCCCGGTCGCTGCCGGCCTCCGTCACCAGCGTGGCGAGGTCGGCGGCGCGTGCCTTCATGAACGGGTCGTTGAGCAGGAACAGCGCCTGCGTCGGCACCACGGTCTGGGTCCGCATGCCGGCGAAGGTGGCCGGCGGGGTGAAGTCGAACACCTCGCGGAGCCGCGCCGGCCCCGGCTGCGGCGCCGAGCGGACCACCGGAAGGTAGACGGTGCGCACGAACTCCTGATCGCGACGGAAACGCCGGAAGCGGAAGCTCGGAGGATTGACCGTGTCGGTAAGCCCGCCGGCGTTCTCGGGGATCTCCAGCGGCAGGGCCGGTCCGCCCGCCGATGGCACCAGCCGCCCCGATACCGCCAGGACCCCGTCGCGGATCGCCTCGGCGTCGAGGCGCCGCCGTGGCATCCGCCACAGCAACCGCGCGTCGGGATCGACCGCCGCTCCCGCCGCGCCGACGCTCGCGAGCCGGTAGGTGCGGGAAAGTGCCAGCCGGCGGAAGAGCCGTTTCACCGACCAGCCGTCGCGGATGAAGTCAGCCGCGAGGCGGTCGAGCAACTCCGGATGGGTCGGTCGCTCCCCGCGCGTGCCGAAGTAATCGACGGTGGCGACGATCCCGACGCCGAAGAGTTTCTGCCACGCGCGATTGACCGCCACCCGCGCCGTCAGCGGGTTCCGCGGGTCGGCGATCCACTCCGCCAGCTCGCGCCGACCACTGGACGAGGCCGGGATCGCCGGTGGATCGTCCCAGCAGGCCACGCGGAGCACGCCCCGCGGCACCACGGCACCGTGGGCCCGTGGGTTGCCACGCACGTGGATCGGCATGTCGGCGGGCGCCTCGGCGTCGCCGACGGCGAACGCGCGCGGCGGGCGCGGGGCGAAGAACTCCGCGTGGGCGATCCGGCCGTCGAGCCGGCCGATCTCCCCGCCGAGGCGATCGCGCTCGGCGGCGAGGAACACCGATTCCCGCTCGTCGGCGGCCGCGCCCGCCGTCGCCTCGTCGGCCGGGGAGCGGCCTTCGCGCGCCGCCGCCTTCTCGATGCGCGCGTCGAGGGCCCGGCGCCGCTCCTCGAGCCGCTCACGGTCGCGGCGCATGCCGGCGATCCGGTCGGCGTGCTCCTCGGCACGCAGCAAGCGGTCGGCACGGCGGGCCTCCCCCTCCGGCAGTTGGACCTCGTTGACCTTGCTCCACACCCCGATGGGAATCTTGTGCACCGACCGCGTGCTGGCGAACACGCCGGCGATGCCGTAGTAGTCTTCCAGCGCGATCGGGTCGAACTTGTGGTCGTGGCAGCGCACGCAGCCGAGGGTCATCCCGAGGAATGCCGTGCCGACCTTGGTGACCTGCTGATCGACGACGTCGGAGTCGAGCTTGCGTTTGTCCACCGCCACGATCTCGACGTCGCCGAGGACGAGGAACCCGGTGGCGGTGATCTGCGCGGCGTGCGTGTCGGGGCCGTCGGCCGGCAGGAGATCGCCGGCGATCTGGGCGCGGACGAAGGCGTCGTAGGGCAGGTCGGACGCGTAGGCGTCGATGACCCAGTCGCGGTAGCGCCACGCGTGCTCCGCGAACACGTCGTTGCTCGTGCCCATCTGATCGGCGTAGCCGGTGAGGTCGAGCCAGTGCCGCGCCTGCCGTTCGGCGTAGGCCCGCGACGCGAGCAGCCGGTCGACGACGTGGGCGTGGGCATCGGGGCCGGTGTCGGCGAGGAAGGCGGCGATCTCGTCGGGGGTGGGAGGCAAGCCGGTGAGGTCGAAGCTCACCCGCCGCAGCCAGGCGTGGCGCGGCGCGTCGTCGACCGGTCGCAAGGCGTCGGCTTCGAGGCGGGCGAGGATGAACCGGTCGAGCGGATCACGCGGCCAGGAGATGTCGGCGACCGTCGGTGCGGGCGGATCGGCGACCGGTCGAAACGCCCAGTGGGACCGGCCGGCGACCACGTCGGCCGCCGACCGCCGCGCCGCCGCGGGGCCGCCGCGCGGATCGGGCGCGCCCCCGGCGATCCAGGCGGCGAGGATCGCCACCTCGTCGTCGGGCAGTCGGCCGGTGGGGGGCATCGCGGAGGCGGGGGCGACGTGGCGGACGGCCCGCAGCAGCAAGCTCTCGTCGGGCGCATGGGGCACGAGCGCCGGCCCCGAATCACCCCCCTCGCGCCAGCCGGCGGCCGAATCGAGCGTGAGGCCGCCCTCGATCGTAGCTGCGTGCGAGTGGCACTCGAAACAGCGCCGTTCGAGGACGGGCAGGACCCGTGCGGTGAAGAAATGGTCGTCGATGGCCGCCGGCGGCTCGGCGCACACCGCAGCGGGAAACAGCGCCCCCCACACGGCGGCGCCGAACAGCCAACGTGTCGGAAATGATCCCTCGCCCATCCGCCCCTCCGCCGGAAGTGTACCGCGGTGGCAGCGGCGTTCCGATCGATGCTCGAGCGACGGTGCCGGCGTCAACGGCATTGGTGGGGCCTACCGCCGGCGGTAGAACGGTCGGTCGCCGCGTCGGAGGCGCGGCGGTGACGAGCGTGCCGACGCTTCCGCGGCAGCCGTCGGCGACGGAGCGGCCTGCCAGGGAGGGGTGGCGATGATCGGACGCGGCACGGCGCGATGGCGGTGCGGCTGCTGGGCGGCGATCGTGGTCGCCGGCGGGGCCGTCCGGGCCGACGAACCGCCGCCCGCTCGAACGCCGGTGCGCGTCGGCGTGGCGCCGCTGGCGTCGATCGTCGAGTGGGACGGCGAATCGCCGACCGGCCCGATGCCCGAGATCTGGGAGCGGCTCGCGCGGACCCTCGACCTCGAGAGCACCTTCGTGCGCATGCCGACGGTGATCGCGGCGATCGATCGCGTCGAACGCGGCGGTCTCGACGTCGTCCTCGGTCCGGTGGCGATCACCGAGGAACGCGAGCGCTCCCTCGATCTCACCCACCCGATCTTCCACTCGGGGATGCGGATCACGATCCGTCAAAAGAGCGATACCGGCCTGCTCGGAGCCGCACGGTAGCTGTTCACGTGGCGACTCCTCGGGCTGCTGGCCCCGGTAGCGGCGCTCGCCCTGCTTTCCGGCCACCTGCTCTGGTGGTTCGAGCGGGGCGACAACCCCGAGTCGTTCCCCCGTGGCTACCGCCGCGGGGTCGGGGAGGCGCTGTGGTGGATCGCCTCCACGGTCGTCACCGGCGGGTGCGACGACAAGCACGTCGATGGCTGGCTCGGGC
>JBJSXB010000323.1:0-4838 GCA_046086245.1 Planctomycetaceae bacterium | reverse complement strand
GGTCGCGGCGCTCGACGACGGGGCGCTGGCGCGATACGTCGTCGCCCTCGAGCGGCTGCCCGAGGGCCCGCAGCTGGCGGTCATCCACCTCCGCACACTCAAGCAGCATCGTGGGCGGCTCCGGGAGGATGCCCCGCACTTCTCCAAGGCCCGGCAGGCGCTCCTCGAGCGGCTGCGCGCCCTGGCCCCGCCGGTGGACAAGGATCGCTCGGCGGAGGAGTGAGCTGCGTCGGTGACCCGACCGGCGGCGGAGGGCTTCCGCCTCAGTCGAACGCTGCCGCGGTTGGGCACCGCCTCAGTCGAGCGCCGCCTCAGTCGAGCGCCGTGACCGGTTCGCCGCCGTTCATGCTCGACAGCGCCGCCCACAGCACCGTGTCGATGGTGTCGGTGACGAAGCGCACACCACCGTCGACGAACGCGACGTTGCAACCCCCCGGATGCTCGGCGTACATCTGGCACACGTGCGCCGCGCGGTCGTTCGGCGGATGGACGACTCCCGGCTCGGACGGCGCCGGACCGCTGTGCACCAAGACGAGCGTCGCCGCGGCGTCGGCCTCGGTGGCGGCGATCGTCCCCCCGCCGATGCGGAAGCCGTCGCCGGGAATGCTCGCGCCGCCGACCACCGTGCCGGCCCACGCCTTCTGGGAGAGCCGCGCGGTGTGTTCGCCGAGGATCACGGTCTTCGACGTGCCGTCGACGATGTCGGCGATGCGCACCCAGGAATCGCGGTACAACGGGCCGTTGGCCACCCCCGACCAGACGTCGAGCGGTGCCGACCAGGGCTCGGCGTGTCCGGCGTTGCCGACGTAGCTCGAGCGCCCGAGGACCGCGCCCGATGGATGCGGCAGGCCCGCGCGGTCCTGGACCCGGAAAGGTGCCGTCGGGCCGCTGTCGGACGGGCAGCGGAACACCGCGGGCGATGCCGACACGACCGCCCGGTTGACCGGATCGGCGATCCCCTCGCCGACGCTGGGTCGGTAGGCCGTCGCCAGCGTGCCCTCCTCGAGATACGGCGCGGCCAGGAGTCCCCAACCGGTGCCGGGGGGGCGGTCGCGCGTGGCCGCATCGACGGGAGTCCGACCGGCGACGCTGGCGTAGCCGGCCGGCAACGTGCGCCGCGCCGACTCGTGGTTGGCGAGTGCCAGCGAGAGCTGGCGCAGGTTGTTGGCACAGCCGGCGCGCCGCGCCGCCTCGCGGGCGCTCTGCACGGCCGGCAACAATAAGCCCACGAGCGTGCCGATGATCGCGATCACCACCAGCAACTCGACGAGCGTGAATCCGCCGCGGGAACCGCGCCGCGTCCCCGCCATCCCGATCCACGCCGCCGTCATGCCGGCCGGGCCGCCCATTGTGTCTGCCCCCCGGAGATTTTGATGACCCAAAAACATATTTTTGAGTCGTCAAAAATCATAATCGTGGTCCGACCGGCGAGCAACATCCGGGTGTGGCGGGCGCTGTGGCCCGCCGTTGTGGGTGACGGTCGGCCGCCGGCCCGGCCGGGCGTCGCCCGACGGACACGACCGGCGTCCGTGTCACCGCGCGGGTTCAGCCGGCCGCCGTCGGTTCCTCGATCACCGGATTGGTGAGGCGGCCGATCCCCTCGATCTCGACGGTCACCGTGTCGCCGGGCGCGAGAAAGACCGGGGGTGTGCGCGCAAACCCGACGCCGTGGGGCGTGCCGGTGAGGATCACCGTGCCCGGACGGAGGTGCATGCTCGCCGAGAGGAACTCGACGAGTGTCGCGACGTCGAAGATCATGTCGGAGGTGTTCCAATCCTGCATCACGGCGCCATTGAGCTCGGTGCGGATCGTCAGCCGGCCCGGATCGGGGATCTCGTCGGTGGTCACCAGCGCCGGTCCGAGCGGGCAGAACGTCGCGAATGTCTTGCCGCGGCACCACTGCCCGCCGCCGCCGTTCCGCTGCCAGTCGCGCGCGCTGACGTCGTTGGCGCAGGTATAGCCGAGTACGTGGTCGTAGGCGCGCGCCCTGGGGACGTTGCGGCACGTCTTACCGATGACCACCGCCAGTTCGCACTCGTAGTCCACCATGTCGCTGCGCAGTGTCCGCGGCAGGTGGATCGGGTCGCCGGGGTTTTGCACCGCCCCGGAGTTCTTCAGGAACAGCACGGGGTGCTCGGGCACCGCCTGCCCCCCCTCGGCGGCGTGCCGACGGTAGTTGAGGCCGATGCAGAGGATGTCGCGCGGCTCGAGCGGGGTGAGCAGTTTGTCGATCGTCGCCGGGCGACCGGTGTCGGCGTGCGGACCGAACAGATCCCCGTCGAGAAACGTGACACGGCCGTCGTCGTGGAGCCGGCCGAGGTGCTCGTCTCCCTGCGACATGAAGCGGACGATCTTCACGTACGATCCTCCTGAATCAGACGGAACGCCGACCCGATCATCATGCTACCGCGCTGCCGGTGCGGCGCTTCGCCCCGACGGATTCCCCGCACGGGGCATAGACTGCCGACGCGAGCGGGATGGCGCCGGACGGGAGGCTTTCGAGCGGTGGAGGAGACGCGATGACGCGCGGCGGCATGATTGGGGTGGCACTGGCGATCACGATCGGAGGAGCGATGGCGCGAACGGGCAACGGCGCCGACGACCCGTCCGCGGGGCGGGCCGCGGCCTGGCGGGCGGTGGACCAGGCGCTGGCCGAGCAGCGGCCCCTGTCGGCGCTGGGGGCCTTGGAGGGCATCGAGAAGGAAGCGATCGCCGCCGGGGCGTGGGACGAGGTGGCACGCGCGATCGCCACCCGGGCCAGCGCCGAGGCGGCAGGCCGCGCGCCGGACGATCCGGAGCGCCTGGTGCGCCTCGCGCGATCGATCGACACGGCCCCGGCGCCGACGCGCGGCTCGCTGGAGGCGATCGCCGCCAACTGGATGGTGGGCTACTTCCAGGCCAATCGCTGGCGGTTCCACGAGCGCACTAGCGGCGGCGCCGAGGGAGGCGTCGAGACGATCGCCGAGTGGGACCTGCCGAAGATCGTGGCGGCGATCCGCGGCCGGTTCGCCGCCGCGCTCGGCGCACCGGGGAGCGCCGCGCGCCGCGCCCTCCAGGGCCAACGGGTGGCCGATTGGTCGGCGCTCCTGCCGCCGGCCACCATGCCCGATGCCTACCGGCCGACGCTGTTCGACGTGGTCGCCCACGACGCGCTCTCGTTCCATACCCTCGGTGAACGCGGGCTGGTCGAGCCGGAAGACGCCTTCACCCTGGAGGCCGACGGCCCGGTGCTCGACGGCGTCGCCGAGTTCCGCGCCTGGCGGCCGGAGGAGACCGCGACCGACGCCGACGCGCCGGCGCTCGCCGCGGCGCTGCTGTTCCGCGAGTTGCTCGACTTCCATGCCGACGACGCCGACCGAACCGCGTTTCTCGCCGTCGATCTCGAACGGATCGAATGGGCCGCGCGGATCGCCGTCGGCGACGACGTCGGCGCCCGGCACCGGGCGGCGCTCGAACGGTTCATCAGCGCCGCCGGCGATCATGAGACGGGGGCGCTGGCGCGGTACCACCTCGCCGAGCAGTTGCGCATCACCGATCCGGCCGCCGCGCGCTCGTGCGCGCTCGAGGGGGCGGAGCGGCATCCTGACGCGCCGGGCGGCCGCCGCTGCCGGGAACTGGTCGTCGCGATCGAGGCCCCGGCGCTGCAGGTGCTCGCCGAGCGCTCGTGGGCCGAGCCATGGCCGGCACTGCACGTACGCTACCGCAACGTGGCACGGTTGCATGTCCGAATCTGCCGGGCCGACTGGCAGGCACGCCTCGCCGCCGGCCGGGCGCACGCCTCGTGGATCGACGAGCAGGAACGGGCGGCGATCCTCGCGCTTGCGGCCGAACGCCGCCACACGGTCGATCTCCCCGCGACCGCCGACTTCCGCGAGCGTCATGAAGACGTCTCCGTGGCGCCGCTCGCCGAGGGCCTGGCACCGGGGGCGTGGTGGGTGATCGCCAGCCCGACGGCCGACGCGGCCGGCGACGGCAATCCGGTGAGCGTGACGCTCGTGTGGATCGGTCGGCTGGCGCTGGTCGCCGAGCCGTCGCGGGCGCTGTTCGTGGGGCGGGAAGGGGGCGACGCGGCGCTGCCGCTGGCGGGGCACGTCGTCGATCTCGCCTCGGGGGAGCCGGTGGCGGGGGCGGAGGTCGTGGGGATGGTGCGCGATCCCGAGGAACGCCGTCCCGGCTACCGCGCGCTGGCCGCGGTGACCACCGATGCCACGGGGCGTTTCGCGGTGCCGGGGCAACCGGGGCGGGAGACGATCCTCACCGCCACCGCGACGCTCGACGGCGTTCGGCACGAAATCGTCGGCGACCCGCTCCATGTCTGGGCCGCGGGGCTCGAGCGCGACGTGGCGACGGTGGTCCTCGTGACCGACCGCGGCATCCACCGCCCCGGGCAGACGTTGTTCTTCAAGGGAATCGCCTGCGCCGGCGACCGGGAGCGGGGCGAGTACCGGGCGCTGGCGCGGCAGCACGTCTCGGTGGTGCTCCGCGATGCCAACGGACGCGAGGTCGCCACCGCCACGACGACCACAAGCGCCAACGGCGGATTCGACGGCACGTTCGCCCTTCCGGCCGGCGGACTGCCCGGGCAGTGGTCGCTCCATGCCACGTGCGGATCGGCCCAGGGGGGCGTCGGCGTCCGGGTGGAGGAGTACCGGAGGCCGAAGTTCCGCGTCGAGCTCGCCGCGCCCGCCGCGCGCGTCGCTCTCGGCGGCGAGGTGCTGCTCACCGGCACCGCGACCACCTACACCGGGCTGCCGGTCGCGGGGGCGAAGGTCGCGTGGCGCGTCGAGCGCTTGGTGCGTTGGCCGGAGTGGTGCCGTTGGGTCGTGCCCGGTCTGCCC
>JBJSXB010000322.1:0-10988 GCA_046086245.1 Planctomycetaceae bacterium | reverse complement strand
CCGCGCCCCGTGCGTTCACCCTCATGTTCGAGACGCGGATCGGGGCCCTGGCGGGCGACGACGACGATCGCGCCTTCCTCCGGCCCGAGACGGCCCAGGGGATCTTCGTCAACTTCAAGAACGTGCTCGACACGTCGCGGGTCCGCGTGCCGTTCGGGATCGCCCAGATGGGGAAGAGCTTCCGCAACGAGATCACGCCGCGGAACTTCACGTTCCGCTCGCGGGAGTTCGAACAGATGGAAATCGAGTTCTTCTGCAAACCGGCCGACTCGGCGGCCTGGTACCGCTACTGGCGGGACCGCCGTTGGAAGTGGTACCTCGACCTCGGGCTCACGGAGGGCAAGCTGCAGCTGCGCGAGCACGCCGCCGACGAGCTCTCGCACTACTCCGTGGGCACGGCCGACATCGAGTACGCCTTCCCGTTCCTGGCGCCCGGCGAGTTCGGCGAGCTCGAAGGGATCGCCCACCGCGGCGACTTCGATCTCCGCAGCCACATGGAGGGGAAGCTCGTCCGCCAGGACGGGGCGCTCGTGCTGGAGACCGGCGCCGACGGCAAACCGCGGCACAAGGGGAGCGGCAAGGATCTGTCGTACTTCGACGACATCACCCGCGAGCGATACGTGCCGCACGTCATCGAGCCCTCGGCGGGCGCCGATCGGGCCGTGCTCGCCTTCCTCTGCGACGCCTACCACGAGGACGAGGTGCCCGACGAGGAGGGCAAGCCGCGGAGCCGCACGGTGCTCCGCCTCCATCCACGCCTGGCCCCGGTGAAGGCGGCGATCCTGCCGCTGGTGAAGAAGGACGGCATGCCCGAGGTGGCGATCGATCTCTACCGCCGCCTCAAGCCGCACCTCGCCTGCCAGTACGACGAGAAGGGGTCGGTCGGGCGCCGCTACGCCCGGCAGGACGAGGCGGGCACGCCGTGGTGCCTGACGATCGACGGGGAGACGCTTTCCGACCGCACCGTCACCCTCCGTGACCGCGATTCGCTCGTTCAACAGCGCGTGCCGATCGACGAGGTCGTCGGCCTGCTCCGCGACCGGCTCGCCTGACCCGCGGATCACCATGCAGCCGGCACTTGCCACCGTCTGTTCGCTCGAGACACCGCTCGAGACGGTGCTCGAGGAGTACGCCGCCGGTCACTGCCACGCGGTCGATCTGTGGCTCGGCCAAGTCGACGCCGCGGCCGCGAGACTCGGTGGCGTGCACGGGGTCGCCGACCGGCTCGCGGCGCATGGCGTCCGCGCGGTGGCGGCGAGCTTCCAGGGAGGGCTGCTCGTCAGCCAAGGGGACGCGCGGCGCGAGCACTGGCGGCTCTTCGCGGCCCGGCTCGATCTCTGCCGCGCCCTCGGCGTACCGGTGATCGTCGTCGCCGGCGATGCCTTCGGGCCTCTGGCCGCCTCCGACCTCGGTCGCCTGACCGCCAGCCTCCGCGAGGCGGCGGCGCGCGGCGCGGATGCCGGCGTGCGCGTGGCTCTGGAGTTCGACTCCCGGGCCAGTTTCCCCAACAACCTGCAGTCGGCGCTGGCTCTCGTCGACGACGTCGGTTCGCCGGCGCTCGGCGTCTGCCTCGATTGGCATCACTTCACCGTCGGGCCGAGCAAGACCGCCGATCTGGCGCTCCTCGCGGCGTCCAACCTCGCCCACGTCCAGCTGTCCGACATCTCCGACGTGCCGCGCGAGATGGCCAGCGATGCCGACCGCATCCTGCCGGGCGAGGGGGCAGCGTCTCCCGACGAGCTGGTCGCGAGGCTGGTGGCGATCGGATACGTGGGGGCCGTCGCCGTCGAGGTGCTCAACCCGCGGCTGTGGCGGGTGCCGCCGCGGCAGTTCGGCGAGATCGCAATGACCTCGCTGCGCCGCCTCCTCGGCCAGGCGGCGATGGAGTCCGGCCGGTCGCCGGAGGCCGATGATCGTTGAGCAGCAGGGCGCGGAACTCGATCGGATCGATCGGCCGCAGTCGTCCCGAGCCCGCCGGTGGCAGGATCGAGAAGTGCCGGGCGCCCGTCAGCGCATCGACGATCTCGTGGGAGTAGCGGGCGTGCGACACCCATAGCCCGGGATCGAAGCGCCGCATGTCGACCGGGAGCGAGTAGGTGCGCAGCGTCTTGCGGCGTCGGCGGACGTACTGCGGGAAGTACGACAGCGCCAATTCACGGATCGATCGGTAGACCGGGTCCCGAAAGCGCAGGTAGGGGGTATTGCTCTTGGAGATCGCACCCCAATGCCCGTCGCGACGAAAGACGGCGACGACGTGATCGACGTCCCCCTCGGCCGCGCCGAGATCGACCAGCAGCGGCGGATCACCGTTCATCCACAGGCTGAGTGCCGCGACGAGCGAAGCTTCGAAGCAGTGGGCCCGATTGGCCCGAAGCGTCGCGGACACCGACCGGGCCGTCTTGCCGATCGAGAAGTTCATCGGCAGGGTGGTGATGAAGCGCTGGATCTTGTCGGGTGTGGTCAGCCGGGCCAGGACCCGCGCCTGTTCCGGGGGAAGCCCCAGTTCGATGCCCAGGGAGGCCCGCTGCGTCATCGGTGCCGCGGCGATCGTGCCGCCCCCTCGTGGATGCCCGGCCCACCGCGGCCGTCGTGGGTTGCCCATTATGACGCCGGCTCTCCCGAGGCTCGGGCGCCCGGCTCCTCGCTTTCCGTGCGGAATCCCTAGAATCGACGAGGAGGAGGGCATCCCATGCACCGCGATCACGGCGGCCGCCGATTTTTCCCGCACGTCCTCGTCGCCGTCACCATCACCTGCGCCGCCAGCGTCGGTTTCGCCCGACCGCCGTGTGCCCCGGTCGTCTGCCCGCAATTCGTCGCGTGCCCGCCGGCCGCCCCGAGTGCCATCGGGTGGTCGTGCGCGCCGGGCTACGGCAACGTGGGGTTCGCCGGGTCTGGTCTGGCGTTCGGGGCGACCGGGGTCGGGGGCTGGTGCGGCTTGGGAGCGGTCCGCTCGTTCACATCGGTGTCGGTCAGAGGCTGCGCCGTCGGCAGCTCCTTCGGCAACGGCGTCTGCGGGACCGCATGGTACGGGCCGCCGGTCGGACCGTGGGGCTGGAACGATTGTGGTTGGTACGCGGGATGCGGTCCCTGGTGGCGATCGGGGTGCGGGCGCGGGATGGTTGCCGCACCCGGCTGGTGCGCGGCGGTGCCGTGGTGCTGGCCACCGATCGTGGTCTCGCCGTTCGGCTCGTGGCTCCCGGCGGGCATCGCGCCGGTATTCGGCCTGCCGGGCGTCTATCCGTACCTCGGCCTGACATCGACCGGCCAACGACCGCCGTTGTCCGCCGATCGTCGTCCCGCCGGCGATCGGATGCTCGCGGGGGTGACGCACCCTGCAGCGCGGACCATGGCGGCGGCGGGCGCGAGCAACCGCGCGGCGCGGCAGCGTGCCGCGAAACTCGTCGCCCGTGGTGATGAGGCGTTGCGCGCGGCCGTCGACGACCGCACCCGCCTTTCGACCGCCATCGACGCCTACCGTCGCGCCGCGGCGGCGGCCCCCGACCTCCCCGATACGCGGATCCGCCAAGCGCTCGCACTCGCGGCCGCCGGTCGCCACGACGACGCCGCCGCCGCGATCGGTCACGCCGTCCGCATCGATCGTCGGCTCGCCCAGCGCCCCACCCGGGCGCCCGACGGCATTCCCGCCGACCCGGTGTTCGGCGACCGGCCGGATGCGGCACCCGCGATGCTCCGCCGCGGCCGAGCCATACTCGCCGAAGTCCTCGCGGGCGGCACCGGCGCCGCCGCGCGGCCCGCCGACGGCGACAACTGGATCGCCACCGCCTGGTCGCGACGTTTCGGCGAGCCGATGACGACCGTCGCCCGGCGTTGATCGACCCCCCAGCGCTCCGGTGGGAGCCGGCCGGAATCGGATCGGTATCCTGGTGGCATCGCGGCCGCTGGTCCGCCTCCTCCCCGCTTCCGGTGACCACCCGTGTCGTTCGCACCCTGCCCGCTCCTCGATCTCGCCGTCCCTGGCGATCGCGAACGCCTCGATGCCCTCCGGCGGGCTCTCGAGTCGCAGGCCGACCTCGTGAGCGAGGCGGGGCGGCGGCGCACCATCGAGGTATTCGGCGAACCGCTGTCGCCCCGCGACGTCGTCGCGAGGATTTGCTCGGCGGTGCGTGACCGGGGTGCCGATGCGGTCCGCGAGTATTCGGCGCGGCTCGACGGCGTCGGGACGGACGCGCCGCTGTTCGTGTCGTCAGCCACGCTCGCCGCGGCGCATGAGGCCGTCGAACCCGGTTTCCTCCGCGCCATCCGCCGGATCCGCGACCGTGTGGAATGCTTCCAGCGCGCCTTGCTTCCCCGCGATGCGGCGCTGCCCCTTCCCGGCGGCGGTCTCCTCCGCCAACGCTTCCTGCCCCTCGACCGCGTCGGCGTCTGCGTGCCCGGAGGTGCTGCGGCCTATCCGTCGACACTGCTGATGACGGTCGTGCCGGCGCGGGTGGCGGGCGTGCCGGAGATCGTCGTCGTCGCACCGCCGACACCGTTCGGTGCCGACAACGTGCACGTGCTGGCGACGTGCCACGAGTTGGGAGTCGATCGCGTCGTGCGGGCCGGGGGCGCCCAGGCGGTGGCCGCGCTCGCCTACGGGATCGACGGTCTGCCGCGCGTCGACAAGATCGTCGGACCGGGCAATCTCTTCGTCGCGCTGGCGAAGCGATTCGTCGCCGGTGACGTGGCGATCGATGCGATCGCCGGCCCGAGCGAGATCGTGATCGTCGCCGACGAGTCCGCCCATGCCGAGTACATCGCCGCCGACATGCTGGCCCAGGCGGAGCATTCTCCCGGATCCGCGCTGCTCTTCACCGCCAGCCGTGCGCTGGCCGAGGCGACGGCCGCCGCCCTCGATCGGCAACTCACCCGGCTGGAGCGCGAGTCGCTCACCCGTGACAGCCTGGCCCGCTACGGTGCGATCGTGGTCTGCCGCGACATGGCGGAGGCGGCAACGCTGGCCGATCGGCTGGCGCCGGAGCACCTTTCGATCGACACCGCCGACGCCGAGGCCACGCTGGCCGGCATCCGCCACGCCGGAGCCGCCTTCCTCGGCCCCTACAGTCCGGTCGCCGCCGGTGATTACGCAGCCGGTCCGTCGCACGTGCTTCCCACCGGGGGCACGGCGCGTTTCACCGCCGGTCTCTCGGCCCAGGAGTTCGTCCGCGGTGGCAGCGTGATCCGGCTGTCGCAGGCCGACCTCGACGACATCGCCGGGGACATTTGCATCCTCGCCGACACCGAGGGCCTCACCGCCCACCGGCGCAGTGTCGAGATTCGTCGCCCCTGATCGCCGTGGGAGGGAACATGGAGGACCGCTTTCCGTTCTTCGTCGGTTGGGGCACCCTGTCGCTCATCAACGCCGGGCTCGCGCAAGCGAAAAATCGCAGTGGCGTGATCTGGTGGCTGCTGTCGCTGTTTCTCGGTCCCTTGGCGACGTTCTTGATCGTCGTCCTCGATCGGGTGCCGATCGACCGTGCAGAGGGCTGAGCGCGGCACACGTTCGATGGAACCCGCGACCGCGCCCGTTCAACGAAACTTCACCAGCAGCACGCCGGCGAAGACCAGCAGCAGTCCCGCCGCCCGCGGCAGCGACAGGGGCTGCCGCGGGAGGTCCATCAGGCCGAAGTGGTCGAGGATCACGGAGCAGGCCAACTGCCCTCCGACCACGGCGGCGATGAACGCAGCCGCGCCGAGCCGTGGGGCGAGCGTCGCACCGGCCAGCACGATCAGCGCTCCGAGCGGCCCACCGATCCAGTTCCACCAGGGGGCTGCACGCACCGCCGCCGCGCCCGGCAGCGGGGGACGCAGCAGGAGCATGACGGTCGCGGCGGTGACGATCGTGCCGCAGATCGAAAAGAAGGCGGCGTAGCGCGCGTCGGCGAGATGACCGCGGAGTGAAGCGTTGGCGGCCGCCTGCAGGGCGATGCAACCACCGGCACCGGCGGCGAGGAGCAACCAGACGGAGCCGTGCATGCGGAGGTCTCGATGAAAGAGGCTGCGGACCCGGCGGCCACCTTAATCGCCGCCGCCCACCCGGTACCAGCCGGCGTTCGCGATACCCGCCACCGACGCGGGCGTCGGGCGCACCACTGCCGGTCATGGTGCCGGTCGTGCCGGTCGTGACGGCCCGCCGAACGCGGGCGGCAGGGCGAGGTAGACTGCGACCGTGACGACCCCAGACCCATCCGCCGCCGCGGCCGACCGCCTCGTCCGCCCCGATCTGGCCGCGCTGGCCGGCTACACGCCCGGCGAACAACCACAGTCGGGCGCCTGGGTGAAACTCAACACCAACGAGAATCCCTACCCGCCGTCGCCGCGCGTCGCGGAGGCGGTCGTCCCGCTGCTCGCCGGACGGACGCTGGCGAAATATCCCGACCCGCTGGCGACTCGCTTCCGCGAACGGGCCGCCGCCCTCCATGGCGTCGATCCGGAGTGGATCCTCTGCGGCAACGGCAGTGACGACCTGCTCACGATCCTGGTCCGGTCGTTCGTCGGCGCGGGACAGTGGCTGCGGATGACCTACCCGAGCTACATCCTCTACCGAACGCTCGCCCTCCTCCAAGGGGCGCACTGCGAGGAATACCGCTTCCACGACGACTGGGCCCTCGACGATGGCTTCGCCGCGCCGCATGTGGCGTCGGGGGAGCCGGTGCGTCTGGCGATCCTTGCCAATCCCAACAGCCCTTCGGGCACCTGCCTGCCCCCGGCGCGGGTCGCGGCGTTGGCGGCAGCCTTGCCCTGTCCGCTGGTGGTCGACGAGGCGTATGGCGATTTCGCCACCACCGATTGCGTCGAATTGGTGCGCCGCGAGCCGCGTGTGATCGTCACCCGCTCGTTGAGCAAGGCCTACGCCCTCGCCGGGGTGCGGTTCGGCTACGCCGTCGCCCGACCCGAGATCGTCGGTCAGTTGGTCAAAATGAAGGATTCCTACAACTGCGACACCCTCGCCGTCGCCGCGGCCACCGCAGCCCTCGACGATCGGCAGTGGCTCGCCGGCAACCGCGCCGCGATCATCGCCACCAGGGCGCGGCTCACCGCCGAGCTGCGCACGCTGGGCTGGAATGTGGTCGACAGCGAGGCGAACTTCGTCTGGTGCACCCGCTCCGACGGAGCGCACCGGCCGGTGTACGAGGCGCTCAAACGACGGCGGATCCTCGTCCGTTGCATGAACTATCCAGGCTGGGGCGACGGCCTGCGGATCACCGTGGGCACCGACGCCGAGATCGACACCCTCCTCGAAGCGCTCCGCACCCCGTGACGACCATGACCCGCACCTCCTCGATCTCGCGCTCCACCAACGAAACCTCGGTCACGGTCGGCCTCGACCTCGACGGCAGCGGTCGCGCCGAGGTCCGCACGGGGCTCGGGTTCTTCGACCACATGCTGACGATCCTCGCCGGTCACTCGCTGGTCGATCTCGCCGTGCACTGCGAGGGAGACCTCCACGTGGACGGGCACCACACCGTCGAGGACGTCGGCCGGACGATCGGCCAGGGGGTGCGCGAAGCGCTGGGCGACCGCCGTGGAATCCGCCGCTATGGCGCTGCGACGGTGCCGATGGACGACGCGCTGGTCACGGGGGCGATCGACCTCGGTGGCCGGGCGGCGACGGTGCTCGCGGTCGAGTTTCACGTGCCCACGATCGGCGACTTCGACGTGCAGCTCGTCGAGGTGTTCTGGGATGGCTTTGCCGCCGGCGCGGGGGCCAACGTCCACGCCGTGCTCCATCACGGCCGCAACGCCCATCATGTCGCCGAGGCGGTGTTCAAGTCGTTGGCCCGGGCGCTGCGTATGGCCACCGAGCTCGACCCGCGGCAGCCCGGCGTACCGAGTACCAAGGGTTCGTTGACGGTGTGAGCCGACGGCACGGTCACCGCCGGTTCGACTCGGTGACTTACTCGTTGACGAACGTCTCCAGAAACCGCGCCAGGCGGTGGAAGTCGCTGCCCCGTTCGACGTAGCGCACCACCGTGACGAGCGTCGCCGGATCGACCAGTTCCGTGAACGGGACATAGACGAGGTCGAGCTGCCCGGACACGCTCACCATCACACCGTCGAGCCCGCGCTCGGCCAGTGCCCGATAGGCGCCCACGCCGAGTTGGCTGCCGAGCATGATGTCGAAGGCATGCGGCCGCGCACAACGCGATTCGTAGCCGAGTTGCAGGCCGACCACCTTCCGTGAGCGGCCCGTCTGTCGCTTGTACTCCTCCGCGACGAGACGGGCGAACATCCGTCCCAACTGGACGTGGCTGATCGAGATGTGCCCGTGATCGTCCCGGGGGATGCCCTCGAGGCTGCTGGCCGGAAGGTACTCCGCGAGCCCCTCGGCCAGCACCACCACGCCGAATTGCTTGCCCTCTTGGTCCTCACGGACGCGCATCGTCTTCACGATCCGGCCCACGACCTGATCGATGTTCATCACCGGTTTGACGCGGGTCGCGCCGTCCGGGCCCGTGATCGTCTCCTCGCCGCGGTAACGGCCGTGGATATCCTCGACGCTGATCACCAGACTCGCCTCGCCGGAGATCGCGGCGCCGTACGACAACCAACCGGCGCTGCGGCCCATCGTTTCGCAGAGGTAGTAGGTGCGTCCCGCCTCGGCATCGTAGAGGAGGTTGCGGATCTCGTTGGCGAGCGTGTCGACCGCGGTGAAGTAGCCGAAGGTGAAGTCGATGCCCATATAGTCGTTGTCGATCGTCTTCGGCAGATGCACGACCGGGATCCGGGCACTACCCGGCGGCAACCGATCCTGGAACAGGCGGAACTTGTTGGCGGTCTTGAGCGTGTCGTCGCCGCCGATCGAGATCAGCGCCTCGACGCCGAGAGAGCGGAGGCCGTCGTACACCGCCCGGAGCGGGGCCGCACGCTGCGGGTCGTCGAGATGCGTTGGCGACGAGACCAGACGCCCCGGATTGGTGCGCGCGGTCCCGAGGAGGATTCCCTGGCTCGAGCGGGAGCGCTTGAGGAAGTCGTGGGTGACGCGCACGTAGTCGCGGCCTTCGACGAGGGGGCTCTCGAGCGAGAAGCCGGCCAGCGACGAATAGCCATGCTTCATGCCGATCACCTCCGTGTCGTTCCGGAGGAACGACGTCGCGGCGGTGGAGATCACGGCGTTGGCGCCGGGAGCCGGCCCGCCGGCGAACAGGATCGCGACGCGACGGAATTGATGGGCCGCCCGCGGCGGCCGGGCGAGCGATTCGTGCGCTTCGTGCATGATGCCTCAATTGGACGCGCCGGCGAGCCAACGCTCGACGAACGTGGTGTCGATGCGGGCGTCGCGGAACGCGGCGCTGGCGAGCAGATCGAGATGGAGCGGAACCGTGGTCTTCACCCCCTCGACGCGCAACTCGCGGAGCGCCCTGGCCATCGTCGCGATCGCCTCGTCGCGGGTGGGTTGGTGGACGATGAGCTTGCCGATCAGAGAATCATAGGTCGGTGGCACCACGTATCCGGTGGTGGCGTGCGAATCGAATCGGACCCCGAACCCACCGGGAGCGATGATCCGCTCGATACGACCGGGACAGGGACGAAAGTTGGCGGCCGGATCCTCGGCGTTGATCCGGCACTCGATCGCGTGGCCGTGCGGCCGGATGTCGTCTTGCGTGAGGCCGAGCGGCTCACCCGCCGCGACCCGGATCTGCGCCTTCACGAGATCGACGCCCGTCACCATCTCGCTCACGGGATGCTCGACCTGAATGCGGGCGTTGACCTCGATGAAATAGAAGTTGTCCTGCTGATCGACGATGAACTCGACCGTACCCGCGGAGTGGTAGCCCGCGGCCGCGGCGAGCCGGACCGCCGCGGCGCACATCGCGGCCCGCGTCGCCTCCGGAAGCCGCGGTGACGGGCTCTCTTCGATCAGTTTCTGGTGCCGGCGCTGCGTCGAGCAATCCCGCTCCCAGAGGTGGAGCATCGTCCCGTGTCGGTCGCCGAGGATCTGGATCTCGACGTGCCGCGGCCGTTCGATGTACCGCTCGATGTAGATGCCCGGATTGCCGAACGCGGCCTGCGCCTCCGCGGACGCCTGCTGCCAAGCACCGGCGAGTGCCTGATCGTTGGGGGCGACCCGCATCCCCTTGCCACCGCCCCCGGCGGTCGCCTTGAGCAGCACGGGAAACCCGATCGAGCGGGCGATGCGCACGGCATCCTCCTCACTCGTCACCAGGCCATCACTCCCGGGCACGGTCGGCACGCCGGCAGCCCGGGCCAGCGCCCGTGCCGAATTCTTGTCGCCGAGCCGCTGCATCGCCTCGGGCGTCGGACCGATGAAGGCGATGTCGCAGGACCGACAGACCTCGGCGAAATGGGCGTTCTCCGAGAGAAAACCGTATCCGGGATGGATCGCCTGCGCGTTGCCGATCTCGGCGGCGCTGACGATGCGGTCGATGCGCAGATAACTGTCGGCGGCACGGGCCGGACCCACGCAGATCGCCTCGTCGGCCAAGTCGAGATACGGGGCGTCGCGATCGGCCTCGCTGTGGATGGCGACGGTCTCGATCCCCATTTCCCGGCAGGCGCGGATCACCCGTAAGGCGATCTCACCACGATTGGCGATCAGAATCCTTTTGAACATGCCCTGTCCGCCCCGTCGGCATCACGTCACCGGCATCACGACTCCGGCCGATCACCCCGTGGCGGCCGACCCCGGGCGTTCCGTTGCCCGAACGGCGAGCGGCCCGGCGTCGCTCGACGGCCCGGCGACCGCGCGATCGCGGACTACGGGCTCGAAAATCCACGCGCGATCAATGCTCCGGATCGACCTTCAGCAACGGCTGCCCGAATTCCACCGGCGCGCCGTTTTCGACGAGGATCGCCACCACCTGGCCCGACACACCGGCGGGAATCTCGTTGAACACCTTCATCGCCTCGATGATGCACACGGTCTTCTCGGGCTCGATGCGGTCGCCCACCTTGACGAACGGGGCGGCATCCGGACCGCTCGCCCGATAGAACGTCCCCACCATCGGGCTTTTCACCACTACCATCCG
>JBJSXB010000321.1:0-5943 GCA_046086245.1 Planctomycetaceae bacterium | reverse complement strand
CGCGGGATTACGGTCCGGCGACCTTCGCCGGTGCCGCGGCATCCTCCACCGGCGCGGTGCGGGCGGGCAGCAACTCCAGTTCGTCGAACACCACCCCCTCGGCGTCGATCGCCCGCACCAGGGCCGTCGGGGGCTCGCCTGCCGCGCCCGGCCGCAGGTTCACGCACCACAAGTGGTTCCTCGCTTCGGCGCGTGCCAACCACCAAGCCGCCTCCGGTGACGGCACGGGACGCGTGCGCACCCCCCAGGCGCCGTCGCCCAGGTAGAGGATGCCGTTGGCGTCGTCGCGGCGGTGGCCGCGAAGACGGTGAGAACGCTTGAACGTGTGATGGTCGTGCTCGAACACCGCCGACACGCCGTGGCGCTCGATGTGCGGCGTCCACTGCTCGCGGATCTCGATCGACCGCGGGTTGTCGATCGGCAGCTTGTCGGCCGGCGCCTTCGAGGTTCCGTAGGCGGGAAAATGGTAGGTGACGAAGAGAAACGGCCGGTCGCGCCGGGCGGCGAGCGCCGTGCCGAGCCAGTCGGCCTGCTCCCCGGCGATCGGCACGGTGTGTCCCGAATCGAGCGCCAGCAGCGAGAGATAATCGCCGACGTCGGCGGTGAAGAACGAGCGCCGCCCCGGCCGGACGAAGAGGCCGTAGTAGTAGGGTGCGTCTTTGGGGATCTCGCCCCCGTAGCCGCCGCGGACCTCGTGGTTACCGATCACGACCACCAGCGGGATCAGGCGCCGTTCGGGAGCCACCCCCGCCGCGGTCCAGGAGCCCAGCCAGTCGATCCAGCGCATCGCCAGGGCGCCGTTGGCATAGGCGAGGTCTCCGCCGAGCAGGGCGAAGTCGGGATCGAGACGAGCCGCCTGGAGATTCATCCGGTCGATCGACTCGCGCGAGTGCATCATGTCGCCGCCGGCCACGAAGCGCACCGGGCGGTCGAGCGTCGCGGGCATCGTGCGGAATTGCCAGCCTTGCGACGGCGTGTCGGGGCGGCTGCCGATACCGACGCGGTAGAGCGTGTCGGGGGCGAGCCCGGCCAGTTCGGCGCGGCGCAGCTGCAAGGCCGACGGCTCGAGCTGGATCTGCTCCGCCTCCGTGCTCGACCAGTCGGCGTCGTCGGCCGCGGCGGCAGGGCGATACCAGACGGTGCCGGTGTTCTTCGGGTAGAGATTGACCCAGTTGACGACGATGCCCCGCGCGGGATCGTCGGGCCAGGTGAGGAACACGCCGACGTGATCCTGCGCGTGGCCGGGGATCGGCTTCAGCACGACGACGAGCACCAGCGTGACCAGGATGCGGCCGACCATGGCGGGTTCCATCCGTGTGGCGGGGCGACCTCGAAGGGTGGCCGGCCCCGTGCAGACGGTCATGGTAGCCGGCGACGCTCCTCCGCGACGGCCTCCGCGCCGACCGGAGGTTTGTGGTATCCAGGGGCGTCAAATCCCCTTTCGGAGTCCGACCGATGCCGCTTGCCCGCCGTCCGCTCTGCGTCGCCGTCGCCCTGCTCGCCATCGGCGGCACCGCCCCCCGCGCCCTGGCGGAGCACACGAAGGATTCGCTCGACACCGTGAAGAAGGGGCTGGCCGAGAAGTCGGCGGTGATCGTCGACGTCCGCGAGCTCGACGAATGGGAGGAGGGGCATCTGCAGGCGGCCCGGCACCTGCCGATGAGCAGCCTCAAGCAGATCGACAAGGAAGCGGTCGCCAAGGTCCTCCCCAAGGACAAGGTCATCTACCTGCACTGCCAGGCCGGCGGCCGCTGCCAGAAGGCTGCCGACCTGCTCAAGCCGCTCGGCTACGACGTCCGCGCGCTCAAGCCGGGCTATCCCGACCTGGTCGGCGCGGGCTTCCCGTCGGCGAAGGGCAAATAGCGGCGGCATCTCCCTCCCCGGTCATGAGCGCCGGCGAGCCTGCCGCGCCACCGCTCATCGTCATCGGCGCCGCCGGCCGGCCCGGGCGCGCAGCCGAGCGGTATTCGACCCCGAACCGGCGCGGCGGCTGCTCGGTTGGTCGCCGCTCGACACCTGGCCCGATGGCGTAACGGACGACATCCACTGACCGGAAGGCGGTCCAGGGCACCATCGCCGTCGGTCCGCAACGGGCGCGGCACGGCATCCGCGGCGGTACACTCGCGCCGGTCCGGCCGAGCCGGACGGCCCACCCGCCCCAGGTGGCCGCACCCGAAACCGGCCCGCCTGTCACCGTCCGGAGCGCTCCCGATGACGACGCCGTGCCGATCGCGCCGCGGCGTCTCGCTCGTCGAACTGCTCGTCTGCCTGGCGATCATCGGGATCATGGTGTCGCTGATGTTTCCGGCGATCCAATCCGTCCGCGCCGGCATGGCACGGGCCGAATGCGGCGACCACAAGCGGCAGTTGTCGCTGGCGCTGGCGATGTATTGCGACGCGCATCGCGGGCTGCTGCCGCCGCCCCCCGCGCCGCCCCACCCCGGCGGCTGGGCGCGGGAGATCCTCCCGTTCATGGAGGAACGGAGTCTGTTCGCGGCCCTCGACGTGCGCCTGCCGATCACGGCACCGGTCAACGCCGGGGCCGCGCGGACGCGGCCGCCGCTGATGCGCTGCATGTTCGCGCCGTGGCGCGACAGCGACGTCGCCGGGGTGTCCCCGAGCGATTTCCTCCTCGTGGTCACCGTGCCATCGACGCCCGGCGTTCCGCGCCAGCCCGACGCGCGGAGGAGAAAGGACGTCAGCGCGGTCTTCCGTCACGCAGCCAAGAGCGTCGCCGTTGCCTGGCCGGTGTCGGTGGAGACGGACTGGGAGACCGTCTCGGCGCTCGAGGCGAACAACGCATGGCCCTATTGGCACCCCCCCGCCCCGACCGGTGGGCTGGGATCTCTCACCGACGAAGGCCTGTGAGGCACCAGCGGCGGTGAGGGTGATCGGTGAGTGCCGTCGTCGGGGGGAGGGGTGGCCGGCGTGTGCGGCTATACTCGCGCCGGTCGCAGCGATCGGTCCGCTGCACCGCAGCCCACGTCCGGGATGTTTTCACCAGGGGAGGATCGCATGGCAGCGGGAGCGTCGCGGGCAACGGCCCGGTGGATGACTGGCGGCTTGATCGCGGTGGCAACGCTGCTGCTGGCCGGCGAACGCGCCGCGGGGCAGGCGATCGCCGAAGCCGATCTCGCCACCGCGCTGGACAGCTACGTGAAGAAACCCGACCCGTCGTACGCCTGGAAGGTGGAGAACACCTTCCCCGGCAACCCCTCGCAGACCTATGTCATCAATCTCACGTCACAGACCTGGCGGAGCCCGTCGGAAGTCGACAAGCCTGTATGGCAGCACTGGCTGACGGTCGTCAAGCCGAACACGCTCAAGACCGACAAGCTGTTTTTGCTGGTCAGCGGCGGGGCGAACGACCGTCCGGCACCCGACAAACCCAACCAGATCATCGCGCAGATCGCCCAGGCCACCGGCAGCATGGTGGCCGAGTTGAAGATGATCCCCAACCAGCCGATCGTCTTCCACGGCGACGGGGTGCCGCGCAAGGAGGACGATCTCATCGCCTACTGCTGGGACCAGTTCCTCGACACCGGCGACCCCACCTGGCTGCCGCGGCTTCCGATGGTGAAGAGCGTCGTCAAGGCGATGGACTGCCTCCAGGAGTGGTCGAAGCAGGAGGGCGCGCCCGTCGCCAAGTTCGTCGTCGCCGGCGGCAGCAAACGAGGGTGGACCACCTGGATGACGGGTGTCGCCGACCCGCGTGTCGAGGCGATCGTGCCGATCGTCATCGACGTGCTCAACGTCGACGAATCGATCCGGCACCACGGTGCCGCCTACGGCTTCTGGGCCAAGGCACTGGGCAACTACGTGCAGCACGGCATCGTGCAGCGGCCTGACCATCCGCGGATGCAGGATCTGCACCGGGTCGAGGATCCCTTTTCGTACCGCGAGCGACTCGGTCTGCCGAAGTACATCGTCAACGGCAGCGGCGACCAGTTCTTCCTTCCCGACTCGTCGCGCTTCTACTACGACGAGCTGCCCGGCGAGAAACACATCCGCTACGTCCCCAACACCGATCATGGGGTCGACAATTCATTCGACGCGGTGACGAGCATCGTCGCCTTCTACCAGATGGTGATCGCCGGCACGCCACGGCCGAATCCCGAGTGGACGTTCGGCGACGGGGGTTCGATTCGCGTCACCAGTGCCGTCAAGCCGCAGAGCGTGACCCTCTGGCAGGCGCACAATCCCGAGGGGCGTGACTTCCGCGTCGACACGATCGGCAAGACCTGGACGAGCACGGCGCTCGAGGCGGGGGCGGACGGCGCGTGGGTCGGGAAGCCGAAGCCGCCCGCCTCCGGGTGGACCGCGGCGTTCATCGAGTTGGCCTACGATTCCGGCGGCCTGTTCCCCTTCAAGGTGTCGACGGAGGTGAACGTGACCCCCGACACCCTTCCCTTCGACGGCGTCGACCAAAAGACGCTGCCGTGGGAGGGGGAGCCCGGCTTCGTCCGCCCGCCACTCCCCAAGGTGTCGGCCGCCAAAGCGGGGGGGTGAAGCTGGCGGCGAAAACGGGGATTATCGAGCCTTTTTCCACTTTTTTCCGTCCAACTGCAGTTGCCGGCCGGCGCCACCCAGGGGTGGGTTTGGCCACCCCCGCAGGGGGCTTGCCGAACCATTGCAGGTCAAGCTGCGTTTCCGTATTATTCGCGATGGGGACATTCGGGGGATCCAATAAACCGTCCAGCAGTCGGCGACGGCGCAGCGAATCGTCCGGCGATTCATGGCCTCGCGTCGGTGTGGTGGTGCGGTCGGCTGGCAACTTCCTTCGAGTGCTTCTCCGTTGCGCCGTGCTTCGTTTTTCTTGTCTGCTGCCTGTGTCGATTCATTCCCAGTCCCTCATTCCGCAGGAAAAGAGGAGTTCGTCATGACCCGTCCCCGTCACTCTGCACGGGCCGGCTTCACGCTGGTGGAGCTGCTCGTGGTGATCGCGATCATCGGCACGCTCGTCGGTCTGTTGCTGCCCGCCGTCCAGTCGGCGCGCGAAGCGGCCCGGCGGTCGAGCTGCTCCAACAACCTCAAGCAGGTCGGTCTCGCCTTCCACAACTGCGAGAGCACCTACAAGGCCGTGCCCGCCTGGGCGCTGCATTTCCCGGGCCCCGGCCCCGCCGGAAGCCCCTACTTCCCAGCTCCGACCAGCGACACGAAGCGTGGCTTCAGTGCCCTCGGTCAGATGCTTCCCTTCATCGAGGCCACCAACCTCTACAACCTGTTCGATCTGAAGCGTCCGCTGATCGATCCGCGCAACCTGCCGGCCCCGTGGCCGGGCGGGACGCTGCCCGCTTCGGCGCGGAACCCGATTCCGACCTTCATCTGCCCCTCGACTCCCGACGGCATCCCGTCGAACTATGGTCAGTATCTGGCTCCGCTCGGCGCGCCGAATCCGTATGACATGGGTCGCACCGACTACGCCCCCGCGCGTGGTCTCCACTCGAGCTTGGCCACGTGCGTCGGTCTGCCCGCGGCGAACACGCAAAACGGCATGCTCGGCGTGTCGGATGCGGATTGCACGAGTGCCGGAGCGTGCCCGACGCTCGAGCGGCAGCCGCGCGTGAAGTTCGGTGCGGTGACCGACGGCTTGTCGAAGACTTTCCTGCTGGTCGAGATCGCCGGCAAGCAGAACCGGTACTTCAACGGGAAACCGGTGCCCGCCAACGTCTACACGGGCACTCCTTACTTCCTCAACTCGTTCTTCGGCGACTGGAACACCGCCCGTTACATCAACGGCTACAGCGGTGCCGACCCGGTCAACCCGCAGACGGCCGGCTGCTCGGTGGTCAACGTGTTCAACGAGAACGGCATCTACTCGTTCCACCCGGGTGGGGCGATGTCGGTGCGTGGCGACGGCTCGGTGTTCTTCCTGACGGCGGACGCCGCTGCCAACATCGTCGCCGCCGCGGTCACCCGCGACGGCACCGAGAACGTCAGCCT
>JBJSXB010000320.1:0-9554 GCA_046086245.1 Planctomycetaceae bacterium | reverse complement strand
GGCTTGGGCGGAGGACCGCCGGGTGGCTTCCGTGGTCCAGGTCCGGGTGCGGGGCCGGGGGGTGGCGGGGTGACGCTCGATCCACTCGTCGGGCTCGACGATCCGGGGAAGCCGTTACGGAGCGGCTTGCTCGGCATCCCGTCGCTCCGCCGCCGCTATCTCGACCACGTGCGGACGATCGCGCGGGACGACCTCGATTGGGATGTCGCCGGGCCGCTCGTCGCCCGATGGCGGGCCCTCATCGAGGATGCGGTGCGCGCCGATACCCGCAAGCTATCGACCACGGAGGCCTTTCTGACAAGCACGGCCGCCACTGATCCGGCCGATTCCCCCGGGGGGGCGGTCAGCCTCCGGGATCTGCTCGCGAAACGCCGCAGCTACCTGCTCTCCTACCGCGATCCCGCCGACGCCGCCCCCGCGGCGACCGCCCCTCCCCCCGGAGACGCCGCGCGATGACCGATTGGTTGCTCGAAGCCTTTCCCGGCGATGCCGAACTCGAACTCGCCGACGTCGTCGTGCGGCTGTTCGCGGCGCTCGTCCTGGGCGCCTGCGTGGGGGCGATCTATCGGGCCACACGGCGCCGCTCCGCCGTGGGGGGCGCCGATCTGACCCAGACGCTGCTCCTGCTGGCGGTGGTGATCGCGATGATCACGCTGGCGATCGGCAGCAACGTCGCCCGCGCCTTCAGCCTCGTCGGGGCACTGGCGATCGTGCGCTTTCGGAGCGTCGTCGATGACCCGCGCGACACCGCGTTCGTGATCCTCGCGGTGGCGGTGGGGCTGGCGGTCGGCGCCGGCTTCCTCACCGTGCCGCTGGTCGGCTTGCCGGTGGCGGGGCTGGTGGCGATGGGATTCGCCGCCGGCCAGCGCGATCCGGCCGGCGCACCGATCCCCTGCCGCCTCCTCGTCCGGGTCGATCCGGCGGTCGATCCGGCGAGTCTCGAACCGTTGGTCCGCGACGGGTTGGATCGCTGCCGGATGCTCCGCGCCGGCACGGCGAAGAAGGGGACGGTCGTCGAGATCGCCTACGCCGGGAGGCTCGCCACGCCGGCGGCAGGACTGACGCTGGTGCGCCGGCTCCGCGCGGCGGCGGGGGTCGTCGGCGTCGATGTGGTGTGCCGGTCGTCCGCCGATGCCTGACGATCCCGACGGGGTGTCGCCATCGCCGGCCGGGGGCCCGCCGCCGGGCCACCGCCACGGGCTTCCGCGGGTCGCCTCCGCTCCTACGGTTGCACGGCTCCGGGGCCGCGGGGCGCGTGTCGCGCGACCTCCGGAGATCCTTGCACCGAAAGGAGCACCATGATGATTCCAGGAGGCGTTGCCCGTGTCGTCGGACTGCCGTGCATCGCGTTGGGCCTGCTGGTGGCCGCGGAGGCGGACGCCGGCTGGCGTTCCCGCCGCGACCGCTGCTGCCCGCCGCCGGATTGCGTTGAGACGGTGAGGGTGGAGTCGGATTGCTGCCGGCCGGTCGAACGCGGCTGCCGGATCGAGGAGCGGTGGGAACCGCGTGTCCACCACCACGTCGGCTGCGACGCCTGCGGCCGACGGGTCTGCGTGGAGCACGTCACCATGCAGCGCGTGCGCGTGGCGATGCCGCCCGAGGACGTGGTGGTGTGGAGCGCGGTGGCTCCGGCCGCCAGCGTCTGCTGCAGCGACTGACGCCGCGTGCCGCGGTCTCCAATGGCCGGCAGGGATTGCCGGCCGCCGGCGGCGCGACGACCGCCCGCACGAGGTGTATGATGCGGCGTCGGAAGGATATCGGCGTCGGGTCGCGGCCAACGGGAGGGCCGACGGTGAGCGAGCAGATCGGGGTCGTTCTCGTCTTTCTGGGGTTGTTCCTCGCGGTCGGCGGCCTGTTCATCGCGGGCGTCCGCGCGATCGCCGTGCTGCTGCGCCGCATGCCGGCGCGGAAGCTGCTCGTGCCGCTGGCGCTCTGCGGAGTCGGTCTGGTGGTCGGGGCCGCGCCCGTCGCCGCGCAGTGGGCGTGGTTGGCGGTGGTCGGGCTCGGCCCGCGCGAGCGGATCGTCGACGGCCGGCGCGCGATCACCCTCACCGGCTGGGACCGATCCGACTACGCGATCCTCCGGGCGCGGCCGGACGTCGAAATCCTCGAACTCGCCAATCCCGACGTGACCGACGCGACGATCGAGATCCTGCGCGACCTGCCGCGACTGCGCGAGTTGACCGTCAACGATTCGCAGCTCACCGACGCCGGCCTGGAGACGATCCGCACCTTTCCCGCGTTGGTCACCCTCCGCGCCGCGCGCACGAAGGTCACCACCGACGGGGTGCAGTCGTTTCTCGCGGAGCCGCCGCCGCAGCTCGAGCAGATCGACGTCTCGGGCAACGGGATCGAGGCGGCACCGCTGCGGGCGTGGCGCAACGCCGCGCCCCCGGGAGTCGAACGCCGCTCCCTCCATTGACTCCCTCCATTGAACGGTCTTCCGCCGACGGCGCTGCCGGGGGATGCACGTCGCCGCCACCACGACCCGGCTCCCCTGCGAGGTGACCATGAGCGTGCCCCGACTCGTGCTGCGTGAGGGAAATCCCGGCGATGCCGCCACGGCGGCGTTCCTCTGCGAGGCCAGTGCCCTCGCCTATCTGCCGCCGTCGGAGGGCACGCGGGCGTTCAAGGAGACACTCGGCCTGGACGCCCGGCTGTTCAGCGCCGACAACACCCAAGCCTGGCTGGGAACGAACGACGACCACGTGGTGGTGGCGTTCCGCGGGACCGAGTCGCCGACGAGCCTCGACGGGCTCAAGGACATCCTCCTCACCGACGCGATGAATCTCCTCGTCGTCCCCGAGGGACGCCTCGGCCACGATCTGGCGGCGGCGGGCGTCGGGGCGCGATTCCACAAGGGATTCGTCGACGCGATCGCCGCGATCTGGCCTGCGCTCGTGGTGGCGGTCGAGGAGGAGGTGAAGCGCCGCGACCGTCCCGTGTGGCTCACCGGGCACAGCCTCGGCGGCGCCCTGGCACTGTTCGGCGCGTGGCTCCTCAAGCGGCGCTTCATCACCGTCGAGGAGGTGTGCACGTTCGGGGCGCCGATGATCGGCAACGCCGCCGCGCGCGACGCTTTCAACCGGGAGTTCGCCGGCAAGATCCACCGCTACGTCAATGGCCGCGATCCGGTGCCGAAGCTGCCCGCGATGTCGTTGGTGGCCAACGAGTTCGCCCACGTCGATCGCGAGCGACTGCTCGGTCCGCACCCGATGACCGGCTTGGCCGACATGCTCGGTGCGATGGCCAAACGGGTCGCGGGGGGCGTGCTTGCCGGGACGCTCGTGGACGAGGCCTGGAAGGGGATCTCCGAGGAGGTTTCGATGCACTTCCTCGACAGCTACCGCGGCTTGCTCGACCGCTGAGCCCCGTCCGTGGGAGGAGGCTCCGCCCCGGCGGGGCGGAGCCGTGACGACATGACCACGTCCGACCCGTTCGATCGGCTCGAACGCTGTATCCACCGGCCGGTGTCCTCGCGGCCCGACTGGCTGCTCATCTGGCGCGACGAGGCGCACCACCTCCTGTTTCTCGCCCGCCGCGCCGCGGCCGACGACGACGCCGACGCGCTCGACGACCTGGCGGCCGAGGCGGAGTCGATGGCCGACGCGATGGAGCGACGGCTGGCGCTCGAGGGACTGTAAGGAAACGGCGCGCTGGCGGGGTGTCCGGCATGGGCGGGGGCGTCGGCCGTCGGTACGATGCCCGCTTTCGAACCCTCTCCCGACAGGAGGCCGAGCGATGACGCGCGACGAGGGCCTGTTCCGCGAACTGGCCGCCGAGTTTCTCGGCACGTTGGTGCTGGTGACGTTCGGGCTCGGCTTCGTCGCGCAGAAGGTGCTCAGCGCCGGCGACCTCGGCAGTCCGCTCTCGATCCATCTGGGGTGGGGGATCGCCGTGATCCTCGGCTGCGCCGTCGCGGCTGGCGTGACCGGGGCCCACCTCAACCCGGCGGTGACGCTCGCCCTCGCGGCGTGGCGCGGATTTCCCCGATCGAAGGTGGTTCCGTACATGGCGGCGCAGGTGGCAGGGGCGTTCGCCGCCGCCGCGGTCGTGCATCTGGTGTATGCCGGGGCGATCGCCGCGTTCGATGGCGGCACCCGCCAGATCGCCGGGCCGCAGGGCACGGCGGGGATCTTCTCGACGGCGCCGCAGCCATTCCTCGGCACGGTCGGCGGCCTGGTCGATCAGGTGATCGCGACGGCGCTGTTGTGCTGCGTGGTGTTCGCCGTCGGCGACCGCCGGCAGCCGCCGCTCGCCGCGGGACTGGGGCCGGTGATCGTCGGCCTCACGGTGATCGCGATCGGGATGGCGTTCGGATTCAACTGCGGGTACGCGGTCAATCCGGCCCGCGACCTCGGGCCGCGTCTGTGGACGGCCGTTGGCGGCTGGGGGACCGGCGTGTTCGCCGCCGATGCCGGCTGGTGGTGGGTGCCGGTGGTGGGGCCACTGCTCGGCGGCCTCCTCGGCGGCTTCGTCTACGAGGCCTTCGTCGGTGGGCTGTTTCCACGCGACGGCTGACGCGTCGGTTCCTCGCGACGGCTGACGGGTCGGCCGGCCACGCCGGGCCATGATGCCCCGTCACGGCGCCGGAGGATCGCCGCCGCGGCGCCGCGTGAAGCGGATCGAGCACCCCACCGGCGCCGTCTCCGCCAGCGCCGGTCGCCGCCCTTCGAGCAGGGCCGCCAGTGCGTCTTCGAGATGGCGGCTGGTCACCTTCGCCGCGTCGGTAGCGTCGTCGAACGCACCCATGTAGACGATGCGCCGCTCGCGGTCGAGCAGGAAGAACTCCGGTGTCCGCACCGCACCGTACCCGCGTGCCAACGCCTGCGACGCGTCGTGCAGGTAGGGAAACACGAAGCCGCGGCGCTCGGCGCGTTGGCGCATCGCTTCCGGGGAATCCTCCGCGACGAGATGGGAGTTGACCGCGACGACGGCGAATCGGCTGCCGGGCGCGATGGCGCGGCGCGCGAGGGCGTTGATCCGTTCCTCGTAGTCGACCGCGTAGGGACAGCCGTTACAGGTGAACACCACCACCACGGCGTCACGGTCGGCGACGTCCGTCCAGGAGTGAAGCCGGCCGTCGGTGCCGGGTAGGTCGGTCCACGCCGGCACGACATCGCCGACGTCGCGGTCCGGATTGAACGTGCCGGCCACGGCCGGTCGAGGGGCGAGGCCCAGCGCCGTGACGCCGAGGGAGATGCTCGTGAGGATCAGGCCGCGACGGGATGTCACCATGCGGAGAGGATACCGCGGGATGCCGTCGCGGCTGCCGTCACCGCGCCCGCGGTGGCACTCCCGCGGCGATCCCCCCCGCCGGCGCCTCGGCCGGATAGAACGCCCCCCATACCGGGCTGTGGTCCGACACTTCGAGCGCCTGGGCGAGCGACAGTCCGAACGTGGTTTGCAGGTCGAGGACGCCGGAGCGGCCGAGATATTCACGCGTCGCGACCTGGTCGAACAGGAGATTGTCGTAGGTTTTCGTGCGGTGGGTGTTGGTGGGGCCGCTGCCGATCGCCCAGGCGATGTTGGGGATCTGGCGGATGCGGCCGAACTGCTGGGGAGCGGCGTTGAGGTCGCCGAGCACGATCACGTCGTCCTCGTCGGGCCGGGCCGACTTCATCGCCATGAAAACGTCGGCGAGCGCGTCGACCTCCTGCGGCACCTCGTCGGGGTCGGTATGGATGTCGACCAGCCAGAAGGTGAATGCCATGCCGACGGGGATGATCCGGGTGCGAAACCGGGCGTGCAGCGGCGCCCGATGAAGGCGGTCGCCGGGATTGGCGACGGTGCCGACGCTCGCCGGATCGACCTCGATGCGATCGGTGTCGTAGACGAAGGCGTATTGCTCCTTGCTCACCGTGCGGCCGAGCCGGGGACCGATCACGAATTGGTAGCGGCTGCCGTCGGCGTTGACCGCCTGCACGAAGGCGGGAAGGATCCCGTCGGACTTCGCACGCACTTCCTGGATGGCGACGACGTCGAACTGCCGCACCACGCGGGCGAGCACGTCGACCACGGGCGGCTTGCCCATCTTCGACTCGCCGAACACCTGGATATTGAAGCTCGCGACGAGGATCGCATCGACCGGTTTGACGACCCGAGGCGTCGGTGGCCGCAGCGTCGGTGGCGCCACGCTCGCCACCTGCACCGGCGGCGCGGTCGCCATCTGCGCGCGGGCGGCACCGCCGGCCGCGAGGGCGACCGCGAGGGCGAGGCCGAGGCATGTCGGCCGGCGGATGAACCGCGGTCGGTAGGGCACCCGCGGGCCTCCTGCCGCGGCGGTCACCGCCGCGGAACCGGGCCCGCCGCCGCCACCTCCTGCGGTGGTATCGCCGCGGCCGGCCCGCCGCTGCTTATCGGCGGCGGCGGCGCGGCGCGATCGGTAGGATCGCCGTCGCCGGTGCGGACGACGCAGGTTGCCCCGTTCAGCCCGCGGCGGCGAGCGCCTCGGTGGCGAGACGGGCCAGACGCGGATCGGGTTCGGTCGCCGCCTGCGTGAGCGCCTCGCGGGCCGGCGCGTCGGGGCCGATCTTGCCCAGCGCCCAGGCGACGCGTTGCCGGACCGCCGGCTCGCCGGGGCCCGCCAGCCGGCGCGTGAGGTGGGGCAGGGCGGCGGCGGCGGCGGCACCGGCGCGGCCCAGGAGAGTGACGGCCCAGTAGGCGGACAGCGGCGCGGGCGACTCCACCAACGGCACGAGGTGGGGCAGGGTGTCGGTGGGCGGGGCGCCGAGGTCTTCCAGTGCGGCGCCCGCCCACTCGCGCACCTGGTCGTTTCCGTCGCCGCAGGCACGGACGAGATCGGCGACCGCGGGTGCGGCGGCGCTCCCGGCGCGGCACAACTGCTCGGCGGCATCGACCCGCATCGCGACGTCGGGAGATCCGAGGGCCACCCGCCAGGTGGCGATGTCCGTGGGCGTGGTCATGGGGGGCCGCTCCACTGCTGCATCCGCTCCCCGTCGGCCGGCATGATTCCGGCCGGCCCGCGGGCGTGGCGCACGATATCGGCACGCCGGGCCCCGTGGCATCACGTTGCCGGCCGCCGCCCGCAGCGGCCCCGCCGCACCGGCGATCGTGTATTCTGCCCCCATTCTCGTTTCCTTTTCATCCGTTCCAGGTCTTTTCCTCCATGGCCGACACCATCTCCGAGAGCCGGGCCTGTGCCCTGCTCACGCGGCTGTTCACGCAGCGCGGCTACACGATCGAACGCAACGTCCCCTTTCGTGAGGGAGGCGTCTCGTTCGACTGCGACGGCTGGGACCGCAAGGCCCGCGTCGGATTCGAGTTCCTCTCGAGCCAGCACGACGATCACGACGACCTCTCGCTCGAAGAGTTCCAAACCTTGATGGATGCCCAGCGGCGTGGGCGCCTCCATCTCCTCGTGCTCGACGAGGTCGAGACGTTGTCGGTGGCGGAACTCAAGGCGGTCGCCAAGGAGTTTCTCGACGCGCTCGGCCCGGCGACGGGCGGCGCCCGGGCGGGCGCCACGACGGCGAAACGGCCGGCGAAACGGCCGGCGGGCAGCGGCGGCACGAAACCGCTGCGGCGCACCGCGACAGCCCGGCGAAAGACGGGCGCGAAGGCCCCCACCGAGGCCGCCTCGAAGGCGCGGCCCGCGAAGGCCCGGCCGGGAGGCAAGGCGGGTGGCGGTTCGAAGCGGCAGCAAGCCAAGGCTTCCCGCGGCCGAGCGCGGCGCGGTACCCGCTAGCGCGGCGTGGCAGGTCGTCGGCAACGGCCTGCCGGACCGCGCGACGATCCCCTCGCACCGACCCGCGGCCCATGCCGCCGGGGGTGCGGCAACCCTCCCCGCCCCGGCACGCGTCCTGGAAGCATGGCCTCCGACTGGTACTACGAGAAGCATGGTTCGCGCCACGGCCCGGTGACGGCCGCGGAGTTGCGCGCGATGTGCGCCGATGGCCGCCTCGGGCCGGGCGATTTGGTCTGGAAGGAGACGTTGCCGCGCTGGGTCAAGGCGGCCCAACTCAGCGGCGTGCGTTTCGGTGCCGACGATCCGTTCCTCGCCACCGGTGACGCTGCGGCGGGGAGCGTGGCGCGTTCCACCGGCGGCGGCGAGGGTGGCGGCAGCGGTGGCGGGACGGCCGGTGCAGCGCCGGCGCCGCGCGCGGCGGCGGACGTCGGCGGGCCGACGCCCGAGCGGATCCGCGCGGCCTGGGACGAGGCAAGGAAGGGTGGGCGGGCCCTGTTCCGCAATCCGCTCGACGATCGCAATCGGGTGGTGGCTCCGGTCCCCACCGTGCTCGGGTGCCTGCTGCTCGGTCCGGTGTATTTCTGGCTCGTGGGCAATCGGCGGCACGCGCTGCGGAGCCTGTGGCTCCTGCCGGTGACACTCGGCACGAGCCAGCTCGTGTACCCGTTTTTCGCTCCGCGGATCCTCCGCGCGCAGTATTTCGAGCGCGGCTGGAAACGCTTGGCGTGAACGCCAGCCGCCCGGCGGCGCCCGGGCGGTATCATGCCGTGTGCCACGAGTGGGCGTGGCGCGAACGTGGGAGATCATCGATGGGGAGGCACGAGCGGTGGATCGTGGCCATGGCGGTCGCCGTCGTGGCCGTGGCGGTCATGGCCCCCGGGGCGGGCGCGCAGGAGGGGGCCGCGTCGGCTCCCGTCGGCCCCGGCGCCGCCTCGCTCGACGCGTCCCGCGAGGCACGGCTGCGGACGCTGCTCACCGGTGTGCGGCTCGTGGGCCGGTTCACCATCGACGCCGCCCCCGCGTCGCCGCGGGAGCCAGCGGCTGGGCCGCCAGCGGTGGGGGAGCCAGCGTCACGCGACGAGGAATACCGGATCACGTCGGTGGCGAAACTCGGGACGGGGGATTGGTGGACCGTGCTGGCGCGGATCCGCTACGGGAGCGTCGATCTGACACTTCCCGTGCCGGTGGAAGTGAAATGGGCCGGTGAGACCCCGGTGATCACGCTCGACAAGGCGACCCTGCCGGGGTTGGGCACCTTCTCCTCGCGGGTGGTCCTCGATGGTGACCGGTACGCCGGCACCTGGCAGCACGACGCCGTCGGCGGCCACATGTTCGGGCGGATCGTCCGTGGCGAAGACCCGGCGGCGGATGCCCCGCCGCGGCCGACGGCGACGCAGCGTCCCGACAACTGACCGTCTCCGCTACGGCACGATGCGTGGGCGGGCGGCGGCCTGCCGCGCCGCGAGCAGCCCGTGGCCAAAGTCGATCCATGGCCATTGGCCACTCGAAAAGCTTCGCTTTTCACGGGAGTTGCACTCCCGGCACCTCATCCCTGAGGTGCAGCAGGCTGTTTGTCCACAGCCTGCTAACCACGGAAAAGTGTCCGAAGTGCGCAGGCCTGATGGAGCAGGGGTTCGTCGTAGATCTCGGTCGGGGCGGCCGATTCGTCAGCCAGTGGGCGGCCGGCGCACCGCGCGAGTCGTGGTTCACGGGCACCAAGTTGCCGCGTGACGGACTGGTGCCGGTGGGCACCTTCCGGTGTGTATCGTGCGGATTCCTGGAATCCTCCGCCAGGCCGGAGTTCGCTGCTGAGTGACGGCCCGCCGAACCGGGTGCTGGAGCAGAC
>JBJSXB010000319.1:0-12374 GCA_046086245.1 Planctomycetaceae bacterium | reverse complement strand
CGGTGCTGCCGCGCGAGTTCTCCGCCGTCCTCGTCAAGGGACGGGGCAACTACCTCTCACGCCGCCGCCTCGACCTCGCCGTCGAGCGGTCCGCGAACCTGTTCGGCGAGGAGGAGGAGATCGCCCATCTCGAGGCGCTGGCGGCCTGGTCCCACGACACCGCCGACGGGTCGCTGGCCGACCTCGACCACGTCCCCGCCGCCGCCGTCTGGGACGAGGTCCGCAGCGACTCGGGGAACTGCATGGGGCGCACCTGCCCCGAGCACCAGCAATGCTTCTACTACGCCGCCCGGCGGCGGATGGCGCGGGCGCAGTTGCTGGTCGTCAACCATGCCCTGTACTTCAGCGACCTCGCCCTGCGCCGCGGCGGTGCGAGCCTCCTCCCCGACCACGACATCGTCGTCTTCGACGAGGCCCACATGGTCGAGGCGGTGGCCGGCGACCACCTCGGCGTCGGGGTCTCGAGCACCGGGGTCGAGCGGCTTCTCTCCCGGCTCCTCGCCGAGCGCGGCCACCGTGGGCTGTTGCGCCACTACGGGATGCACGACCTCGAAGCCGACGTGTTCCGCTGCCGCCGCGCGGCCGAGGGGTTCTTCGCCGCCGTCCTCGCCGCGGTCGCCCACCGCGGCGAGGGGCCGTGGCGCGTCACCGCACCGCCGGCCGTGCCCGACACGCTCGGCGACGCCCTGGCAGCGCTCGCCCGCGGCCTGCGCGCCGCCGCCGAGGAATTGGCAGCCGAGGCCGAGCGCCACGACCTGCTCTCGGTGGCCGACCGGCTCACCGCCCAGGCCGCCGCCGTGGCCGGCTGGCTCGGGCAGGACGAGTCGGGGAGCGTCCACTGGGTCGAGGTGGCACGCGGCCGCCGCGGCCGGGCACGGATCACGCTGTCGAGCGCGCCAGTGGACGTCGGCGCCACGCTGCGCCGCGAGCTGTTCGAGCGGATCCCCACGGTGGTCCTCGCCAGTGCCACGCTGGCCGTCGAGCCGCCGCGGGCGGGGGGCGTGGCGCCGGCCGCCGATCCGTTCGCCTTCGCGCGGGCCCGGCTGGGGATCGACGCGGCGCTGGCGGCGCGCCTCGGCAGCCCGTTCGACTACGCCACCCATGCCGAGCTGGTGCTCGTCGAGGGGATGCCCGATCCGGCGGAGCGCGAGGTCTTCGACCGCGCGAGCATCCCGGTCATCCGCCGGTTCATCGAACGCTCCGGCGGGCGGGCGCTGGTGCTGTTCACGAGCCTCCGATCGCTCGAGCGCGTCGCCGCCGACCTGGCCGGGTTCTGCGCACGGAACAACCTCCGCCTCGTCAGCCAGGCCGACGGCCTGTCGCGCGCGAAGATGCTCGCCGACTTCCGCGCCGGGCCCGGCAGCGTGCTCCTGGGCACCGACGGCTTCTGGCAGGGGATCGACCTGCCGGGCGAGCAGCTGGTGACGGTGATCATCACCAAGCTCCCGTTCGCGGTCCCCGACCGGCCGCTGGTGGCGGCGCGGATCGACGCCATCCGCGCCGCCGGTGGCAATCCCTTCATGGACTATCAGGTGCCGGAGGCGGTGCTGAAGCTCAAGCAGGGATTCGGCCGGTTGATCCGCACGGCGACCGACTCCGGCCGGGTGGTGATCCTCGACCCGCGCGTCCGCACCAAGCCGTACGGCCGGATCTTCCTCGACAGCCTTCCCCCGGCACGGCTCGTGGTCGAGCAGGCATGACGGGCGACCGGGTGACGCGCGGGGTGGCCGATTGCGGCTCGGGACCCGGCTCCGCAACACTGGCGGTCGACAGGCGTTGAACCCGATCGGGGAAGCGACGGAGTCGCCGGGCGAAGGATGACGTCATGAAACTCCCGCGCGTTCTCCTCGCCGCCGCGCTCCTCGCCCCCGTCCTGTCCGCTCCACCGGCCGGGATCCGCGCCGCCGACGTGCCGGCGCCCGCCGCCAGGCCCAACATCGTCTGCATCCTCGCCGATGATTTCGGACTGCCCGACATCGGCTGCTATGGCTCGGCATACAAGACGCCGCATCTCGACGCGCTGGCGGCCGGCGGCACCCGCTTCGAATATTGTTTCGCCGCGCCGCTGTGCGCCCCGTCGCGGGCGATGGCGATGTTCGGGCGCTACGGCTTCCGCACCGGCGTGACCGACAACGGCCTCGGCGCGGCCGCCACGCCGAGCCGCGAGGTGTGCGTCGCCACGGTGCTCAAACGGGCCGGGTACGCCACCGCCGTCGCCGGGAAATGGTCCGACCTGGACTACCTCGTCACCCGCGAGGACGCGGCGAGGTGGGGCTTCGACGAGTTCATGATCTGGGGTGAGCGCTGGGACAACGGCGGCGGGCAGACCGGGCGCGCCCGCTACTGGGGACCCGACTATAACCACAACGGCACGATCACAAGCGGCGACAAGACCACGTTCGGCCCGGACCTGTTGCACCGGTTCGTCGTCGACTTCATCCGCCAACGTCGAGACCAACCGTTCTTCGTTTACTACCCTACGCCGCTGATCCACTACAAGCTGCAACGCACGCCCGACAGCGTCGGGAACACCCCCGACCTCCACGCGGACAACATCGCCTATCTCGACACGCTCGTCGGCAAACTCGTCGCCGAACTCGACGGCCTGAAGCTGCGCGAGCGGACGCTGGTCGTGTTCGTCGGCGACAACGGTTCGACCAAGGGGGCGCATACCGTCCACGGCCGCCCGGTGCATGGCAAGAAGGGTGAGCTCACCGAAGGCGGCTGCCGCGTGCCACTGATCGTCAATTGGCCCGGCACCACGCCGTCCGGCCGGGTGTCGCAGGATCTCGTGAGCCTGACCGACTTCTTCCCCACCTTCACCGCCCTCGCGGGCGGTGCCCTGCCTGCCGGCGTGACGATCGACGGGCACAGCCTCGCGCCACAGGTCACCGGCCGGCCCGGCGCGCCGCGCCAGTGGGTCTACGTGCAGTTGCGGAACGATCGCTACGTGCGCGACGCCCGCTGGAAGCTCACCCAGGCGGGCGACCTGTTCGACATGCGCGACGCGCCGTGGGGGGAAATCCCCGTCGCCGCCGCCACGGCCGACGTCGAAGCCCAAGCCGCTCGCAGCCGCCTGCAAGCCGCGCTCGACGGGTTGATCGCCCAGGATCCATCGCCGCCGGCAGGCGTGCCGGAACCGGTGCGCTAGTGTCGTGAGTCGAAAGTTCATTTCGATTCATGACACGACATTTCCGGCCTCGCAGGCCGGGAATCAAACAATTTCTAGTGTCATGAACTTCTCGTTCAGGACACCAGCAGCCTGTGGCCAAAGTCCACCCATGACCCTTGTTCACCCGAAAAGCCGCGCTTTTCACCGGGAACTGCGTTCCCGGTACCTTATCCGTGAGGTGCCGCAGGCTGTTCGTCCACGGCCTGCTCGGTCGGGGAGGACGCGTTGCCGGTTTCGATCGTTCGGAGGACCAGCCATGACGAGGCTCCGCATGACGGTTTCAGGCGCCACCCTTGTGCTCGTCATTGGTGGGGTGGCCCTCGCGGGCCGCGCTGCGGCGCAGCCGGGGGTCGGCGACCGGTTCGACCAGCTCGACCGCGACGGTGACGGCCGGGTGACTCCCGACGAACTTCCCGCCCGGGCGTTCTTCGAGCGGCTCGATCTCGACGGCGACGGTGCGATCACCAAGCGCGAGGCGCTCGAAGCGGTGCGGGCTGGCGCACTGCGGGACGTGCGCGATGGCGCGGGGACCCCGCCCGCGGCCCCGGCAACGCCCGCGCCGTCGGCTCCGGCCGAGCCGCCGCTGCGCGCGGGGCCCGAGCCCGTCCGGCCCGGGGATCATGGCATCGGCCGCCGCGTCGGCGATGTGACGTTCACCGCGCTCGACGGCACCGTACACGACCTGTCGCGGTTCGCGGCCGGCCGGATCGTGGTCGTCGCGATGACGAGCACCAGTTGCCCGTTGAGCAAGAAATACCTGCCGAAACTCGCAGACCTCGTCGCCGCGTCGGCCGACGAGATCGCCTGGATCCTCGTCGATCCCGTGCCGACCGACGATCCGGCACGACAGCGTGAAGCGGCCGGGCGATTCGCCGATCGAGCGGTGTGGGTGCATGACCCGCAGGCCCGTCTGGCCGCGGCCGTCGGCGCGCTTTCGACGACCGACGTCGTCGTGCTCGCCGCCGACCGGACGGTGACCTACCACGGAGCGATCGACGACCAGTACGGCTTCGGGTACGCGCTCGACGCCCCGCGGCGGCGCTTCCTCGCCGATGCGCTAGCGGCAATCGGCCGCGGCGACGCGCCACCCGTCGCCGCCACCGAGGCGCCCGGATGCGTGCTCGACCGACCGGCCGAGGGCGCGGCGCCCGCCGCCGTGACCTACCATGGCCGGATCTCGCGGATCGTGGCGCGGCACTGCGTCGACTGCCACCGGGACGGCGGCGCGGGCCCGTTTCCCCTCGACAGCTACGCCGATCTGGTCGGCCATGCGGGGATGGTGGCGGAGGTGATCGCGCGCGGCACGATGCCCCCGTGGTTCGCCGCCGCGACGCCGGCCGATCCCGACACCGGTCGGGTCCACACGCCGTGGGCCAACGATCGCTCGCTCGCGGAGGCCGACCGGCACGACCTTGTGGCATGGCTGTCCGGTGGCCGGCCGGAAGGCGATCCCGCCGAGGCTCCCGCCCCGCGTGCCTATCCCGAGGAGTGGCAGATCGGCACGCCCGACGCCGTCTTCGAGTTCGCCGAGCCGGTGGCGGTGAAGGCGACGGGTGTGATGCCCTACCAGACCGTGTTCGTCGAGACGCACCTCACGGAAGACCGCTGGGTGCAGGCGATCGAGGTCCGGCCGGGGGACCCCGGCGTCGTGCACCACGCCCTGATCCACCTCGCCGGCGAGATCGACTCGGTGGCCGACGTCGTCGCCGCGGCGGAGGAACGCGGGGGCTTCTGGGGAGAGTACGTCCCGGGCCAGAACACGCTCGTTTTTCCCGAGGGCTTCGCCAAGAAGCTCCCCCAGGGAGCCCGGCTGCGATTCCAGATGCACTACACGCCCAACGGCACCGCGACGACCGACCGGACACGTGTCGGGGTGATCTACGCCAAGGAACCGCCGCGCCACGAGATCCGTGTGGCGGGGATCGTCAATCCGCGGATCTCGATCCCGCCCGGTGCCGCCGACCACCGCGAGGAGGCGTCGCTCACCGTGCCGTTCGATGCCACGATTCTCGGCTTCCTGCCCCACCTCCACGTGCGCGGCAAGGCGTGCCGCTACGAGCTGGTGCGCGGCGACGGCGATCGCTCGACGATCCTCGACATCCCCCGCTACGACTTCAACTGGCAACTCCTCTACCGGCTCCACGAGCCGCTGGCGTTGCGTGCCGGGGACCGGTTGGTGTTCACCGCCTGGTTCGACAACAGTCCCGGCAACCCCGCCAATCCCGATCCGACGAAGACCGTGCGCTGGGGGCCACAGACGTTCGACGAGATGCACCTCGGCTACGTCGAATACTTCGTTCCCGGCATGCCCCTCGGTCAGTCGCCGCCGGCGCTCCGGCGCGGCCGCAACCTCCTCCGAGGACGGGGGGCTCCGTGATGCGCTGTCCCTGCTGTCGGCACGGGCGCGGCGCGTGCGCAGCCACACCGCGATCCTACGCCGCCACCAGTTCGATCTCCGCCCAGGTGGTGGGATCGCTTTCCCACGGGTATTCCGGCGGCGCGAACAGCGGGACGCGGCCGAGGCGGCGGTCGACGAGCGCCGCGAAGAACCCGAGGCGCGGCATCTCCGCCGGATCCCACCCCGGCAGCGCCGCCGCGGCGAGGAAGGCGTCGATCCGCCAGCCGTCGGGCGCGAGCGCCGCGGCGATCGCCACGCCGCCGTCGGGCAGCTCCGCGAGCGGTTCGCTCGTGCGCGGGATGGCACAGGCCACCGCCATCGGCCGGTCGGCGTTGCGACCCCCGCCCGTGGGCAAGAGCGCCAGCCGCCGGCAATAACGGCCGGCGCGGTGGCTCTCGCCGGTGGGACGTGTCGCGATCCAGACGTGGAGGCCGTCGCTGTCCTCGGCGCGCGTCGGCTGGCACCACCGCGCGGCGCCGATCCCGCGGGCGACACCGCGGATCGCCAGGCCGTCGTCGTTCCAGGCGAGCCACAGTTCGATCACGTCGGGCACCGCGGCCACCGCCGCCAGCGACGGCACGCGGCAGGCATCGTCGAGACCGGCACCGGGCGGCACGCGCAGGCCGGCGCGCTTCCGGCAGGGAAAGCGGAAGGTGAACAGCGCGGCGGAATTGACCAGGGGAGTCATGCGCGCCACGGAGCGGCGACGGTGCGGACCGCCGGGATCCAACGCCCGAAATACTATACTGCCGCCGCGGAGCATCCCCGATCCGCCGACCGGGCCGCCGCGACCGACGGCCCGCAACCCCCTGCGTGCGGAGATGGCGATGCCGCGCCCGCGTTGCTGCCCCTGGGCCGTGCTCCTCGCACTGGTGTCGGTCCTGGTGCCCCGCGCCGCGGCGGCGGATGGCCCGGTCGCACCGGCCGACGGCCCCGGAACGCTCGTGCTGCCGGAGGGACTGTCCGCGACGCTGTTCGCCGCCGAGCCGCTCCTGGCGAGCCCGTCCGACATCGACGTCGATGCGTCGGGGCGCGTGTGGGTGTGCGAGGTCACCAACTACCGCGGCCGCAAGGATACGCGGCCCGAGGGGGACCGGATCCTCGTCCTCGAGGATGGCGACGGCGACGGCGTGGCGGAGCGGCGGACGGTGTTCCATCAGGGCCGCGACGTCGACAGCGCCCTGGGTATCTGCGTGATCGGCGACGGACCGGGGCGGCGGGCGATCGTCTCCTGCGCCCCGGAGGTGTTCATTCTCCACGACGACGACGGCGATCTCGTCGCCGACCGCAAGGAGGTGCTGTTCACGAAGACCGGCCAGCCGCAGCACGACCACTCGGTGCATGCCTTCGTCGTCGGTCCCGACGGCCGCTGGTATTTCAACTTCGGCAACACCGGCCACGCCGTCCACGACCGCGCCGGCCATCCGGTGACCGACCGCGAGGGGCGCACGGTCGACGATTCCGGCAACCCGTTCCGCCAGGGGATGGTGTTCCGCTGCCGCCCCGACGGCAGCGAGTTCGAGGTCCTCGGCCACAATTTCCGCAACAACTACGAGGTCGCGGTCGATTCCTTCGGCACCCTCTGGCAGAGCGACAACGACGACGACGGCAACCGCGGCGTGCGCGTCAACTGGGTGATGGAGCGCGGCAACTACGGCTATGTCGACGAGCTGACGGGCGCCGGCTGGCGGCAGCCCCGCGCCAACCTCGAAGACTCGATCGAGCGGCGCCACTGGCATCAAAACGATCCCGGCGTCGTGCCCAACCTCCTCCACACCGGCGCCGGCTCGCCGACCGGGATCTGCGTCTACGAGGGCACGCTGCTCCCGGAGCGCTACCACGGTGCCCTGATCCACTGCGACGCCGGGCCCAACGTCGTCCGCTCCTACCACGTGCGTCCCGCAGGTGCCGGCTACGACGCCACGAGCGAAACGCTCGTCGACGGTGCCGCCGACCGCTGGTTCCGCCCCAGCGACGTCTGCGTCGCCCCCGACGGCTCGCTGATCGTCGCCGACTGGTACGACCCCGGCGTTGGCGGCCATGGCATGGGAGACGTCGAGAAGGGGCGGCTGTACCGGATCGCACCGGTGGGTGCCGCCTGGCGCGTCCCCACGGCCGATCTCGTGACGGTCGATGGTGCCGTGGCGGCGCTGGCCAGCCCCAATCTCTCCACCCGGGCGTCGGCGCTTGAGCGCCTCGCCCGCGATCCGCCGGTGGCCGGCCCGGCGCTCGTCGCCGCGTTGGAAAAGGCCGCCGACACCCGCCATGCGGCGCGTCTGGCATGGGCGCTGGGCATGCTGCCCGGCCACGACCCGTCGTGGGTGGTGGCGTTCCTCGCCGGGGCGACCGCACCCGACTTGCGCTGCGTGGCGCTGCGGCTGTCGCGGGCGACGCGCGGCGACACCCTGGCGCTGGCGGAGGCGCCCGCCGCCGACGCCTCGCCCGCGGTGCGCCGCGAGGTGGCGATCGTGCTGGACGGTCATGGCGACGAGCGTGCCGACCGGATCTGGGCGCGCCTCGCCAGTGCCCACGCTGCCGGCGACCGCTATGAAACCGAGGCCCTCGGGATCGGCGCCGACGGCCACTGGGACGGCCGCCTCGCCGCCTGGCAGCCCGACCGGCAGGAGCCGCTGTCGCCGGCGGCGCGCGAGATCGTGTGGCGCAGCCGGGGCGCACGCTCGGCCGACCTCATCGCCCGGTTGGTCGCCGATCCGGCGATCGAGACGAGCGAGTCGCTGGCGCTGGTGCGGGCGCTCGACTTCCAGCCCGCCGCGGCCGTGCGCGCCGCGATCCCCGGGATCGTCGCGGCCGCAAACGGCTGGCCGGCCGACAAACGGAACGTGATCCTCCCGATCATGGCGCTGCGGCTCGATCCGGCCGATGCGACCGGGCCCCTCGCCGGGGCGATCGCCGCCGCCGCCGACCTCGCCGCCGGCACGGCGCCGGGGGTGGAGATCGTGTCGCGGTTCGGCCTGCGGGACCGGGGCGACTCCCTCGTCGCTCTCGCGGCCGCGGCCGGGACCGATGAAAAACTCGCCGTCGCCGCCGCGAGCGCCGCGCTCGAGCTCGGTTGCGGCGATACTTTCGCTGACCGTGCCCGCGGTGGCGACGAGGCGGCGGCCGCCCGGCTCCTCGCCGCGCTCGGGGCGGGCGGGAGCGGCAAGGGGATCGATCTCCTTGCCGGGCTGCTCGTGAATGCGGACGTGCCCGACGCGCTGCGGGCCGCCGCCGTCCGGGCGCTGGCGCGGTCGCAGCGCGGCAGCCGCCGGCTCATCGACCTGGCACGCGAGCAGGTGGTGGCCGGTCCGCTGGCGCAGGGGGCGGCGCTGGCGATCTCCGCCTCGCCCTGGCCGGAGATCCGCAAGGAGGCGGCGGGCGTCCTCCCGCTCCCGCCGGCCCGTGGCGGCGCGCCGCTGCCGCCGGTGGCGGAGCTCGTGAAACGCAAGGGGGATGCGGCCAAGGGCCAGGCGCTGTTCGCCGGCGCCGGCACCTGTGCCAAGTGCCATGTCGTCGCCGGCGAGGGGAAGGCGGTCGGCCCTGATCTGTCCGGCGTGGGGGCGAAGCTCTCGCGTGAAGCGCTGTGGGAATCGCTCCTCGCCCCGTCGGCGGCGATCAGCCACAATTACGAGACCTGGACGCTCGTCGGCGAGGATGGCCGCAGTGTCACGGGGCTGCTCGTCTCGAAGACGCCGGCCGAGGTCGTGGTCCGCGGGGCCGACGGGCTCGACGTGACGATGGCCGCCGGCGACGTGGCGGAGTTGGTGAAGCAGCCCGTGTCGTTGATGCCGGCCGATCTGGCGACGACCCTCTCGGTCGACGAACTCGTCGATCTCGTGGCATGGCTCGAGACTCTCCGGGCCACCCGCTAGCCGAACGGTTCACCGATGCGTGTCCTCGAGATCGCCAGCGAAGCGACCCCGTTCGCGAAGACGGGTGGGCTGGCCGACGTGGCGGGGGCGCTGCCCGCAGCGCTATCGCGGCTCGGCTGCGAAACGACGCTCGTCATCCCGGGGCACCGCGAGGCGCTCGCGCGGGGGCTGGCGATCGAGCCGGCGGGGATCGGATTCGACGTGCCGCTCGGCGAGCGGCGCGTGCCGGCGCGCGTGCTCCGCGCCGCGCTGCCGGGCGGGCACGACGCCCTGCTGATCGAGAACGCCGAGTTCTTCGACCGTCCCGCGCTGTATGGCGACTACGCCGACGACGCGGCGCGGTGGATGTTTTTCGCGCGGGCCGCGGCGGAGTTGTCCGCGCGGCTCGGCGCGCCGTTCGACATCGTCCACTGCCACGACTGGCAGGCGGGCCTCGTGCCGGCGCTGCTCAAGCTGCTGCCGCCGATCGTGCCGGCGTCCACGCGCACGGTGATGACGATCCACAACATGGCCTACCAAGGCAGCTTCCCCGCCAGCGACATGCGCCTCACGGGGCTCGATTGGCGGTATTTCAACTGGCGGCAGATGGAGTGCCACGACCGCGTCAACCTGCTCAAGACGGGGATCGTGTTCGCCGATCTGGTGACCACCGTGAGCCCCACCTACGCGCGCGAGATCCAGTCGTCTCCCGGTGGATGCGGTCTGGAGGGGGTCCTCGCCAACCGCAGCGGCACCGTCGTGGGGATCGTCAACGGCATCGACACCGTCGCCTGGGACCCGCGCGGCGACCGCTTCCTGCCGCGCCCGTACGGTCCTGACGACGCCCTCCTCGGCAAGAAGGCCGCGCGGGAGGCGCTCTTCGAGCGGCTCGGCGCGGCACCGTCCGACGGGCGGCCGCTGGTCGCGTTCGTCGGGCGGCTCGTCGGGCAGAAGGGGATCGGCCTGGTGGTCGATCTCCTCCATCGTCTCGCGGCGAGCGGCCGGGCGCGGTTCATGATCCTCGGCACCGGCGACGCGCACTGGGAGGGGGAGCTGCGTCACGCCGCGGCCACGCATCCCGGCGCGGTGCATTTGAGCCTCGGATTCGACGAGGGCCTCGCCCATCTCGTATAGGCGGCGGCCGACATGCTCCTCGTGCCTAGTCTCTACGAGCCCTGCGGTCTCACCCAACTCTATGCCCAGCGCTACGGCACGCTGCCGGTGGTCCGGGCCACCGGCGGCCTCGTCGATACCGTCGTCGACGTCTCCCCGGACACGGTGCGCGACGGCCGGGCCAGCGGATTCGTGTTCCAAGCGGTCGACGCGGGCGAGCTCGAGCGGGCGGTGCTGCGGGCGCTCGACGCCCATGCCGACGGCGACCTCTGGCAGGGGCTCGTGCGCCGGGTGATGGCACTCGACTGGTCGTGGGAAGCCAGCGCGCGGGAGTATCTGCGCCTCTTCGAGCGGGTCGGTGCGCAGCCTCCGCTGCCGGTCGACGGGTGAGCGCGGAGGGCCCGGCAAGGCGGGCAGGCGGGGCAACGCGCCGGGCGGCGCCCGCTTGTTTTTCAGCGAATGCCAGACGGCGTGGCGAGCCGATACCTCCCGCCATGCGACGCACGACTTTGTCCTTCGCGTTGGCCGTGGCGATGGCGACGACGGTGGCGTCGGCAGGCGACTTCTGCGCCACCTGCCGGCCGCCGCGCCCCTGCAAGCCTTCGGCCTGGGGCATGGAGCCTCCCTGCGGCGACACCGGCTGCGGCCCGCGCTACTGGGGGCCGTGCCACGACGATTGCTGTCCGCCCGATCCCTGCGACGGGTGCAACCGTTGGTTCGGCTGCAACGGCGCTCGCCAGGGGCACGACCTTCTCGCCCCGTGGCAGCTCGCCCCGGGGCGCGGGTTCATGCCGCCGGAAACCCAGGGCTACATCACCCCCGATCCCTGCTCGAGCTGCACGACCGGCCCGCTGGGTGGCTGTCTCGGCGGCTGCCTGGCGAAGCTCGGCTGGCTCTGCCCGGTCCACTGGATCCGCTGACGCCGCGCGGACGTGCGGCGAGGCTGTGTCTGATCCGCAGCGACGACCGGCGGAGGGGAGCGGTCCCGCTCTCACGCCTCCGTCATGCCGGGCACCGGAACCGTCAATGCGCGGCCGCGGCGCGCTCCGCCGCCAGGCTCGCCATGAACGTGATCTCGTCGCCGTGCCGCCGGCAGGCTACGCGGAGTGCCTCATGGTCGCCGGCGGCGCTGGCCAACTCCACCAGCGACGGCACCATGCCGGTGGCCGACAGGGCGCTGGGCATGCCTTCGTCGGGGGGCCGGTCGAGAGCCGCATGGAGCGCCTCGGCCGGGCGACCGAGGCGCCAGAGGAGAAGCACGAGGACGTCGGCGGGCAGCGTGCCCGCCTCCGCCACCTCGGCCTCGATCGCGGCGCGGCGGAAGTACGCCAATGAGGCATCGACGTCCTGGCCCAGCTGGGCGCCGAAGAAACGCCGCGACGCCGGACCCACCTCCTCGAACGGCGGTTCGCCGGCGTAGACCACCTCCGCCGGTAGCCGGCAGGCGTAGCCGGCCAGGTCCCACGCCCGTTCGATCGACGGCCGGTCACCGCACACACGCGCGATCCGCAGCACCGACTGCAGATGCGAGACATCGACGTGGATCGACCCGTCGTCGAGGCCGTTCGCGGCCGCCACGAGCGCGGCGATCGGCGCACTGCCGCCCGGCACCGAGTCGTCGGTGCGGAGGCCGCGGCGGTGGAGATCGCCGGCGAGCGACTCGGCAACGTGACGGTGGAGATGGTCCACCAGCAGCCGCGCCGCTGGTTGCTGCCGTGCGGCAGGCAGGCGCGAGACCGCCTGCTCGTAGGCGGTGATCGTGTTGCAGGTGCCGGAACGGGCCAGCAGGATCTTCAGGCCGAGCGCCGGGTCGACCCCTTCCCACAGCGCGACCTGGATCAAC
>JBJSXB010000318.1:0-11423 GCA_046086245.1 Planctomycetaceae bacterium | reverse complement strand
ACCGCGTAGCCGCCGAGGAAATACTGGAGCACGACGTAGGGGAGGACCGCGACCGTGATCAAGCCGATCTGGGCGACGATCGCCAGCCATTTGCCGACCACGATCTGCGTGCTCGTCAGCCGGGTGAGGCGGAGGAGGACGAACGTCTGCCCCGCCTCCTCGCTCTTCACCGCCTGAAGACCCCGCAGCGGCAGCACGAACACGCAGGCGACGCCGAGCAGCAGCCAGAAAACGCCACGGTAGAAGCTGCCCGCCTGGGTGGTGTCGTCGGCGCTGACGATTCCCACCCAGAACACGAACAGCACCACCATGGCGATCTGCAGGGCGACGAACGTCCAGGCGAACGCGCCCGATTGGATCCCCTGCCGCAATTCCTTGACGAGCATCGGCGACAGCCAGGCGGGGAAGTCGTCTCCCCGCCAGCGTCTTCCGCCGGTGGCCGCCGCCTTGGTCGCCATCGCCCGCTCCCGCCGGCTCGTCTCAGCCGAGTTGCTTCACCATGTCCACGAACGCCTCCTCGAGTCGCCGCTGCTCGCGGCGGAACTCGACCACGTCGATGCCACCCGCGACGAGGTTCCGCAGCGCCGCGGCGAGTCCCGCCGCATCGGTGGCGGGGCAGACCACGCGGGCGCCGTGCTCCCGCTCGTCGAGGATCCTCCAGCCCTCGTGGGCCGCGACCCAGTTCTTCAGCGGCATCAGCGGGCCGGCCACACCGACCTCGACCGTCATCGGGGAGCCGGACGCCCCGATCTCGTGACGGAGTTCGTCCGCCCTGCCCTCGAACACCAGGCCGCCCCGATCGATGAACACCAGCCGGTCGCACATCTCCCCCAGTTCGCTGAGGATGTGGCTGGAGATGAACAAGGTCTTGCCGCGCGCCACGAGAAGACGGACGAGGTTCTTGAACTCCAGCCGCGCCTTGGGGTCGAGGCCGGCGGCCGGCTCGTCGAGAATCATGAATTCGGGATCGGGGATGAGCATCCGGCCGAAACACAACCGTTGCGACATGCCCTTGCTGAGCTTCGCCATCGGCCGGTCGGCGAGCGGCTCGAGGTCGGCGAAATGCATCACCTCCTCGACGCGCTCACGCCGGCGCCGGGAGTCGAAGCCGTACGACCGCGCGAAGAAGTCGAGATACTCGAACACCGACATGTTGGCGTACGTGCCCAGCGCGTCGGGCATCCAGCCGACGAGCCGGCGCACGTCGCGCGGCTTCTCGACGACGTCGTAGCCGGCGACGCGCACCGTGCCGGCGCTCGGTTCGTCGAGCGTGGCCATGATCCGCATCGTGGTCGTCTTGCCGGCGCCGTTGGCGCCGATGAAACCGACCACCGCCCCGCGCGGGATCGTGAACGACAAGTCGCGCACGGCGGTCACCGCGCCGAACGCCCGCCACAGCGCCGCTACCTCGATGAACGGGTCGGTCGGGGCGGCGGTGTGGGGCGCGGCGGGGATCGGGTCGCTCATGGCGTGGTCTCCGCGGGCGGAGACCGCGTCGCCGACGCGGCGCCGGCGGCCGCCGCAGGCCCCTGCTCGCCACCGACCGCCCCGAGAAACACCACCTGTTCGTCCTGCCAGCGGATCGACCGGAGGGTGGCGATCGCGAAGTCGTCGGCCTCGCGCGCGACGGCGACGACGTGGCCGGGCTGCTTGGCGAGGCGGTCGATGACCATGGCGCGGATCGGCCCGGCGTCGAGCCGCAAGCCGCGCAGCTGGCGGTCCAATTCCTCCTCGCTGGCGGGGGTGCACACGCGCCGTGTCCCGGTGGGGAGGTCGATCGTTTTCCACAGCATGCCCGCCGGATCGCGGTAGAAGACGAATCCGAGCGTCGCACCGAGGCTCGACACGAGCGCCGGAGCGCCGCCGTCGGATTCGTCCACGACGTCGATACCTGCCCGGCCGGGACGGACCGCGCGGAGCAGGTAGCCGCGGTCGTCGCGGCTGCGGAACCAGGCGCCGTACCGCAGGCCGGAGTCATCCTCGATGAATCGCTGGGTACCGTCGGGGCGGCCGAGCGGGCGCATCCACGACGGCTCGGCCTGCGAGAACGAGCTCGAGGTGAGGACGCCGGTCCGGCTGAACTGCTCCTGGATCACGGCCATGGCGTTGCGTTCGGGAAGCAGCACACAGAGCACGCGCCGGATGCCGGCCCCGCCGACACCGTCGCGGAGAAACATCAGGGCCAGCAGGAGGCCAGTGGCCGACAGCGCGATCAGCGGAGTCGTCCAAAAGATCCGCGCGCGCCGCTTCTGGCCGGCGAGCACCATCACGTTGAGGGGGCCGGCGACCGCGGCGAAGAGGGCGACGAACGTGATCAGGGCGACCACGGGGAGGCGGCGGGGCCCGAACGGCACCGCGAGCTTGGCGAAGCCCGACTGCCACTGGACTTCCCCCATGCCGCCGTTCGATCCGGCCGGCGTGTAGGCGTAGCCTTCCATCGCGACGGCCGGCGAAACGATCTCGTCCTCGGGGGGATAGGGCAGCCCGTCGGCGAATCGGCGAAAGGTGATCGTGCCGACGCCGACCATCTCCACCGCGGATGCCGCGGCACCGTCATCCCCGTTGCCGTCATCCCCGGCGGCGTCCGCGGCACGGAACACCACGACGCGGCCCCCGAGAGCGACCCAATGATCGATCGCCTCGCGCGCCGCCGCCGACAGGCCGCGCCACTCTGCGGCCGTCATCGCGATGTCGGTCAGGAGCGTCCAGGCGCGCCAGTCGGCGGGTGCCTGGGCGAGATCGGCGACCCCCCACACCCGGCCGAGCCTGTCGAAGGTGTCGGCGGCCAGCGTGTCGACGCCCCGGGAGATCGCCGCCACGCGGATCCGCTCGCGGTCGCCCGATCGGCCGCCGACGTAATCGGGCTGCCACGCGAGGCGGATGCCCCCGTCGCCGCCGGGGGCGACGTCGAGCGTCGCCTGCGGCGTCCCGCCGGTCGGCCAGTGCTCCGCGAAGACGAGCGTGCGCACCGACGCCCCCGGCGGCACGTTGACCGTCGCCGTCGGCAGCATGCCGGGGAGTCGGAACAACCGCGCCCCCGGCCCGGCCACCGCGGTGAGGGGAATCCGCGCCGGGCGCTGCCCGGAATTGACCAGCGTCACCACCACCGGGATCAGCCCGACCGCCTCGGTGGGGGGATCGAACCCGAGCCACGCCTCGGCATCCATCCGCACCGTACTGGTGACGTCGAACGACAGCGTGCGACCCAGCGCCGGCCGCGCGGTGGACGCCGAGCCCGGTCCCGACCCATGTGCCGGCGACGTGAGGAGACAGGCCGCGACGAGGCCGGCGAGCACCCGGTGGCCGCCGCGCCCGCCACGCCCCGACGCGTTGCCGTGGGATCGCCCAAATGCCGGGGTCACGTCACACCTTCGCCGCCGCGAGACTGGTAGGGAGCGGTCTATCGTGGGCGGGGATCTCGGCGACGAGCCGGGCGACCAGCGCGTCGGGCGAGAGCCCCTCGAGCCGCGCCGCGTAGTCGAGGATCACGCGGTGCCGGAGGACGGCGGGCGCCACGGCCCGCACGTCTTCGTAGGAGGCGTTGACCCGTCCGGCGACGAGCCCCTTGGCCTTGGCGGCGGCGGCCAGCGCCAGCGCCGCACGCGGACTGGCGCCGAACTTGACCCCCGCCGCGGTCGCCGCACCGGGCTGTGTACCGGCGACGAGGCGTGCGATGTAATTCGCGACCGCGGGGGCCATGTAGACGCGGCGCACCTGCTCGAGCAGCCGGTCCAGCGCCGCCGCGTCGAGCACGCGCGGCACGTCGGGCGCGACGCCGATTTCCCGATGGAGCACGATGCGCTCGAGCGTGTCCACGCCGGTCACCGGCACGTCGAGCTTGAACAGGAACCTGTCGAGTTGCGCCTCGGGAAGCGGATAGGTGCCCTCCAATTCGATCGGATTCTGCGTCGCGAGCACCACGAAGGGGCGGGGCAGCGCGTGGGTCTGCCCCATCACCGTGACCGACCGCTCCTGCATCGCCTCGAGGAGTGCCGACTGCGTCTTCGGCGACGCCCGATTGATCTCGTCGGCGAGGAGGATGTTCGCGAACACCGGTCCCTGATGGAACGTGAAGCGGCGCTGCCCACCCACCTCCTCCAGCAGCGGGTTGCCGGTGATGTCGCCGGGGAGCAGATCGGGGGTGAATTGCACGCGCTTGTTCGACAGATCGAGCGCGCGCGACAGTCCCTTCACCAACTCGGTCTTGCCCAACCCGGGCAACCCCTCGAGGAGGATGTGGCCGCGGGCGAGCAACCCGACGATCACCAGATCGATGAGCGTCTCCTGTCCGAAGAGCACACCCTCGAGTGCCCGTCGCAGGCGCCCGACGACGGCGGCGGCTTCCCGGGCCTCGTCGTCGGTGATCTGCGGGCCGGTGGACGGGGATTGCGTGACGGTCACGAAGTGGCTCCCGGCAACTGTCGGTGGGGGCGATGCGTGCGAGGGGCCGGGCGGATGGCGACCGCGTGCGGCTATCGGTTCGAGCCGCCGGAAGAGCCCTGCCCGGAAGAGCCCTGCCCGAAATAGCGTCGCACGGTGTCGCGTTCGCCGGGGAGCAGATCGTCGACCCGCGCGGCGCTGCCGCCGGCGCCCGGGTCGGCCACGGCTCCGCCGGCCTGTGGGCCGGTGAACGCCTCCGGTTCCGGCGTCTGGTCGCCGTCGACGACCCCGAGCAGTTCTCCGGGCGCGGCCCGGTCGGCGTCGGGCTTGGCGCCGAGTTGCTCGGGGCGCGCACTGGACCGCTGCTCACGGTCGGTGAAGCGGTTGTCGGTGGCGCCGGGACCGCGCGACACATGCGCGTGGTCGCACGGGCCGCCCATCCGGCACCCTTGGCAGGCGTTGCACGGGGCGTCCTGCTTCGACTCGACGAACGTCAACTCGATGCCTCCCGCCTGGGCCAGCGCGGCGCGCAGTCGCTGCCCATTGTCGCGGAAGCTGGCGGCGAGATTGCGGCATTGCTCCGCCGACAGGCCGGCGCCGAGCCGTGCGCGGTCGAAGGGGGGCCCCGGCCGTAGCGCCCCGGCGGCGAGGCGCTCGGCTGCCGCGGCCAGCGCCGCGGCGGTCGCGGCCTTGTCGGCGGCCGAGCCACCGTCGGTCGCGGCGGCGAGGCGCTCGGCTGCCTCGCGGGCGGCGTCCAGGTTGCGTGCCAGGGTGTCGAGATCGGCAGCCGTCTGCTCGCGCAGCGTCGCCGCCGCCTCGAGACTGGAGTTTTCGTACCACCGGTCGCGCGGCCGCTCGAGGAGATCGGCGATCCGGCGGTCGATCGCCTCGCCCGACGCTTCATCGATCACGGCGTCGCGCCGCAGCGCCTCGTTCCAGCGCTCGACCACCGCCGCGTCCCGCGGCTTTTCGATCACCTGGCGTGCGATCCCGCGGGCCGTCGCCATCGGCACGAAGGTCGCGGCGGCGAGCATGGTCGTCACCACCGTGGCCAGCGCGAGCGGCCGGCGCCAACGCCACACCACCGGCCAGCGCCGGTCGCCGTCGGCCGGCCTGGCGGGCCAGGGCCCCACGCCTGCGGCCGCGGCGGTCAGGCGGGCGTGCAGTCCCGCGGCATCCTCGAGCAGCACCCGGGCGCTGGCGGCCGACTCGAAGTGCGGACGGGCCGACCACCACGCCGCCAGGGCGGCGACCGCAAGCGCGCCGGCGATCCCCTGCCACACCACCGGCACCGCGGCCTCGTGCTGCCAACGCGTCCACAGCACCGCGAACGCACCGCCGATCGCGACGAGGAGCACCCCCTGAAGCCAGGCCGACAACCACCAGCCCGCGTTGACCTGCGCCCGCAACAGCGCCGTGCGGCGTTGCCAATACCGCGCGTCATCGGCGGCATCGCGCTCGCAGGCGGAGGGCGACGGCGGTTCCACCGATCGCGGCGCGGACATGGCTCACCCCCGGGCGGCACGACGAGGAAGATCGACCCTCCCCGGCCGCCGCATCGTACCCGCCATCGGGGTGCCCGGCCAAACGGCCGGCCGGGACGAAAGCCGGCGTTGGTCGGTTTGGTGGACGATGCCAATAATGCCGGCGTGCGGGGGTGGAGAGGCCGCCGGCCCGTCATCGATCGCCCCCATGTGGACGGAGCCCAACCATGTCGACATCGTCCCTCCCCTCGGCCGCACACGAAGGCGGTCCGGTCCGCGAGGATGCCATCGTGCCCGCGGCCCCCACCCCGCGCTCCGCCGCGTGGGCCAACGAGCGGGCCCGCAGCGTGACCGAACTGTCGATCGGCGAATACCTCATCCGCCGGCTGGAGGACTACTCGATCCGGCACGTGTTCGGCGTGCCCGGCGACTACGTCCTCCACTTCTACGACATGCTCTCGCGATCGCCGCTGTCGCTGGTGAATTGCACGCGCGAGGACTGCGCCGGCTACGCCGCCGACGGCTATGCCCGCGTCAACGGCATGGGCGCGCTGTGCGTCACCTACGGCGTCGGGGGGTTGAGTGTCGTCAACGCCGTCGCCGGCTGCTGGGCGGAGAAGAGCCCCGTGGTCGTGATCTCCGGCGCCCCCGGGCTCCGCGAGCGCGGCGAGCGGCCGCTCCTCCACCACTGCGTCCGCGACTGGTCGACCCAGCGCGAGGTGTTCGAGAAGGTCTGCGAGGCGTGCGTGGAGCTGACCGACCCCGACACGGCGTTCCGCGACATCGATCGTGTCCTCGATCTCGCCGCCCGCCGCAAGCGGCCGGTCTACATCGAGCTCCCGCGCGACATGGTGGACGTGGTCCCGGAGTCGATCCGTCCCTCGGCCTGCCCGCGCACCAAGAGCGACCCGGCGGCGTTGGCCGAGGCGGTGCGCGAGGCGGCGGAGCGGATCGCCGAAGCACGGGCGCCGGTGATCATCGCCGGTGTCGAACTGCACCGCTATGGCCTCCAACCCGACGTCATCGCACTGGCGGAGACGGCCGGCATCGCCGTCGCGTCGACGATCATGGGGAAAAGTGTCGTCAGCGAGATCCATCCCCTCTACATCGGCCTGTACGGCGGTGGCATGGGGCGCGAGGAGGTGACGCGGTTCGTCGAATCGAGCGACTGCCGCATCCTGCTGGGCACCATGATGACCGACATCGACCTGGGCATCTTCACCGCGAAACTCGATCCCTGGCGGACGATCCACGCCACGAGCGAGGGGCTGCAGATCAGCCACCACCACTACCACGGCGTGCTGCTCGAGGACTTCATCCGCGGACTCGCCGCGGCCAAGCCGCGCGCCCGGCCACGGGAGCTGCCTCCCGGGCCCGCCGTGGCCCGCGGCCCGTTCACCCTCCAGGCCGACGCGCCGCTGACGATTTCCCGGCTGATCCGTCGGCTCGACGAGTCGCTCGACGACCGCACGATCGTGATCGCCGACGTCGGCGACGCCCTGTTCGCCTCGAGCGAACTGGTGATCCGTGGCCAGACCGAGTACGTCGCCTCCGCCCATTACACGTCGATGGGTTTCGGCGTCCCGGCGACGCTCGGTGCCAGCATGGCGCGGCCCGATCTCCGGGTGGTGTTGATCGTGGGCGACGGCGCGTTCCAGATGACCGGGATGGAATTGTCGACGCTCGTCGCCCGCAAGGTGCCCGCCACGGTGATCGTGCTCGACAACGCCGGCTACGGCACCGAACGGCTGCTCCAGGACGGCACCTTCAACGACATCCACGTCTGGGCCTACGAACGCCTTCCCGAGGTGCTCGGCGGCGGCACCGGCCACGTGGCCCGTACCGAGGGCGACTTCGACCGCGCCCTCTCCGCGGCGTGGGGTGATACGTCGGGGCTGCACATCATCCGTGCCCATCTGCCCCACGACGACTTCAGTTTCACGCTGCGTCGGCTGGCGGGGAAACTCGTCGATCACGTGTGATCGGGCCGTCACACCCGGGCAGGCGGTGGCGTGCCCCGCGCGCCGACGATCGGGCCGGCCCCGATCACGCCGTCACCGAGCGCCGTGCGTTCGCCTGGGCGAGCCATCCGTACCAAACCAGTGCGGCGCAGACGATCGGCCAGGCGACCATGCACACGGTGTTCATCGTGGCCGTGAAGGTGAACGTCGTCAGTGACAGCGGCAGCAGGTGGGTGCCGAGCGTGCCGAGCCAGATGTGGCCGACCGACTCGCCGAAGGCGATGCCGGCGAGGAACTTGGCGATCTCGCGACCGGTGTGATGGTTCATCGCGGTTGCTCCGAGGGGGGTGGCGACGGCCAGCGCATCCCGGCCGCCGCAGCAACCCTAGTGGCCCGCGCCGCGCGGCGGCATGAACGCCGTGAGTCAGCCGTCCGGCGGGCGGACACTCCGTCCGAACGGCCGTCACCGCGCCGCGGCGTCTTCCCGGCGGATCTCGTGGAGCGTGTCGGGGGCCAGGTCGGGGTGGCTGGTCGCCGTGCCGTCGGGCCAACGGATGCGGACGCTCACCGGCGTCGCCGAGGCGCCCAGCCCGAAGGAGACGATCGACTCGCTCTGCGACTGGTAGCTCCGCGTCGGGCCGACGCAGCGCCGTTGGGTGCCACCGGTGGGGGCGGCGACCTCCACCAGCGCCCCGTAGGCGGCGCGGTTGGGCGGCGGGCCGACGAGCCGCAGACGGATCCAGTGGTGCCCCGTCGCCTGATCGTTGCGCAGCAGCCGGGGGGGCCCGCCGGAGGCGGTGATCACGAAGTCGGGGTCGCCGTCGCCGTCGAGGTCGGCGGTCGCCGCCCCGCGCCCGACGAGCGGACGGTGGAACCCCTCCCCCACGCTGTCGGCCGGAACGGGCACGAACTCCGTGGCCTGGTCGGCCCCGCAGTTCCAAAACAGCTCCGGCGACTGTTCGTAGAACTGCGTCCGCTGCACTTTGTTGATGTCCTCCTCCAGATGGCCGTTGGCCTGGAAGACGTCGGGACGGCCGTCGAGATCGACGTCGGCGAAGAGGACGCCGAAGGTGAGTTCCTGCCGCGTCTCCGGGCCGAGCCCGTTGGAGACGGCGTCGTCGCGGAATTGCAATTCCCTTCCGGTCGAGACGTACAAGGCCGACATCTCGTTGGCGAAGTTGCCGATGAGGATGCCGACCTCGTCGTCGTTGCGGAAGCGGGCGATGTCGATCCCCATCGCGCCGCGGGCGCGCCCCTCGGTGTCGTAGGCGACCCCCGACGGGCCGGCGACCTCGGCGAACCGTCCGCCGCCGAGGTTGTGGAAGAGGAAGTTCTGCACCGTATCGTTGGCGACCACCAGGTCGATGCGCCCGTCGCCGTCGAGATCGTCGCAGGCGACGCCGAGGCTCTTGGCGGCCGGCACGCCGGTGGCGGCATTGCGCACCTGCACGCCGGCGTCGGCCGAGGCGTCGGTGAACCGACCGCCCCCCTCGTTGCGCCACAAGCGCGGAAAGGTGCCGGCGAAGTTCTGCGGCCGGCCGTAGGCGCGGCCCCCGCCCACGAGCCGGAAGTCCTGGGCGCGGTCGAGTTCGCGCGTCCACTCGACGTAGTGGCAGACGAACAGATCGAGGTCGCCATCGCCGTCGGCGTCCACGAAGCAGCAACTGGTTCCCCAGTCGCCGTCGTCGCCCGCCACGCCGGCGGAGGCGGTCGCGTCCTCGAAGCGCCCCTCGCCGACGTTGCGGAGCAGCCGGTCGGGGCCGACGGCCGACAGGAACACGTCGGGGCGGCCGTCGCCGTCGTAGTCGCCGACGGCGACGCCGGTGGCGTAGAAGCTGACGTCGAGCCCCGAGCCGGCGGTGACGTCGGTGAACCGCCACCCGCCGTCATTGCGGTACAGCGCCTGCGTCGTCGGAGCCGTCGTCGGCCGGTCGTCCCACGGCCAGCGGCAGCCGCTGGTGAACAGCAGATCCTGATCACCGTCGTCGTCGTAGTCGAAGCACGCGACACCGCCGCCCATGGTCTCGGGAAGGAGTTTCTCGCCGGCGGCGCCGTTCTCGTGGACGAACGTGATGCCCGCCGCCGTGGTCATGTCGGTGAATGGGAGGCGTGGCAGGGCGACCGCCGGCCGGGCGCGCTTCGCCGGGAGGGTGAGGGCCGTCTCCACCGGCGCGGGAGCGGGTGTGGGCCAGAGCCGCCAGGCGGCGACACCCCCCGCGACCAGCGCGAGCGCCGCGATGACACCGAGCGAGCGCAGCAGTGCCCGAGCGATCACCGAGTCGTCGCCGTCCCCCTCGTCGTCGAGATGGGGATCGACGGCCGACGATGGGCCCGGTTCGCGTGCCGCGGCGCCGTCGGCATCGCGGCCGCTACCCCGCCGCCCCGTCGTCATGGCCGTGGGTCCGGCGGGGAAACGGCGGCGGCGGCGCTCGCCACCGCCGCCGCGGTCGCCGGCAGTTCCGGAGCGCCGGCCCGATGGAGCGGATAGATCACCACCGCCTCGGCGGCGAAGTTGGCCGCCGGGTATTTCTCCCGGGCCAGTGCCACGGCGCGGTCGGCCGCGTTGTCGTCGAGCTTGTAGCGCTGGTGCTCGCGGCGATGGTGCTCCGCCCGCTCGGCGTCCCCCAGCTGCCCGTATATCAACTGCAGGTTGTAGTGGGCGGCCACGTTTTCGCTGTCGAGGGCGAGGGTCTTGGCGAATTCGGCGGCGGCACTCTCGAGCAGCGCCCGCCGTTGCTCCGCCTGGGCCCCGCCACGGAACTGGGAGGCCCGGTCGAAGAGCGTCAGGCCCAGGAGATTGCGCACCTCGTAGTCGAGACTGAAATCGAAACCACGGGCGATCATCTCGGGTGAACGGTCCTCGAGCACCTTGCGGAAGTTCGTCTCCGCCTCCTCGAGGCGACCCTGCTGCCGGTTCACGAGCCCCGACAGCCAGGCCAGCGTCCACGGAGGCGCGGCCGGCTCGGTGTGCGCGGCGGCGCGTACCAGCGCCGCGGCCGCGTCGTCCACGCGCCCCTCCTCGAAGAACACCCGTCCGAGATTGAGGGGCCCGTCGTAGCGGCCGAGTCGCTCGACCGCGGCGAACGCCTCCTCCGCCTGGCGGAGCTCCGCCCTCCCCTTGACGCGCAAGCCGATGCCGTAGTCGTTCCAGCGCTCCCAGGCGGGAATCGCCCGGGCGGCGAGATCGCGCGTCGCGCCGGGCACCGCCGCCTCGTCGGCGACCACTTCGAAGGTCACCTCGTCGGCGGCGAGCGTGGTGATCGGCAGGCGATCGACGTACGGCGTTCCCGGCTCGTGGCCGCGCAGCGGCACGTCACCGGGCCGCGCCCGCTCGGCGACGTAGCGCATGTACTCGGCGTCGAACTTGCGGTACTGCAGCTTCACACTCACCGTCAGCGGGCCGCTGATGTCGGCGGGGACGTCGAGCCCGTAGTGGACCGTCCAGGCGGCTCCCGGCGGGATCTGGTGGTTGTAGAGCGGGAAGAAGATGTCCTGGGCGTTGCGCCGGTTGATGCGGTTGCCGTCGCGGTCGAGCATGAAGATGTTGACGAAGTGCGCCCAGCGATCGACCTCGTTGCCGGCGGCGGGGTCGATGCCG
>JBJSXB010000317.1:0-13307 GCA_046086245.1 Planctomycetaceae bacterium | reverse complement strand
CTGGCAACGCAGGCGTTGGTCACGCCATGGCCGCGGGGCCGCGACGGTCTCGATCGTCGTGCTGGTCGCGCTGGTCGTGCTCCAGGCGCCGGTGGCCGCGGGCCGCGACTGGCCGCAATTCCGCGGTCCCACGGGCCAGGGGCTCGCCACCGACTGCGATCCGCCAGCCTGCTGGGACCTCGCCAACAACGTCCGCTGGAAGGTCGCGGTCCCCGGCAAGGGCTGGTCGAGCCCGATCGTCCGCGGGGAACGGATCTTTCTCACCACGGCGCTGCCCGCCGACGGCGACCCGCCCACGCGGCACTCGCTGCGGGTCGTCTGCCTCGACTTGGCGACCGGCGACACCCGCTGGGATCACGAAATATTCAGTAAGCCGGCGGGGCCCGACGCCAAGCTGCACGCCAAGAACTCGCACGCCAGCCCGACGCCGATCGCCGACGACGAGCACGTGTTCGTGCATTTCGGATCGGACGGCACCGCCTGCCTCGATTTCGAGGGCCGCGTCGTCTGGGCCAACGACCGGCTGCGCTACAACCCCCAGCACGGCGCGGGGGGGTCGCCGATCTTTTCCGGACCGCGCCTCGTGTTCCATGCCGACGGCGTCGCGGAGCCGTTCATCGCCGCCCTCCACCGCGACTCGGGCACCATCGCCTGGAAGACGGCCCGCCCCGAGACGCAGTCGCCGCGCTTCTCGTTCGCGACGCCGCTGGAGATCGAGGCCGAGGGGCGGAGGCAGATCGTCTCGCCCGCCAGCCATCTGGTGGTCAGCTACGACCCCGCCACCGGGCAGGAATTGTGGCGCGTCACCTATCCCAACAAATGGTCGGTCGTGCCCCGGCCGGTGGCGTCCCACGGGCTCGTGTTCGTCTGCACCGGCTACGACGGCCCGGCCGAGTTGCTGGCGATCCGCCCCACCGGCTCGGGCGACGTCACCGCCACCCACGTCGCCTGGAAGACCGACGACCATGTGCCCCACAACCCGTCGCCGCTGATCGTCGGGGACGAGATCTACCTGCTGGCCGACAACGGCATCGCCTCCTGCCGCGACGTGGCGACGGGCACGCTCCACTGGCGGCAGCGGATCGGCGGCAACTTTTCCGCCTCCCCGGTGCACGCCGGCGGGCGGATCTACGTGATCAGCGAAGCCGGCGTCGCCACCGTGTTCGCCGCCGGCAGGGAATGGAAGGAGTTGGGAAGCTGCGATTTCGGCGCGGCGGCCCTGGCGACCCCGGCATTCGTCGGCGACGCCATCCTCGTGCGCACCGAAGGCCACCTCTATCGGATCGAGTGACGATGCCGCCGAGCCACCGTGCCGCCTGCATCCTCGCTCTGGCCGGGAGCGTGGGGCTCGCCGCCGGCGGGCCGCTCCCGGCCGCCGACATCAGCGACCCCAAGCCGCTGTTCATCGAGGGCTACGCCGGCGTCGTCAGCCTCCGCCAAGGAGCGGAGCTGCCGCTGCACGTCTCGACGTCGGCGCCGACGTTCTCGGTGGAGATCGCCCGGGTCGGCGCGGCGCGCACGATCGTCTTCAGCCGTGACGGCATCCCCGGCGTCGCCGCGCCGATTCCCGAGGCGGCGGCGGCGGCCGGGTGCGGCTGGCCGGTGACGCTGCGCCTACCGGTGCCGGCGGAGTGGCCAAGCGGCTACTACGAGGTGGTCCTCCGCGTGGCCGACGGCGGCGGCCGCTACGTGCAGCGCGGGAAGCGCACCGCCGAGGCGACCTGCTTCTTCATCGTCCGCCCGGCGGTGCCCGGCGCCACGTCAAAGATCCTCCTCCAACTCGCGACCAACACCTACTGCGCCTACAACAACTGGGGCGGTCAGAGCCTCTATGCCTACAACGGCCGCGCCGGGGTGCAGGGCCACAAGGTGAGCTTCCTCCGCCCGCCGGCCAGCCAGTTCCAGCAGTGGGAACGGGCCCTGGTCGCCTGGGCGGAGACCCACGGCTTCCCCCTCGAGTTCGCCGCCAACCTCGACCTCGAGACCGACCCCGACGCGCTGGCCGCTTACCGGCTGGTGCTCTCGGTCGGGCACGACGAATACTGGTCGGCATCGATGCGCGACCACCTCGAGGCCTTCATCGCGCGCGGCGGCAACGCCGCCTTCTTCAGCGGCAACACCTGCTGCTGGCAGGTGCGCGCCGAGGACGGCGGCACGGCGCTCGTCTCCTGGAAACAGCGCTACGTGATGGATCCGGTCTTTCCCGGCGGCGACCACGCGCGCCTCTCCACCCTCTGGAGCCACCACCTGGTGAACCGGCCGGAGAACCGCCTCACCGGGGTGGGGTTCCTCTTCGGCGGCTACCACCGCAGCCACGGGCAGTTGATGGACGGGTCGGGGGCCTACAGCGTCCACCGGCCGGAGCACTGGCTGCTGGCGGGCACCGGCCTGGCCCGGGGCGATGCCTTCGGCGGCAAGGACACGATCGTCGGCTACGAGTGCGACGGCTGCGAGATCGAGTGGCGCGACGGCCTCCCCTTCCCCACCGGGCGCGACGGCACGCCGGCGGGCTTCGAGATCGTCGCCACGGCACCGGCCAAGTGGCACCCCGACGACGCCCTGTTCTACGACCGCTTCCCGGCCGATCGGGTCGGAAGCGCCGTGGTCGGCTGCTACACGGCCACCGGCCGTGACGGCACCGCGGGAGGCACGGTCGTCACCGTGGGATCGACCGACTGGTCGCACGGCCTCGCCGGTGGCGATGCCGTGGTGGAACGGATCACGCGGACCGTGCTCGAGCGGCTCGGCCGCTGACCTGCGACCGCCGGCTTCCTATCATCAAGGGCCGTGCATCGATTCCCCGCTGGTGGGCGACGGTGCCCGGCCCTCCGACCGCGCTGGAGCGCTGCCATGACCCGCACCATGATCGCCCGCTGCATCCTCGCCGCTGCGGTCGCGTGTGCCGCCGCGACCGGCCGCGGGGCGGACGCCGAATTGCCGGCGATCGCCCATGGTGGGGCGGGGGTGGTTCGGGTCGATCTCAACGGCGACGGCCACGACGATCTGGTCGTCTCCAACGCCGAGGGTTTCGGCGTCTGGTTGTTCGTGCCCCCCGAGGCGGCCGCCGACCACCTCGAGTGGAAGACCGGCTGGACGCGCGTCCTCCGCGAGGGGAAGCCGGGCGATCCCGACGCGCTGCCCCGGCTCGACCGCGACGGCGTCCGTGCGACAGACGGCGACGTCGTCGTCGGCGAAGTGTGCATCGGGCGCGACGAGTTGCTCCGTGTGCCGGCCCCGCCTCCGCGCTCGCCCGCCGAATCGCTCCGCGCGATGCGCCTCCCGGAAGGGCTCGAGATCACGCTCGCCGCGGCGGAGCCGGCGGTGATGGATCCGGTGTTCATCGATTTCGACGAGCGGGGACGGATGTGGGTGGCGGAGATGGGCGACTATCCGTTCGCCGAGGGGGAGGCGACCGACGACGGCAGCGTGACGTGGCGCGACGGCGTGCCGGGTGAGGGGGAGGGGCGCGGGCTGATGCGGTCGCGGATCCGTATCCTCGAGGACGCCGACGAAGACGGGGTCTACGAGTCGAGCCGGCTGTTCCTCGACGACCTCCGGCACGTCACCGGCCTCGCCTGCTGGCGCGGGGGCGTGTTCATCGCCAGCGTGCCCGACATCCTCTACGCGTGCGACGACGACGGCGACGGCCGCTGCGACCGGCGTGAGACCTGGTTCCGCGGCTTCACCGCCGGCAATCCACAGCATCTGGTCAACGGGTTTTGTCTCGGTCTCGACGGCTGGCTTCACGGAGCCAACGGCGACAGCGGCGGCGCGATCGAGTGCCTGCGCTCGGGGGAGCGGATCGACCTCGGCCGCTACGACTTCCGCTTCGACCCGCGTTCGGGCGCCTTCCGCCGCGAGGTCGGGATGACGCAGGTGGGCAAGTGGCGCGACGACTACGGCAACTGGTTCGGCACCAACAACGCGGTGCCGGGCTGGCACTACTGGCTGCCACTGGCCCACCTCGAGCGGCGGCCCGACGTGGTCGTGTCCGCGCCGCGGTCCGATCTCACCCCCGACCGGCGCGTGCGGCCGCTCGGTACCCCGCAGCGGCGGCTCAACCAGTCGAGTCAGGCGGGGATGGTGACGAGCGCCTGCCATCCCCTGCCCTACCGCGACGTCGTCCTCGGCGCGGCCGGTGCGGCGGCGATCTTCATCGCCGAGCCGGCCCACAACCTCGTCGTCCGCCGGGTGCTCGACTATTCCGGGCCGACGATCATGGCCCGTCGGCACGCCGACGACACCGACGTGGAGTTCCTCACCAGTTCGGACCATTGGTTCCGACCGATCATGGCCCGTACCGGCCCCGACGGCGCGGTGTACGTCGTCGACATGGTGCGGCTGGTGCTCGAGCACCCCGAGTGGGTGCCGGCGGAGATGGCGCGGCGCATGCAGCTCCGCGGCGGCGAGACGCTCGGGCGCATCTGGCGGATCGCGCCGCCGGGCCATCCCGCCAGGCGCCCCGCGGTGAGCCTCGCCTCGGCCAGCGGGTGGGCCCGCGACACGGCGCAGCGCCTCGCCCTCGAGCGCGGCAGGCTCGACGACGAGGCCGCGGTGCGCGACCTGCTCGACCACGAGTCGCCCGCGGTGCGGGTGCAGGCCGCTTTCACGCTCGACGCGCTCGGCCTGCTGCCGCCGGGCGAACTGGTGCGCCGCCTCGGCGGCGAATGGCCGCTGGTGCGCGGCGCGGCGCTGGTGGCCGCCGGCGGTAGCGACCTCGCGGAAGCCGAGGCAGTGCTCGTCGAAGAGCGGCCCGATCGGCCGGTGAAGCCGATCGCCTCGCCCGTCCTCGCCCCAGCGGATCCCGACCGCCAGGCGGTGGTGGCCCGCTACGCCGCGGTCGCCGCGCGTGACGGTGATCCAAGCCGGGGCCGCGCCGTGTTCCGCCGCGCCGGATGTGCCGCCTGCCACCGCCTCGGCGACGAGGGGGTGGAGATCGGTCCCGATCTGGCGACCGTCGGACGCAAGCCGGCGGCGCAGATCATCGAGGCGATCTTCGACCCCGACCGGGCTGTCGAGCAGCGCTATGCCGCCACGGTGGTGGTCACCGACGAGGGGGTGCCGCTGCAGGGGATCGTTGTCGCGGAAACCCCCGGCAGCCTGACGCTGCGGCTCGCCGGCGGCGGCGACCGTGTGCTGCGCCGTGGCGCCATCGAGAGCATCTCGACGCTGCCGCGCTCGTTGATGCCGGCGGGCCTGGAGCAGGTGCTCTCACCGGACGACTGTGCCGACCTATTGGCGGCGCTCCGCGCGCCGTGACCGCGCGATGCCGCGGCGTCGGGTGCCTGCGGCCGCCGGAGCGCGGGCGTCGTCCTGGGCGACCCGCAGGCGGACGATCCGGCGAATCAGCGCCAGCGGAAGCGGCCGGTCGTGGGGAAACTTGAGATTGCCCTTGGGACCGGCGAACGGCGCGATCGCACGCTCGAGCGCGGCGTCTCCCGTCACCGGTGGATAGAGCCCGATGTGCGCGCGGAACGGGGAGAAAAACAGGAGGATCCCGCGGCGCCGGAACGCCGGCATCCGGTAGGAGATCACTTCGATCGCAGCGGGTGCCTCGGCGCGTACGATCCGGCGGATCCGCGCCATCCGCGCCGCGACCGCCGGCGGGCAGCGGGCGATCACGTCGTCGATCGTCGCGGGAGCCGCCGCGGGGCGGGCCGGGGGTCGCTTGGCCATCGGGATATCGCCTGCGGGGAGGAATCGGGCCGCCGCTGCCCCACCACGCTACCAAGCGATCGCCGCGCCGCCAGCCGCCCCACCGGGGGGCGGTCGAGCGGCTCGGTGGTCGGCAGCGGCGGATGCGACGACAATGCCGGCGGGTCGTCATGCGACGGTGAGTGGGCGACGGGAGGGCGAGCGATGGCGATCGGTGGCCGGGTGCATCGGCAGCAGGGTATCGCCGCCGGCGGCACGGCCGCGCTGCTGGCCGGCCTCGCGCTGGGGCTGGCGGCGGCCGCCGAGCCGCACGGCAATCCCATCACCCGGGAGAACGCCCACGAAGGGGCGCGTGATTGGCAGCTCACGCGCGTGCGGCTCGCCGCGGCCGACGCGTTCCGCTCGCCGTGGATCGAGGGCTACTGCGACCGGCAGAGCGTCGCGGCCGGCGAACGCCTGCGGATCATGGTCTCGACGAAGCCCGCGGCGCGATTCGGGATCGAGATTTTCCGGATGGGTTTCTACGGCGGCCGCGGCGCGCGGCTGATGCGCTCGCTGGGGCCCTTCGACGGTCGCGAGCAACCGACTCCCGCGCCGGGTGAGAAGAACCTCCATGCCTGCGCCTGGGAGGCCGCCTGCGAGATCACGATCCCCGACGACTGGACCAGCGGCGTCTACCTCGGCCGTCTCGCGCTGTCGCCCGCCGACGACGAGACCCCCGGATACCAGAGCTACGTGATCTTCATCGTCCGCGACGAACGCCCCTGCGACGTCCTCTTCCAGTGCTCCGACAACACCTGGCAGGCCTACAACCGCTGGCCCGACAACTTCAGCGTCTACACCCACCCGCGCGGCGGCCAGGGACCGTGGGCGATGGTGAGCTTCGACCGGCCCTACGGGCGCGAGGCGCAGTTTCGCGGCGTCGTCGACGACCCGCTGACGGTCGGTTCCGGGGAGTTTCTCCCTTTCGAGTTCCCGCTCGCCTATTGGCTCGAGGAGCGGGGCTACGACGTGTCGTACGTCGCCAACGCCGACATGCTCACCCCCGACCGCGGGCTGAAGGCGAAGGCGTTCGTCTCGGTGGGGCACGATGAATACTGGGACCGCAGGCAATTCGATGCCGTGACCCGCCTGCGCGACGAGGGGGTGAGCCTGCTGTTTCTCTCCGGCAACTCGGTCTGCTGGGTGGCGCCGCTGGGGCAGTCGGCCGCCGGGCAGCCGGCGCGGACGCTGTTCCGCGGCGGTCCCTACGGCGGCGACCATCGCTGGGCGGTCGAACGCGAGCGCGACCACGGTCCGTTCCCGTTCCGCGGCCCCGACGAGGGCTATCTGATGGGGGCGCGCAACGTCGAACCGGTGAACGGCGGCGGCGATTGGGTGTGCGTGAAGCCCGATCACTGGCTGTTCGCCGGCACCGGAATGCGCGCGGGGGAGCGGATCCCCGGCCTCGTCGGCTGGGAGTATCACGGCGATCCTCCCGCCGACATCCCCGGCCTCGAGGTGGTGGGGGCCGGTGTCGCGTTCCAGGGAGGCGAGCGGCCGCAGCGTTGGACGGCGACGATCTACCCCGGCCCCAAGGGCAACTTCGTCTTCAACGCCTCGACGATCTTCTGGGCCCAGGGGCTGTCGAGCCCGCCGGGCCACGTGCTCCCCTGGTCGCACTGGACGCGGCCACACGGCCCCGACGAGCGCGTCCAACGCATGACCGCCAATCTCCTCCAGCGCGCCTGCGCCCCGAGCCGATCCGCACCGGAGGCTCGATGAGCACCTTCTCCGCCGCCGTCCTCCTGTTCTTCGTGATGGATCCGCTCGGCAACGTGCCGCTGTTCCTCGCGGCGCTCAAGTCGGTCGATCCGACGCGGCGGGTGCGCGTGATGGCGCGGGAACTGCTCGTCGCCTACGGCTTGCTGGTGGCGTTCTTGTTCGTCGGCCGGCCGCTCCTCGAGACGCTCCACATCTCCGGTCCGGCGCTCACCCTCGCCGGCGGGATCGTCCTGTTCCTGATCGCCCTGCGGATGGTGTTTCCCGGGGTCCATGGGGCGTTGGCCGAGGAGCACGACGGCGAGCCGTTCATCGTCCCGCTGGCGATTCCCTACGTGGCCGGTCCGTCGGCGCTGGCCACGGTGTTGCTGATGACCAGCAGCCAACCCGAGCGCCATGTCGATTGGTTCCTGGCGATCACCGCGGCCTGGCTCGCCTCCGCCACGATCCTCATGTCCGGATCGGGCCTCGCACGCCTCCTCGGCACGCGCGGCCTGACGGCGATCGAGCGGCTGATGGGCATGCTGCTGGTCGCTTCGGCCGTCCAGATGGCCCTCGACGGGCTCACCCGGGCGCTCGCCGAGCGCGGGTGAATCGGTCAGGGTGCGGCCGGCATCAGGTCGATCGCCGCCCGGGCGAGCCCCTTGATGCCGGCCGGCAACGCGCGGGGCACGTCGGGGGCGAAGGTGGCGGTGTGGAGCGCGGGGCGCTCCCCCCCCTCGGCCTCGATGAACGCCAGCCGCCGCGGCTCCACCACCCCTACCTCGAACAGCACCGCGGGCACGCCGGCGCGGCCGAAGCGGCTGAAATCCTCGCCGATCATCGCCGGGACGGTCGCGTGCACGCGCTGCTCGCCCAGTGCCGCCACCAGCGACGCGCGCACCCGCTCGACGAGCGGGCCGTCGTTGACGAGGGCCGGTGTGCCCTCCGACACCCGCACCACCGGCTCCGCCGCGCCGGCGGCGGCGGCCGCGGCGCGGGCTTTGCGCGTGATCGCCTCCAGGGTGCGCTCGCGCACCGTGTCGGAGAAACTGCGCACCGTGAGTTGGAGCGTGCAGCGATCGGGAATGATGTTGTGCTTCGTCCCGCCGTGGATCGCCCCCACGGTGACGACGGCGGGCGTCGTCGGATCGGTCTCACGCGACACGATCGTCTGCAGATCGAGGATCAGGCGCGCGGCGATGACGATCGGATCGATCGCCAGGTGCGGCACCGCGCCGTGGCCGCCGCGACCGACGATCTCGACGTCGACGCTGTCGACGTTGGCCATCGTCGGCCCGGCGAGGATCGCCACGTCGCCGCTGGCGAACCGCGGCGAGACGTGGATCGCCAGCGCGTAATCGGGCTTGCCGAACCGCTCGAACAGCCCGGCGTCGAGCATCGCCCGCGCCCCCTCGCCCCGTTCCTCCGCCGGCTGGCCGATCAACAGGAGGCGTCCGCGCCACAGCCCCCGGTGCGCGGCGAGAAACGATCCGGTGCCGAGGAGGTTGGTCATGTGCACGTCGTGCCCGCAGGCGTGCATCACCCCGACGGTGGTGCCATCGGCGGCCGTGGCCGTCTTCGTCGAGGCGTGGGGGAGGCCCGTGCGCTCGGTGACCGGCAGCGCGTCGAGATCGGCGCGGAGCAGCACCGTCGGTCCGGTGCCGTTGTCGAGCACGGCGACGATGCCATGGCCCCCGACCCCTTCGGTGACCGTGAACCCCGCCGCACGCAGACGGGCGGCGAGGAAGGCGGCGGTCTCGCGCTCCTCGAGGCTGAGTTCGGGATGGCGGTGGAGGTGGACGTAGGCGTCGAGGAGCCCGCCGAGATGGGCATCGAGCCACATGTCGACGGCCGACGGCTCGTCGGCGACGGCGACTGCGGCCGCGAGACACAGCGACGACACCAGGGAAGCGAGACGACGCATGGCTGCCTCCGGATGGAACGCGCGGCGATGGCGGCGAGTGTAGCCGCCGGGATCGCACGCGTCAGTCGTCGACGCGGCGGAACTGCCCGAAGTTCGCCCGTGCAAGCAGGGCGAGAAACTCGGCGAGGCCGGGATCGGGTGCGATGCCGATCGTGTGGAGCGAGACCCGCCGGCTCTTGTTGGCTTCCGCCACCATCCGCACGATCTGCGCCGGGTCGGACACCCGGCCGGTCGTCGGTCGCCCGTCGGAGAGGAGGTACACCGCCTCGGTGTCGAACGAAAAGGCGAGCGCCAGCGCGTCGCCGGTGGCCGTTTGGCCGCGCGGGCGCAAGCCGCGCACGAAGTCCGCCGCACGCCGTTTCGTCTCGTCGTCGGCGGTCAGGAGCCGGTTCTCCCAGGCGACGGCGCCGTCGGCGTAGGCCACGATCGTGAACGCGGCGTCCTCGCGGAGCGTGTGGAGCGCCGATTCCAACTCGCGCTTGGCGGTGTCGAGGCGGCCGTTTTCCTCCATGCTGCCGGAGGTGTCGATGAGGAACACGACCCGGTCGGCGTAGAGCGGGATGCCGTAGTAGGCCGGATCGGCATGGGCGTCGGCGGCGACCAGCGGCGACGTCGGAGGCGGATAGTCGGGCCGGGCCTCGGGCATGACGATGCCGTCGCGGTGGTCGTCGAGCCACGTGCGCCACGCCTTGGCATCGGTGCCGAGGTTGACGCCGCTGACGTGTGCGAGATAGGCGACCACGTCGGCGCGGGCCTCCCCACGCAGACTGCGGAGGATTTCCACGAGCGCCGCCACCGCCTCGACACGATGGATCGCGATCAGCGCGCGGACCACGCCGCGGCGGAAGGGAAAATCGGTGGCGAACAACTCCACCCGCGCGAGTCCCTCGAGCACCGCCACGTCCTCGACGCCGCCGCGCGCGGCCGCCGCGGTGGCCACCGCCCAGCAGAGCCGCGGGCCGCCGGCGGCGCCCGCCGACTCGCCGTCGAGCCAGGTCTCGAGCGGGCCCGGAGCGAGGCCCGGCGGCGCGGCGAGGAGCACCGCGGCGAGATCGGCGGCGGCCTCGACGTCGTTCGTCCGTAGTTCGCGCACCAGCGCGTCCACCAGCCGGGTGGCGAAGGCCTCGTCGTCGCGGTGCGTGGCCAGGGCCTCACGGGCCGCCGTGCGCACCGCCGCTTCCCTGGTCGACAAACCTACGCGGATCACCAGGTCGATCGCCTCGGCGGTGTCGTAGGCGGCCAGGCGCGCGAGGAGTCGCTCGCGGAGGTGCGCCGATCCGGTCCGTGCCGCGGCCTGGGCCTCCTTCTTGAGCGCCTTGAAGGCCGGGGAGGCGTCGGTGCCCGATCGGTCTTTGATCGGGGCGGCCCCCGCGACGCATCCGCCGAGCAGGATCCACGCCATCGTCAGCCGCACCGGAGCCGGGAGGCCGGACGGCCGTGGTTCGCGCCATCGAACGCGGGGCGTGAGAGTCATGGCGACACCTCGGGGAGCGTATGGAAACACCGCCAGCGCGGCCGCGGCGATCGGCCAAACCCCAGGGTTCGACATCGGCAGCCGCGCCATGCACCCCGCAGCCGCCGCCGTCGGACCCTGCCCCACCGTCACCATTCGCCGATCCTCACAGGCTGTGGACCAACAGCCCGCCGCACCTCACGGATGAGGTGCCGGGAACGAAGGTCGCGTGAAAAGCGCAGCGTTCGAGTGGATAAAGGCCATGGATGGAGTTTGGCCACAGGCTGCGAACGTGCCGAGCTGCCGCAATGATCCCCGCGACGGCGTTCTACCGCGCCGGCAGGCTTCGGCGGCGATGGCAGGGGGGCACGGCAGCGGCTACCCTAGTCGCTATCGACGCCGTCGCTACCCCCGGGAGCTCGCCCATGACCGCCGTCCAACGCAGCGCAGCGCACCCCCGCGGGTGGGAATGGCTGCTGGCCGCGGCCGTCGTCGGCCTCGCGGGATTCCTCGCCTATCCATGGGGGGTGACGCTGATCACCGGGCTGATCCTCGGCCGGCCCGATCGCGCGGCGTTCCTTCAAGTGCTTCTCGTCGGCGGACTGCTGGCGGCGGCGGGCCTCGCCGTCGCCCTGTTGCCGAGGCTGCGCGGCTGGCGCGGCATGATCGGGCTGGTGGCGATCGCGGCGTTCGTCATCGCCAGCGTGGTCGTCGTGGCGGTCAGCGCGGCCGCCACCCCGGCGCGGCTCCCCGCCGCCGTGCTCTACGTGGCGGGAAGCGTCGTCGTCGTGTGGGCGCTGTTGCTGCCGCTGTGGCCACTGGATTGGTGGCGGCGCGTCGGCATCCTCGGGGCCACTGGCGGGCTGCTGGCCACGTTCCTCGGGTTGATCCGTATCGACGGTCTCTCGGGGGATGCGCAGGTGGTGTTTTCCTGGCGCCGTGATCCGCTGCCGGCGGCGCTGCCCGCCACCGTCGCCGCCGCCGGAACGCGCCCCGCGCCTTCGCTCGACGTCGGCCCCGGCGACTTTCCCGGGTATCTCGGTCCGACCCGCGACGGACGGCTCGCCGGTCCGTCGCTCGACGCCGATTGGCAGGCGCGGCTGCCGCGTGAAGTATGGCGCCGCGCGGTCGGTGCCGGGTGGGGTGGGTTCGCGGTGGTCGGCGGCGCGGCCTTCACGCAGGAGCAGCGCGGCGACCGTGAGGCGACCGTCTGCTACGACCTCGACACGGGTGTGGAAACTTGGATCCACACCGAACCCTGCCGTTTCGATTCCAGTTACGGCGGACCCGGACCACGCGCCACACCCACGATCGCCGACGGCCGCATCTACGCGATCGGTGCCACCGGGCGGCTCACCTGCCTCGCCGCCGACGGCACGGTCGTGTGGGCGGTCGATGCCGTGCCCGGCGCCGTCGCCCCGCCCCCGCCTCCGGCCGGCACGACCACGCCCGACGCCGAACCGGTGAGCCACGGCGAGCTGCTGTCGCACGGCATCGCCGGATCGCCGCTGGTGGCGGATGGGCGGGTGTACGTCTGCCCCAGTGGTCGCGACGGGCGTTCGTTGGCGGCCTACGATGCCGCCACCGGCGCCGAGGTCTTCCGTGCGGGCGTGGATCGCGCGAGCTACGCCTCGCCCGTGCTCGTGCCGGTCGCGGGGATTCCCTGCATCCTCGTCTTCAACGGCGCGGGACTGGCGGCCCACGATCCCGCCGACGGCGCGGTGCGCTGGAGTGTTCCCTGGACCAACGATCAGTCGACCAATTGCGCGCAGCCACTGGTGATCGACGACACGCGGCTGCTGCTTTCCACCGGGTATGGCACGGGCACCGTGCTGGTGGATGTCACGCGGGATGCCGGCGGGGCATGGCGCGTGGAGGAGCGGTGGCGATCGCGCGACTTGAAGAGCAAGTTCGCCACCCCGGTGCGGCTGGGTGACTGCGTCTACGGGCTCGACGACGGCATCCTCGCCTGTCTCGACCTGGAGACGGGCAAGCGCCGCTGGAAGAAGGGACGCTACGGCCACGGGCAGGTCCTGTTGGCCGGAAATCGGCTGCTGGTGCAGACCGAGGCCGGTCCGGTCGTGCTCGTCGAACCGACACCGGACGGTCCGGTGGAACGCGGCCGGATCGACGCCCTCTCCGACAAGACCTGGAACACGCTCACGCTCGCCGGCGATCGACTGCTGGTCCGCAACTCCGTCGAGGCGGCCTGCTACCGCCTGCCGCTGGCCGCTCCCGCCGCCGCGACGGCCGCCGCCGCCGACTCGCCGCGCTGAAGACCGGGCCTTCGGGCCGCCTGCCGAGGCGGGTCGTTCCGTTCGTGCGGGTCGTGCGGCTCGCAGCCGGACGGCCGTGCGACCGCCGGCCATGTTTTTGAACCGCTTCGCGGAGCGACGTAGCCTTGGCATGAGGCCGGGCCGGGCGGTACCGCCGGGACGACTCCCGACGCCGCTGCTCCGACCGGCGCCGAGACCCCGCGCTTCTCCCCCCGCTGGAACCGCAGCCGATGGACACCCGCACCGCGCCGCGTCG
>JBJSXB010000316.1:0-19333 GCA_046086245.1 Planctomycetaceae bacterium | reverse complement strand
ATGGATGGCTCGGTCTGCGGGTCGTTACGCGTCAGCGTAACGTACGATAAGCTCCGTCGCTTCGACCGGGGTGCCCGGCGCGACGAGGACCTCGGCCACCTTGCCGTCGCGTTCCGCGTAGACCGTGGTCTCCATCTTCATGGCCTCGAGCGAAAGCAATTTCTGACCGCGCGTGATCGTGTCGCCCGCTTGCACCGCCACGGTGACCACGAGCCCCGGCATCGGCGCTCCGACCTCGCGGACGTCGCCGACGACGGCCTTGGGGCGCCGTTGCACGGTGGCGTCGAGGCTGCGATCGGCTACCGATACGCTCCGTGGTTGGCCGTTGAGTTCGAAGAACACCGTGCGCGTGCCGTCGGCGTGCGGTTCGCCGACGGTCAGCAGGCGGATGACGAGGGTCTTGCCGGGTTCGATGTCGACCGAGAGCTCCTCGCCGGGCTTCGGTCCCTCGAGGAAGGCCGGTGTCGGCAGGACGCTTACGTCGCCGAAGCGCTGGAGGTGCCGCGCGTAGTCCTCGAAGACCCGCGGGTAGAGCAGCCACGACAGCGTGTCACGCGGGGAGGCGTCGTGCCCGAGCACCTCGGCGGCACGCTTGGCGGCGGCAGAAAAATCGGCCGGCGGGAGCGACGCGCCCGGCCGGCCGGTGACGAGTTGGCCCGGACGGACCACGCGACGCACCAGCTCCGGGGGAAAACCGCCCGGTGGCTGCCCCATCCGACCGGAAAGCAGGTCGAGGACCGACTCCGGAAACGCCAGCTCACGACCCGGGGAGAGAAGATCCGCCGCCTGGAGGCCGTTGGTCACGAGCAACAGTGCCAGGTCGCCGACCGCCTTGCTGGTGGGCGTCACCTTGACGATGTCGCCGAGGAGACGATTGACGTCGGCGTAGGCGCGGCAGACGTCGTCCCAGCGATCGGATAGCCCGAGCGCCCGGGCCTGTTCGAGCAGGTTGGTGAATTGGCCGCCGGGCATCTCGTGGAGGTAGAGATCGGCGTCGGGGGCCTTCATGCCGCACTCGAACGGCGTGTAGTGCTCGCGGATCGCCCCCCACCCGTGGGCGAGCAGGCGCAGCGGCTCGGGATCGAGGCCGGTATCGTGCGGCGTATGCCGAACCGCCTCGACCAGCGCGTTGAGGCTCGGCTGACTCGTCAGCCCCGCTAGCGGCGCGAAGGCGGCATCGACGACGCTGGCACCCGCCTTCGCCGCTTCGAGGAGCGTGGCCAGACCGCCACCGGAGGTGTCGTGGGTGTGGAAGTGGATCGGCATGCCGACCGCGTCGTGGAGCGCCTTCACCAGTCGGCCGGCGGCCGCCGGCTTGCACAAGCCGGCCATGTCCTTGATGGCCACCAGGTGCGCGCCGGCGCGTTCCAGTTCGCGCGCCAGGCCCACGTAGTAGTCGAGCGGGTACTTGTCGCGTGCCGGGTCGAGGATGTCGCCGGTGTAGCAGATCGCCGCCTCACAGAGGGCGCCCGACGCCCGGACCGCGTCGATCGCGACCCGCATGTTCGGCACCCAGTTGAGCGGGTCGAAGACACGGAACAGATCGATGCCCGCGGCGGCCGACTCACGGACGAACGCTTCGACGACGTTGTCGGGGTAGTTGGTGTAGCCGACGGCATTGCTCGCCCGCAGGAGCATCTGGAAGAGCACGCCCGGGATCCGCCGGCGCAGGTCGACGAGCCGCTCCCACGGGCATTCGTGGAGAAAACGCAGCGCGGTGTCGAACGTGGCGCCACCCCACATCTCCAGCGAAAACAGGCCGCCGGCGAGCGCAGCGTACGCCTCCGCCATCGACAGCATGTCGAAGCTGCGCATCCGGGTCGCGAGCAGCGACTGGTGGGCGTCGCGCATGGTGGTGTCGGTGACGAGCAGGCGCCGCTCGGCGCGGATCTCTCGCGCGAAGCCCTCCGGTCCGAGCGCCACCAGCCGGGCACGCCGGCCGGAGTCGGGGGATGCGGCCGGCCCGTGCGGCGGGAGCGGTGCCGGGGTCCGGCGCGCCACCGCGGGACGGCCGCGGACCAGGGGGTTGCCGTTGACGACGACGTCGCCGAGGTATTCGAGGAGCTTCGTGGCGCGGTCGCGGCGGATGGGGAAATCGAACAGACCGGGGGTATCGTCGATGAAACGCGTCGTGCACCGTCCGGCGAGGAACTCGGGATGGGTGACGAGGTTGATGAGGAAGGGGATGTTGGTCTTCACGCCGCGGACGCGGAATTCCTGCAAGCAGCGCTCGATCCGAGCCGCGGCTTCAACGTGTGACAGGCCGCGGGCGGTGACTTTCACCAGCAGGGAGTCGAAATACGGGGTGACGACGGCGCCCGAGAAGGCGGTGCCGGCGTCGAGGCGGATCCCCATGCCGCTGGCCGAGCGGTAGGCGGTGATCCGGCCGTAATCGGGAAGAAATCGGTTCTCGGGGTCCTCGGTGGTGACGCGGCACTGGATCGCCGAGCCGATCGCGCGCACGGCCGATTGGTCGGGGAGCCCGATGAGCGGATCGGCGAGCGGCCGGCCCTCCGCGACGAGCAACTGACGGCGCACGATGTCGATCCCGGTGATCTCCTCGGTGACGGTGTGCTCCACCTGGATCCGGGGGTTGACCTCGATGAAATAGAAACGTCCGGTGTCGGCATCGACGAGGAACTCGACCGTGCCGGCGTTCTCGTAGCGGGCCACGCGGCCGATCGCCAGCGCCGCGTCGCAGATCGCGGTCCGCGTCGCCGCTGGCAGGTCGGGCGCGGGGGCGATCTCCACGACCTTCTGGTGGCGACGCTGGACGGAGCAGTCGCGTTCGAAGAGATGGACGAGATTGCCGTGCTCGTCACCGAGCAGCTGGACCTCGATATGGCGGGCGCGCTGGATGAACTTCTCGACGAAGACGCTGGCGCTGCCGAACGCCGTCTTGCTTTCACGCTGTGCGCTTTCGAGGGCCACGGCGAGTTCGTCCTCCCCGCGCACCACGCGCATGCCGCGACCCCCTCCGCCGTGTGCGGCCTTGAGGATCACCGGCCAGCCGAGTTCCGTGGCGATCGATCGGGCATCGGCGAGACTGGCGACCGGGCGTGACGAGCCGGCGAGGATCGGCACTCCCGCGCGCCGGGCCAGTTCGCGGGCGGCGGTCTTGTCGCCGAGCGTCTCCAGCAACTCGACGCGGGGGCCGACGAACGTGATCCCCGCGTCTCGGCAGGCGGCGGCGAATTCCGGATTTTCGGAGAGAAAGCCGTAGCCGGGATGGATGGCGTCGACGCCGTGGGCCCGGGCGACCGCGACGATCGAGGCCGCGTCGAGATAGGAGCGGATCGGCTCGCCGGGTCGGCCGACGACGTACGCCTCGTCGGCTTTGAAGCGGTGGAGGGCGAAGCGGTCCTCGTGGGCGTAGACGGCCACGGTCCGGATGCCCAATTCGTGCGCCGACCGGAAGACGCGGATGGCGATCTCGCTGCGGTTGGCCACCAGCAGTTTGGTGATCGGTCGTGGCATGCGGTGTTCCTGGTGAGACCGGCGACCCGCCGGAGGTCGCCATGGTACCCGGCACGGCCGGCGATCGGGACGGGGCGGCGCGGCCAGCGGGCCGGCGCACGCATGCCGTGGTGGCGATGGTGTGCGGCTACACGGCACCGTCCGTGGGGCGGTGGCGACCGTCCGGTGGTTCAGCCCTGGCGGTGGTTCAGCCCTGGCGCGGGTCGTCGACGTAGGCGGGGCGGAGGTAGTCGGGTTGGAGGCGGGCTGCGTCGTCGGCGACACCGGCTGCAACGCGTGCCATGCCGAGGCGGAGGGCCTCCGCCGCGGTCGGCCACGCGAACCACGGCGCCGCCGGCGACGTGGCGCTGGCACCGGCCAACCGTGCGGCTCCCGGCCCGGCGACGCGCTCGCCGGGTGCCAGCCAATCCGCCACCGCGGCCACGGTGAGCAGCCGCGGCGCCGGACACGACCAGGCGGCGGTCGCCGGGTCCCACGTGCACCGGGCCACCGCGAGATCGCCGCGTCCGGCGTCGAAGGCCACCACGATCGACGCTTCGGCCGCGGATCCGGCGCGGTGGGCGACGATGTCGTAGCCGGAGACGCCGATCAGCGTCGCGCCGGTGGACCACGCGAGTGCCTTGGCCAGCGCGACGCCGACCCGCACGCCCGTGAACGATCCCGGGCCGCGGACGACCGCCACCACCTCGACGCTCTCGACGGCAAAACCGGCCGCGATCGCCACTTCCTCCAGGCCCGACCCCACCAGGCGACCATGCTGGCCGTCTTCGTCGAGCCGACGTTCGACGACCCCAGCGCCGGCGTCGGCGGCGACCGAACCGCGCGGTGACGCGGTTTCGATCGCGAGGATGCGCGCTGGCGGTCGCTTGACCGTGGTTTCCATCATCCGTAGTCTCCCCACTGGGGTGGTCGGGGGCCCCGGCACCCAGGAAAGTGAACCGCGTGAAACGCGCCGTCATCAGCGACATCCACGGCAACCTCGAGGCGCTTCAGGCGGTACTCCGGGACATCGAGCGGCAGCGCGTCGACGAGGTTTTCTGCCTCGGCGACATCGTCGGCTACGGCCCCAATCCTTGCGAGTGCGTCAAGCTCGTCCGTGACCATTGTCGCATGGTTCTGCTCGGCAACCACGACCAGGGTGCGCTGTTCGACCCCGACGGGTTCAACGTCGGCGCCGAACGGGCGATCAAATGGACGCGGGCACAGCTCGAACATCACGACCGGCTGCCGCGGAACGCCGCCGATCAACTGACGGACTTTCTCGGGGAGCTGCGCCGCAGCCACACCGACGGATCGCTGCTCTACGTCCACGGGTCGGCGCGACGACCGATCGATGAATACGTCTTTCCCGAGGACATTTACAATCCGCTCAAGATGGAGCACATCTTCGAGTTGGTGCCGCGGTACTGTTTCCAGGGGCACACGCACATCGCCGGTGTGTTCACGACCGACCCGGACTTCCGCTACGTCAAGGACAACCTCCCCGAAGGCGCGGAGGAGTGGTGCGTCGATCTGCCTTCCTCGAAGGCGATGATCAACGTCGGGTCGGTGGGGCAACCGCGCGACCACGACCCGCGGGCGTGCTACGTGATCCACGATGGCGAATCGACGCTGCGGTATCGCCGGGTGACCTATCCCGCCGACGCCACGTGCCGCAAGATCCACGCCGTGCCCGACCTCGACAACTACCTCGGCGATCGCCTGCTGCTCGGCAAGTGAGCCCGGCCGGCGCGTGAGCCTGGTCAGTGTCGTGGCGAACGCCCCCGCTGTGGCGACCGGCGGGGCGGCGGCCCGCCGAAGCGGCCACCGCAGCCGGGGGACGCGCGGATCGCTCGGGCGGCGTGGCCCGAGGCCGGTATACTGTCGGGTGCCGCGGCGGACTTCCGGTGTCCGCTTCGACGCGTGCGGGCCGCCCTGCCGCGGCGTTCCGGTCGGACGTACCGATCGGGGCCGCCGGCCCGAACGGCTGCGTGGGGCGACCGGGAAAGTCGGGTCCATCGACCGTGGAACGTCGTCTTACCCAGTTTCTCCTGATTTCGGTGGCGATCATTTTCGCCAGCCAGGCGATCCAATCGCGGCTGTTCCCCAAGCCGCCGCCCGAACGCCCGGCGGCGCCCGCGGCTGGGGCCGCCGCCGACGCCGCTGCCGCCGCGGGCGAGCCGGTTGGGACAGCCGACCAATCCGCCGTGCGGGAATCGCAGAACGGCGACGATGCCGGCGCGGAGGATGCCGGTGCGGGGAGTGCGACCGCGGCTCCCCACGACGCGGCCGCGCCGTCCTTCGCGACGCTCGGTTCGCTCGACGAGGGGCACCCGGCACGCATGCTCGTCACGCTGTCGAGCCTCGGTGGCACGGTCGAACGGATCGAACTCTCCGGCCGGGGATACCACGATCAGGATGATCGCGGCGGCTACATCGGCCACCTCGGCATGTCGGCGGCGGAGGGCGGGGTGCGCATCGGGGTGGTGGGGCCCGGCACGCCGGCGGCAGCCGCCGGTCTCTGCGCCGGTGACATGATCACCGCCATCGACGGCGTTGCGATCGACGATCCGGGCGCGCTGGCCGAGCGGCTCGCGTCCGCGCTGCCGGGGAAGGCCGTGCGCCTCTCGCTGTCGCGCGACGGGGCCGACTCCGAATCGACCGTGACCCTCGATCGGCGGCCGCTGGAGGTGGTGCGCCCGGAACGTGATGCGACTCCGGCGATCGAGACGAGTCGGTCGGATCCGCTCTCGTTCCGCCTGTCGCTCGAGGCGTTCGCCGGCCGGTCGCGCACCGACCCCGCCGCGGAGATCACCGGTGTGGAAGTGGCAACGCGGCACTGGCGGCTCGAGCCCTCGGCCCCCGGCATCGTGCGCTTCGCGACCACGCTTCCCGATGGCGCGACGCTCGCGAAGGAATACTCGCTGATCGCCGAGCCGGCGACCGGCTACACGCTGCAACTCCGCGTGGAGGTCGTCGCGGGCGACGTGCCCGCGCGGCTCACCTACGCGCTCGACGGGCCCACCGGCCTGCCGACCGAGGGCTGGTGGTACGCCTCGCGCATCGCCCGCGACTGGGGTTCGCTCGCGGTCCGCGACGTCGCCTTGCGCTTCGTGGGCGAACCGACGACGCTCGTCAGCGGATTGAAGATCGCCGACGGCGCACTCGACCACCCGGCGTCGGCCGTGCCTGACGGCAAGCCCCTCGCTTACGCCGGCGTCGATGCGCTCTATTTCACCGCCGCCCTGCTGCCGGAAACCGAGGGGCCCGAGAAACCGTCGCTCGCCGAGGTCCGGCCTCTCGCGGTCGGGGGCGCGCTGCCGGCGGCGCGGAAGAAACTCGTCAACGTCACGCCGCGCCTCGTCTCGCGGCGCATCGAGCTCGAGCCGGGGGCATCGCTCGCCCACCGCTACCGGATCTTCGCCGGTCCGAAGAAGCCCGACCTGCTTGCGCGTTTCGGACCGCCCGGCGGCCGGATGGACGATCTCGTGTACTACGGCTGGTTCGGCTGGGTCGCGCGGCCGATGATCGCGCTGCTGCATGCCATCTACGCCGTCGTCGGCAACTACGGGATCGCGATTCTGCTGCTCACGGTCCTCGTCCGCGGGGCGATGCTGCCCGTCAGCCGCCGCCAGGCACAGTCGGCACAGAAGATGCAGGCGTTGCAGCCGGAGATGAAGGCGATCGCCGAGAAGTACAAGGACGATCCGGAGAAGCGCACGCGTGCCACGCAGGAGCTGTGGAAAGCCCATGGCTACAACCCCGCCAGCGGCTGCCTCCCGGTGTTCATCCAGATTCCCGTCCTCATGGGGCTGTACCGCTCGCTCGCCACCGACGTCGAATTGCGTCAGGCGCCGTTGATCAGTGATGCGATCCGCTGGTGTTCCAACCTCGCCGCCCCCGACATGTTCTGGGATTGGTCGCGCGTGCTGCCGCCGTTCCTCGCGGCACCGGAGGGCTGGCTGGGACCGTTCCTCAACCTGTTTCCGCTCGTCACGATCGGGCTGTTCCTCTGGCAGCAGCAGTTGTTCATGCCCCCCGCGGTGGACGAACAGTCGGAGATGCAGCAGCAGGTGATGAAGTACATGACGTTCTTCATGGCGCTGATGTTCTTCAAGGTGCCGTGCGGGCTGTGCCTGTACTTCATCGCCTCGACGTTGTGGGGGATCGGCGAGCGGCTCTTGCTGCCGACCGCGGCGCCGGCGGCCGCCGGCGCGGTGCCGCCGCGGCCAGCGGTGCCCGCCCGCCCCACGGCGCCGCGTGACGAGGGCCACGGCTTCTTCGCGTCGTTGCGCCGTGCCGTCGATGCGGCGGTGACGGCCGCCGACCACAAGCCGGCGGGGCGGCCCGGTGCGTCCAACGGGCGCGGTGGCGACAGCGACACCGCTGATGACTCCGACGGCAAGCGCCGGGGCAAGGCGCGTTCCGGTCGCCGCCGGCGGTGAGCCCTGGGGCATGCACGACCCCGACGAAGTGATCGTCGCCCTGGCCAGCGCGGCCGGCTCCGGCGCCAGGGCGGTGGTTCGCCTGTCGGGAGCCGGGCTCGACGCCCTGCTCGGGACCTGGTTGCGGTTCGACGGCGCGGGGCCGGGCCCTGCGGGGCCCTCGCGTTTGACCGCGCGGCTCGCCGTCGCCGACGCCGGGGAGGAGTGGGCGGACATCCCCGTGACCGTCCTCTGGTGGCCCGGCCCCGGAGGACCGACCGGGGGCCCGCTGGCCGAGTTGCACCTGCCCGCGGCGCCGCTGCTGGTCGAGCGGGTGATCACGGCGGCGTGCGAGCGCGGAGCGCGGCCCGCACGCGGGGGGGAGTTCAGTCTTCGGGGGTGGTTGGCGGGGCGTCTCGATCTGGCAGCGGCCGAGGCGGTGCTCGCGGTGGTCGACGCGCGTTCCCCCGCACAACTCGCCGCCGCGCTCGACACGATGTCGGGCGGCGAGGGGCGGCGACTGCGCGCCGTCCGCGACCGGCTGCTCGACGTGGTGGCTGATCTCGAAGCGGCGATCGACTTCGGCGACGAGCGATCGCCCGACGCGCTGCCGGCGGCGGCGACCGCGATCTGGGCCGGCGTGGTCGGGCGTTTGGAGGAGACCGCCGCGCTGCTCGGGACGATGGCGGGCCGGCTCCGGCAGCGGGGTCACGCGGGGCGTCAACGGCTGCCGCGAGTGGTCCTCCACGGTCGTCCCAACGTCGGCAAGAGCAGTCTCTTCAATGCCCTGGTCGGCCGGTCGCTGGCGCTCGTGGCCGACGAACCGGGAACGACGCGCGACTGGGTGGATGCCGTTCTCGAGATCGACGGCACGCCGCTGTGCCTCCTCGTCGACGTGGCGGGGTACGGAGATGCGACGGAGGCGCCGGCCGGGGTGGCCGCCGCGGCGCGGAGCGTGGCGCTCGAGCAGGTGGCGACCGCCGACGTGGTGGTCGTCTGCCGCGATGCCGCCGCGTCGGGAGCCGTGCCGCCTCCGGACGCAACGCGGCCGACGATCGAGGTCGCCACCCGCTGCGACCGCCCGGACGCCTGCGCCGGGCGGGGGATCGCCACCAGCGTCGTCACGGGCGAGGGGCTCGCGGTCCTCGTCGCCGCCATCGCCGCCGCGGTCGCCCGTCTGCCGCCGCCGCCGCTCTCCGGCGCGGTGCACCTCGCCGCTGGAATCGTCGCGGCGCTCGAGGCGCTCGACGAGGCGACGGCGCTCGCCCGTCGGGGAGCGGCCGGCGCGGCCGCCGACGAGGTGATCGTCGCCAGTGGCGTCACGCGCGCGGCGGCGGCACTCGGCGAGGTGACGGGCGTCGACACGCCGGCGGACGTCGTCGATCGGATCTTCGCGCGGCACTGCATCGGCAAGTGACCACCGGGCCGACGGGAGCCCGTTCCCCCCGTCGGGAACGCGGGCCGCGCCGGCCGCCTCCGGCACCGCGGGGTGCCGCGCGGGCGCCGGCGCCGCCACGGCGGCCCCCCGCACGGGCGGCGGGAAGCGGCTCGGCCGTCTCCCGGCCGTGCTCATCGACGGGCGCGGCGACGAATTTCTCCGCCTGTCCGGTCAGTTCGTAGAGGAAGCGGCTGGGACGGCTCGGCTTGCGCCGCCCCCATTTGGTGCGCGTCAGGCACATCGACAGGGTGAGCACGCGCCGCGCCCGTGTCACGCCCACGTAGCAGAGACGACGCTCCTCGTCGAGTGCCGCCAGGCCGTCGGCCAGCGACCGATGGTGGGGCAGCAGCCCCTCCTCCAGACCCATGATCCACACGTGATCGAACTCCAGGCCCTTCGCGGAATGGAGCGTCATCAGCCGCACCTGGCTGCGCTGCTGGCCGGTCTCGCGGAAGCGCTCCGTCTCACGAACCTCCAGCAACAGGTCGTCGAGGAACCGGCGTACGGAGTCCGCGCCATCGGCGTGGGCGGGTTGAGCGCGCTCGTGGGCGGCGAGCGCGTCGGCCAACTCGCCGACGCACGCCCAGCGTGTCTCGGCCTCGTCGGCGTCGCTGCTCTCCGCGAGCAGGTGACGGCGGTAGTCGATCCGCTCGAGCAGGTCGCGCAGCCACGCCGCCATGCCCCCCGACGACACGGCGGCGGCACCGGCCACGATCTGCTCCAGTTGCTCCACGCCGGCGGCGGCCGGGGGCGAGAGCCGGGCCTCGTGCCGCGCCAGCCGCAATTCCGCCCACAGGCTGCGGCCGGCGACCGTGCCGGCCGCCCGCATCCGCTGCACCGTCTGCCCCGAAAGTCCGCGGGCGGGGACGTTGGCGATCCGCACCAGCGCCAGATCGTCGTCGGGGTCGACGGCGAGGCGGAGGAAGGCGAGGACGTCCTTGACCTCGCGCCGGTCGAAGAACGAGCGGCTGCCCACCACCTCGTAGGGAATGCCGCGGCGCCGCAATTCCTGTTCCGGACCGCGCGTCTGTTCCGCGGTACGCACCAGGATCGCCGCCTCGTGCGCGGGTATCTCCGCCGCCCGCAGCCGCCCTTCGAGGTCGCCGACGACGCGGCGTGCCTCGTCGAGTTCGTCCTGGGCCTGGATGATGATCGGATCGACGCCGTCGGGTACCGTCGGCACCAGTGCCTTGCCGTGGCGGCGTCCGTTGCAGGCGATCAGCCGGTTCGCCGCGTGGATGATCTGTGGCGTCGAGCGGTAGTTCTCCTCGAGGCGCACCGTCACGGTGCCGGGCCAGCGCGCCGGAAAATCGAGGATGTTGGCGACGTGGGCGCCGCGCCAGGCGTAGATCGACTGGTCATCGTCGCCCACGACGCACAGGCTGCGGTGGTCGCGGGCCAGGGCGGTGATGATCCGTTCCTGGATGACGCTCGTGTCTTGGTACTCGTCGACGAGCACATGGTCGTATCGCTCTGCCTCGGCACGGCGCACCGCGTCGTGTCCCTCGAGCAACTCGTCGACGAGCAGCAGGAGGTCGTCGAAGTCGACCGCGCCGGCGGCACGCAGGGCGTCTTGATAGCGCCGGTAGCCCGCCGCCGCCAGGGTCCAGGAATCGGGCGCGTCGGCGGGGATCGTGGCGAAGGCGCCGTCGGGCCGGATCGCCGCCGATTTCCAGCGGCTGATGCGGTCGAGCAGCTGCGCCGGCGCGAGCACGGCGTCGGCGACCCGCAGTTCCTTGAGCACCCGCCGCGCGACCGTCTCCTGTTCGCCGCGGTCGAGGATCGAGAACCGGGCGGGATAGCCGACGCGGGAAGCGTGCCGACGGAGGATCCGCGCGCACAGGGCATGGATCGTCGAGATCTCCGGGCGGGCGGCGCCACGCCCGCGACTCGCCCGCGCGAGCATCTCGCGGGCCGCCTTGGTGGTGAACGTGACGGCGAGGATCCGCTCGGCGGGCGTGCCCCGGCGCACCAGCCGTGCGATGCGGCCGATGACGACGCGCGTCTTGCCGGTGCCGGCACCGGCAAGCACCAACAGCGGCCCGGGCGGCGCTTCGACGGCGCGCGTTTGCGCCGCGTTGAAGGCGGGCGTGGTGGACGACGAGGATGGCGGCATGGGTCACGCGCGGGGCGGAGGCGGCGGGAATCTAGCACGCCGCGGAAAAACCGGTCAGCCTTCGGGGCCATCCGGTCGCCTTGACGCTCTCCGGGAGGAAGCTTCTATTCAACCGTTGTTCAACTGTTTGCGGTTCGATCCACCGCTGCACCGAGGATTCCTGTCGATGGCACGTGAACGTGATCAAGGACGGCACGGCGACGTTCGCCGCCGCCGCGCCGGCGAGCGCCCGGGGCGGCGCGCCGCCCGTCACGATGACGGACGCGTCGGTGACGAGCGCTCCGGCGATGGGGCGGAGCGCAGGCTGGCCGAAGGCGACGACGGTGGCGAGGACGCGATCGTCGCCGTCGAGGCGGTGTCGCTCGACGAACCGCTCTTCGGCCCCCGGGTGGAGGCGGTGCTCGACACGATCCGTCCCCATCTCCGCGCGGTCGGTCTGGCCGCGATCGGTCTCCTGCTCGTCGGCGCCGCTTGGAGCTTCGTGTCCGCCCAGCGGGTCGCCACGCGGCGGCAGAGTTGGGACGCGTATCTGGAGGCGATGAACGGGTCGAGGGCCGATGCCCTGGCCGATCTCGACAACCGATTCCCGGGCACGCCGGCGGCCGCGTGGGCGCGGCTGGCACTGGCGGAGAACGCGCTCGGGGAAGGCACCGAATTGGCGTTCGTCGACAAGGACGGATCGCGGATCCGGCTCGAGTCGGCGGTCGATCAATACACCGCCCTGCTCGCCGGGCGCCCGGACGGGATGCTGGCCGAGCGGATCACCCTCGGGCTGGCGAAGGCGCGAGAGAGTCTCGGCCAACTCGACGAGGCCCGCAGCGGGTACGAGGCGGTCGCCAAGGATCACCCCTTCTCGGCGGTGGCGGCGATGGCGACCGAGCACGCCCGCACCCTGTCGGATCCGCAGACGCGGGAGTGGTATGGTTGGTTCACCTCCTGGAAGCCGCCGGTGGCCTCGCCCCCGGCGTCGGGCGGTTCCAGCCCGCCGGGCGAGAGCACCGCGCCCGGCGCGGGTGTGGCGCCGCCAGGAACCCCGGCGGCCGAACCGACCGCGCCCGCTCCTCCACCGACGGAGTGACCGCTGGACGATTCCGACGACCGCCCGGCCGACGACACCGTGACGCCGACTGCCGGCACCGTGTCGTCGTTTTCCGTCGGAGCGGCAGAGAACGGCCTGCGGCTCGATGCGTGGCTCGCGCGGCGGGTGCCCGGCGTGAGCCGCTCGCTCATCGCCCGGGCGATCACCGCCGGCGCCGCGCTGGTCGACGGCGTCGTCGCGAAGCCGTCGCATCTCTTGAGGGCGGGCGCCGTGGTCGACTTCACCATGCCGGAACCGCCGCGGAGCGGCCCGGACGCGGAGGAGATCCCGCTGGTGTTCCTCCACCTTGACGACTCGATGGCGGCGGTCGACAAGCCTGCCGGCATGGTGGTCCATCCCGCGAAGGGGAATTGGCGGGGCACGCTCGCCGGAGCGCTCCGCTGGCACCTCGAGGCGGGCGGATTGTCCACCGCCGGAGGGCCGACGCGGCCCGGGATCGTCCATCGTCTCGATCGTGACACCAGCGGGGTGATCGTGGTCGCCAGGACGGAGGAGGCGCACCACCGGCTCGCCAGCCAGTTCGAACGGCGGACGGTGGCGAAAACCTACCTCGCCGTCGTCCAGGGCGAACCGCGCTTCGACCGCGACGAGATCGACCTGCCGATCGGCATCCATCCCTACCAGCGCGAGAAGATGGCGGTCCGTTCCGACCATCCGACGAGCCGCACCGCGGTCACGCGCTACGACGTGGTGGAGCGGTACGGCAAGCGGGCGACCCTCGTTCGGGTCGCCCCGAAAACGGGTCGCACCCATCAGATTCGTGTCCACATGGCCGCCATCGGCTGCCCCGTGCTGGCCGACCCGCTCTATTCGGGCCGTGCCGTGATCGAGCCTCCGTTCCTCGGTCTTCCTCCCGGCGCTCCGCTCCTCGGCCGACACGCCCTCCATGCGGCCAGCTTGGAGTTCGATCACCCGACGTCGGGATCGCGGATGGTGGTCGAGGCGCCGCTGCCGGACGACATCACCGCCTTGCTCGCGGCGCTGCGGGGCGGGTGATCGGCGCGGTCGTCACCGAGAATCACCAGCGCCCGGGGAAGCACCGAGTCGATCGAGCGTGACAGGGCGATCACCATGCCCGCCGCGCCGTCGCGCCAACCCGACTGGATCAGGTAGGCCTTGAAGAACGCCGCCGCGGCGCGTGCGGGCAGGGCCCACGCCCGGGGTCGCTCGTCCGCGGCCCGGATCATCGCGGCTTTCGGCCTCGCGTAGCGCACCGAGCGGGAAATCACGTCGGCGAGCGTGGGGAAACTGTGGTGGAGAATGGAGCCCGGCAGCAGCGTCGTGCGCCGCGGCGCCACCACGCGCTCATGGACCGGGAACGGGGTGAAATCGGCGACGCGCCTGTTGAAAAGCCGGATCACCCGTTCGCCGCCCCACGGGCCGTGGCGGATTTCCCGCGTCCCGACGAACGTCCGTCGCCGCCAGGCGTAGCTCGCCCGGGGGTCGTCGAGGGAGAGCGTGCGGATGGCGGCGGTCGCCGTTTCGTCGAGCACCTCGTCGGCGTCGAGCGAGAGGATCCAGTCGTGCCGCGCCAGGGCGACGGCGTGCCGCTTCTGCGGGCCGTAGCCGAGGAACGGCTGGTGTTCGACACGGGCGCCGAGCGATCGGGCCAATTCCGGACTGCCGTCGGTGGAGCCGGAGTCGAGCACCACTCGCTCGTCGCAGAAGGCGAGCGATGCCAGGGTCGCGCGCAGCCCTTCGCCGGCATCGCGGCAGATGACGATCCCCGAGACCGCCGGCTGCGCCGTGCCCGCCGGTGCCGCTTCAGTCATCGGTCGCTTCCGGCGGATGAGGACCGGGATGCAGGCCGGTCGCCGCCCCGTCGTGCAGGCTCGCTCCGGACGCCGGACGCAGGGGAAATTCGAGGACGAACCGGCTGCCACTGCCCTCGGCGCTCGTGGCGACGATGTCGCCGCCGTGCTCGCGGAGGATCTTGCGACTGACCGTGAGCCCGAGACCCGTGCCCCGTGAACCCTTCGTGGACACGAACAGTTGGAAAATCTTCGCCAGGGTGTCCGCGGACATGCCGGGGCCGTTGTCGGCAACGGTCACTCGGGCCCGGGTCGCCGACGTGTCGGTGTCCACGACGACGCGGACCGTGCCTTCGGGCTTGCCCTCGAGGGCGTCGAGGGCGTTGGTGACGACGTTGAGCACCGCGCGGGAGATCCCTTCCGGATCGAAGAGGATGCGCGGGTAGTCCGCGGGCGGGTGCCACTCGATCACCGTGCCCGCCTCGGCGGCCCGGTGGCGTACCGTGTCGATCACGTCGTTCACGGTGTCGACGAGGTCGGCGGGGATCGCGTCGGGTTCGCGGTCCTTGCTGTAGGTCAGCATGTCCATGACCAACGAGGATATTTTGCCCTGGTTGCGGGAGACGATCTCCCAGCCCTTCCGCACCAGCGCCTGATCGTCGTTTTCCAGGCCCATTTCCACCAGGTAGCTCCCGCCGCGGATGCCCTGGAGGATGTTCTTGATGTGGTGCGACAGGGTGGCGATCGTCTGTCCGACCCCCGCCAGCCGCTCCGATTGGACCATCGCCGAGTAGTAGGTGGTGTCCTCGACGGCGAGCGCCGCCTGATGACCGATGGCGATCATCAGTTTGAGGTGCTCGTCGTTGAAGCGCCGCCGGGAGGCGCCGGCCGCCTCCGCCAGCGGAACGGTGGTATCGACGTAGAGCACGCCCACGGTGCCGTAGCGACCCTGCATCGGCACGCAGATCGCCTCGCGCACCCCGGTGCGGACGACGCTGTGGCCGGAGCTGAAGCGGTCGTCGTCCTGGGCGTCGCTGGTGAGCACGCCCTCCTTTCGTTCGAGGACGTAGTCGAGGATCGTGCGGCTCACGGCCATCGAGCGCACGGCACCCTGCCGCCGATCACGTCGCGCCTTGGGCTGCAGCTGCCCGGTTCCCGGATCCCGCAGCATGACACATCCGCGGTCGGCTTCGACCCACTCGAAGACGAGGTTCAGGATCCGGGCGAGGAGTTCGTCGATGTCGAGCGTGAGGCTCACCGCCAGGGCGGTGCGATACATCACCTGGAGGTTGCTGCGCGCCTTGGCGAGCCAACGATCGTCGGTCTCTCCCGGCGGCGCTCCGGGGGAATCGGCCTCGTCGTCGCCGAGGGTGCGGACGATTCTCGAACCGTCGTCACCGGCGGCGGGGCCGACGATGTCGACGCTTCCCGAGTCGGCACGCGCCGCCTCCTGCGAGTAGACCAGCAGCGTCCGGCCGACCTGAATCTGGTCACCCCCGCCCAGTTCCTGCCGCTCCACGCGCCGGCCGTTCACGAACGTGCCGTTGGAACTCTTCAGATCGACGACCACGTGGCCGTCACCCGCGGCCCGGATCTCGGCATGGCGCCGCGAGACCTCGCTGTCCTGGAGCTGGACGGCGTTGCCGGTCTCCCGGCCGATGGCGAGGACTCCCGGAATGCCCGGCAGCTCGTAGCGGGCGCCGCGGTTGGGACCTTGGATGACGAACAGCGATGCCACGCCCGTCCTGCCTCGCACTGTGCCGGGGCGTCGTCGTCGGCCCGGTCACGGCAGACGCTCCGTCGGGCCCTGACCCGGTGGCCAGGCCGGCCGACGCCGCGGCAAGCATATCCCAGGCCGCATGCCGCTGCTCCACCGCACCGTCGTGTTCAGCCGACTACAATCGGAAGGGCCCGCACCGGGTGGCGGGCCGGAGCATTCACGACCAGCAAGACGGGGTGACCATCATGGCCGGTGGTGTCGCGGTGGGCGGTGGACGGCGCTGGGCGGCGGCCTTGGCCGTGATCTGGTCCGCCACGGCCTTGGCATGGGCCCGCGCGCAGGCGCCGGACGCACCGGCTGCAGCCCCGCAGCGGCCGGCCACCGCCACAGCGGGCGGTGCCCCAACCGATACGGCCACAACGGATACGGCCACAACGGATCCGGCGACTCCCGTGGTGCCGCCGGCGGTTGCCGGATCGGTGGCATCGCGATCGCCGGTCGAGCCGTCGCTGGCCAGGATGCGAGCCGACGTCGAATGGTTGGCCGATCCGCGTCGGGAAGGGCGCGGTCCGGGGACCGGCGGCATCGACCGGGCGGCGATCTGGGTCGCCGGGCAGCTGGCGGCGGTCGGCCTCGAGACCCGCGTCGCCGGGGAGGAACCGTTCCAACGGTTTCCGATCACCCTCGACGCCACGCTCGGCCCCGCCGACCGCAACCATGTGGAGATCGTCGGACCTCCGGGCCCCGACGGGATGCCGGTCGTCCGGGCGCTCACGCTCGGCACCGACTTCACGCCCCTGGCCGCGGGGGGCTCGGGCACGTTCGACATGCCACTGGTGTTCGCGGGGTACGGGATCACGGCGCCGGCGGAGAAGTACGACGATTACTCTCCGGCGGCGGTGGCGACGGAGCAGGTCGGCGCGGCTTCGACGCCGACCGCGGGCACCGAGCCGTCCGCCCCACCCGTCGTCGCCGGCTTCGCCAAGGGGGCCGCGGCGATCGTGCTCCGCCAGGAGCCGCAGAAGGACAACCCGCACAGCGTGTTCGATGGGAACCAGGCATCCCGCTATGCGGCCCTGACCCGCAAGCTCGCCAACGCGTCCGAGCACGAGGTGGGTGCGGTGTTGTTCTGCAACGACGCCTCCGCCTCCGACGACGCGTTGATGCGGTTCAATCGGGCGGGCAACGGCGCCGAGGCCCGCTCGCTGCCGGTGCTCCACGTGAAGCGGGCCGTGGTGGACGAGATGCTCAACGCGGTCCGGGGCACCGGGCTGGCGGACGCCGAACGCGCCATCGACGAGCAGTTCACACCGCAGAGCGGTCCTCTGACCGGCTGGCGCATCCGCGGGGAGGTGTCGGTCGAGAGGCGGGAGACGCAGGCCCGCAACATCGTCGCCGTGCTCGAGGGGAGCGGCGCCGCTGGCATTCCGGCCAGCGAGACGGTGGTGGTGGGCGCCCACTACGACCACCTCGGATTCGGCGGCGTTGATTCCGCGGCCCCCGGCGTGGAGGCGGTGCACCATGGTGCCGACGACAATGCCAGCGGCACCGCGATGCTCCTCGAGGTCGCCCGGTTGCTGGCCGCCGAGGGGCCGTTTCCACGGCGGATCCTCTTCATCGCCTTCACCGGCGAGGAACGCGGCCTGCTCGGCAGCGCCCATTACACGGCCAATCCGCTCGTGCCTCTCGACGACACCGTCGCGATGGTCAATCTCGACATGGTCGGGCGGATGGAGGGGGACAAACTGATCGTGTACGGCACCGGCACCGGCACCGGTTTCGACGAGATGGTCGACCGCCTCGTCGCCGCCCACCGCTTCGACGCCACCAAGGATCCCGGTGGCTTCGGGCCCAGCGATCATGCCAGCTTCTATGCCAAAAAGATCCCCGTGCTCCATCTCTTCAGCGGCACGCATGGCGACTACCACCGCCCGACCGACACCGCGGAAAAGATCAATTACGAGGGTATGACGCGGATCGCCCGGCTGGTGACCGAAGCGGTACGCGAGTTGGCGACGGTGCCCCAGCGTCCGGCGTATGTCGAGGTGGCGTCACGGTCGTTCGCCCGCGGCGGGGGTGATCGCCCGTATTTCGGCAGCATTCCCGACTTCGGCCGGACGGGCAAGGGTTATGCGATCTCCGGTGTCGCGAAGGACTCGCCCGCGGCCAAGGGAGGTCTGCAGGGAGGCGACCTGATCGTCCGCATCGGCGACAGCGCCGTGGCGGCCCTCGAGGATTTCGACAGCGCCCTGCGGAAACACAAGGGTGGTGACACCGTCACCGTCGTCGTCGAGCGCGAGGGAGCCGAAGTGCCCCTGGCGGTGACGCTGGGCGATCCGCGCTGAGCGGCGACGCCGACCGACCGTCCCGGTCCGGCCGGTGATTCGGCCGCCGCTCATCCCGGGAGGGTTCCGGGAGCGGGATTTCTCGCGACGGAACGCCGTCCCGAGCGTTGATTTGCCCTTGTTCCACGGGACGCGCCCTGCCATGATCCCGCCCCCGTCGAGCCCCCCGCCAAGGACGGCATGGGTGCCCGACCGGTTCTCCGGCGCGAGATGAAACCCCAGCAAGGAGTGCTATCCGTGAAGTGGCATGTGGCAGGCGTCCTGGCGGCGAGCCTCGTGATCGGTGCCGTGGCGAAGGCACAGGTGCCCGCAGTGGCTCCCGTGCAGCCGCAGCCCTCGGCGGGGCCCGCCACGCACGTGGCGGTCATCGACGTCGGCTACATCTTCAAGAACCACGTCCGCTTCAAGGCGGCGATGGACCGGATGAAAGACGAGGTGATGGCGGCGGAAAACGGCCTCAAGGCGGAACGCGACCGCATCAACGGTCTGATGGAACAGATCAAGGGTTTCAACGTCGGCACCCCCGAATACAAGAAATTGGAAGCCGACATCGCCAAGGCGCAGGGCGACTTCAACGTCAATGCCCAGCTTCAGAAGAAGGACTTCATGGAACGCGAGGCGAAGGTCTACCTCTGGGTCTACAACGAGATCGAGCGGGCCGTGAACCAGTTCTCCCGCGACAACAAGATCGCCGTGGTGCACCGGTTCGACGGCGAGCCGATCGACGATACCGACCGCAACCGGATCCTGGGCAGCATCACCAAGCCGATCGTCTACTACGATCCCCAGATCGACATCACGCCCGACATTCTCCGGATGCTCAACGGCGGTGCGGTTGCGGCCCAGCCCGCGCAGCAGCCGGTGCGCTGATCGTCGGTCGGCGAAGGCGGGGCCGTCCCCGCGGCGTCCTCCTTCCCCGGTGTCGGTGGCCCTCCATGCAGTCACGCCCCCAGCAGACGATTCGCCGCGCGGTCGCCGTCGCCG
>JBJSXB010000315.1:0-7736 GCA_046086245.1 Planctomycetaceae bacterium | reverse complement strand
GGTTTTGGAGGCTTCGGGCGGTATCCAACCCGACACCGTCGCCGCGGTGGCCCGCACCGGCGTCGATCGCATCAGCACGGGTTGGCCGACCCATGCCGCGCGCTGGCTCGACATCGCGCTCGATTGGTGACCTGACGCTCTGCGTTCACGTACACGGCGCGGACGACACGCTGCAGAACGACACGGCGCGATTCGGCAGCACCCGGATCGAGCGATTGCCTGGCCCGTGTCGCGTGGCCGTCCGGGAGTGTATGCCCGTCGAGGCGCGCGAAATCCCTCCGCTGACGCTTGCACCGTCGGGCGTGCCCGCGGCGAACAGCCAACCTCAGACGCCTCGCCGCGGACGGCTTGCCTCAGACGCCCAGCAGCCGATTGCGCTTCGTTCGTCGCTCGGCACGAAGCCGTGCCCGACGTCGAGTCTCGCTCGGTTTCTCGAAGAATTCGCGCCGCCGCATCTCCTTCTTGATGCCGCTGCGCTCGACCAGTTTGCGGAACCGGCGGACCGCTTCCTGGATGCTCTCCCGCTCACGAACGGTCAACTTCACCATGACAACCCTCGAACCATGAACACCTCCCGGGATGAAATGCCAACACAGGCCAACGGCACTGAACAACACACCACAACACACCGGGACACACATCGTGCCGACGGCCCGACATGCGTTCGGCAGACTGGGGTGACCCGGCAGTATAAAACATCGGCTCCGATCGGTCCATTGCGGGAGTTCGGCCGACCGCGGCACAATGCCCAGCGGCGGCAGTGGAGCGATGCAGTCGGCTGAAAACCCCTTATGGATGGCGGATCTGCGTCGATGGCGAGCCTCTCCACCGTCGTCGCCGCCGGTGTGCTCGCCGCGGGGGGGGGTGACGCGGCGTGGGTGCCCGGGGTCCTGCGCGACCCGGGGTTTCGACGCGAACTGCTCGCGACGCTCGTTGCGGCCGTCGCCCTCGTCGGTCTCCTCCCGCGGGGCCGCCGCCGACTGGCGGTCTGGCCGTTGCTGCTGGTGCTCCTGGCGACGATGCCGATCCTCAGCGCGCTGGCGTTTCACCTCGTCGATCCGGGCGGGAGCGACGCCGCGCCCCGATGGGCCCTGTTCACGGCCCGGTTCTTTCTCCTCGCGTCGCTGATGCTGTCGCTGGTGTCGCTGGTGATGGTGGTGGCCTGGGAGCGGATCGGCCGGCCCCTCCCGCAGATCTTCCTCGACGTCTTCCGCTGGCTCGCCGTCGGCGTGGCCCTGGTGGTGGTGCTCTACGAGGTCGGGGTCGACGCACGCGACCTGTTCGCCGGCTCGGCGGTGTTCACGGCGGTCCTCGGTTTCGCCCTCAAGGACACCCTCGGCAACGTCTTCGCCGGCCTCGCGATCCAGGCCGAACGCCCGTTCACGCTCGGCGACTGGATCCAGTACGACGCCAATCCGGCGCACATCGGCCGTGTCGTCGAGATCAACTGGCGCGCGACCAAGGTGATCACCCTCGACGAGGCGTACGTCGTCATCCCCAACGGCCAACTCGCCCAGGCTTCGATCCGCAACTTCACCAAGCCCGATCCCTGGTCGAGGCGATCGCTGTTCGTCGTCACTCCGTACGACGCGTCGCCGCAGCGCGTGCAGCGCATCATTCTCGACGCGATCCGCGGCAGCTTCGGCGTTCTCGACCATCCGGCTCCCTCCGTGGTGACCAACGAGTTCAAGGAGCGCGGCGTCGAGCACTGGGTGCGCTTCTTCACGACCGACTTCGACAAGCGCGACCGTGTCGACGGCATGGCCCGCGACCGGATCTGGTTCGCGCTGGCGCGGCACGGCATCGAGATCCCGGTGGCGACGCAGGCGATCCGGCTCCAGCAACTGCCCCCGCCCCCGGCCGGCGCATCCCCGGAGACGCTCGTGGAGCGCCGCGCCGATGTCCTCCGCGGCGTGGCGTTGCTCGCCGACCTCGACGACGCCCAGCGCCGGCGGCTCGCGGAGGAGAATCGCGAGCTTTTGTTCGCCAAGGGGGAGGCGGTCGTCCATCAGGGGGATGACGGCGACTGCATGTTCGTGGTGCTCGACGGGGCGGTCGAGGTGACGGCCGCCGAACGCGATCGCGGCCCCGTCAGCCTGTCGCGGCTCGGCCCCGGCGCCGTGTTCGGAGAGGTGTCGTTGCTCACCGGGGCGGTCCGCTCGGCGACGGTGACCGCCACCGAGGAGACGCGGGTACTGGAGATCTCCAAACGGTCGCTCGCCCACCTGCTCGCGGCCGAGCACGGGCTGGTGGAGAAACTCGGTGCCGCCCTCGCGGAGCGGCTCGACGCCCGCCACCGGGCTCTCGAGGGGGATCCGCGTCGGCCCGTGGCGGAGCCCGACCTGTTCCAGAAGATCCGCGATTTCTTCTCCTTGTGATCGGTAGCGGTTTCCCCGGCACGGACTCCCCGCCATGGACGTCGAACTCTGCCCCTCGAGCATCCCGCCCGGCGACACGCAGTTCCTCGTGTCGTTCATCGTCGGCGAGGCGCTGGCGATCGACGCCGGGTCGCTAGGGCTGCTCGCCGACCTCGGACGGCAGCGGCGGGTGCGGCACGTGTTCGTGACCCACGAGCACATCGATCACATCGCGTCGCTGCCGCTGTTTCTCGACAACGTCTACGAACCCGGTCCCGACGCTCCCGAGGTGCTCGCCTCGGCCGAGGTGCTGCGGTTCCTCTGCACCGACATCTTCAACGGTCGCGTCTGGCCCGATTTTTTCCGGCTTTCCCGCCCCGACGACGCCTTCGTCCGGTCGACGCCGGTGGAGCCGTTCGTGCCGGTGGAACGGGCCGGCTTCACCGTCACCGCCGTGCCCGTGTCGCACGGGGTGGACACGCTCGGGGTCGTCGTCGACGACGGGTGCTCCGCGGTCGCCTTCCCGTCGGACACGGGGCCGACCGATGCCCTGTGGCGGTTCCTGGCCGACGTGCCCCGCCTCTCCGCGGTGTTCCTCGAGACCAGCTTCCCCGCGTCACGGGCCCGCTTGGCCGAGGTCACCGGACACCACTCGACCACGTCGTTCGCCGCCGAGATCCGCCGCCTCGAGCGCGAGGTCCGGTGGATCGTCGTGCACCGCAAGCCGCGCTTCGCCGCGGAGATCGCCCGCGAACTCGACGAACTCGGGCTCCGCGGGGTGGAACTCGCCCGCCCCGGGTTCCGGTACGAGTTGTGAATCGCGCCATCGCCGGGCCGGTGGACCGGACGACTATCCCCGGCGGCTTTGCCGCTTGCGATCGTGCTCCGAGAGGAGGATCTTGCGGAGGCGGATCGTCTCCGGGGTGACCTCGACCAGTTCGTCCTCCTCGATGTACTCCAGCGCCTCCTCGAGCGACATCCGCCGCGGCGGCTTGAGCAGGATGTTGCGGTCGCTGCCGGTGGCCCGCATGTTGGTGAGCTTCTTCTCCTTCGTCGGGTTGACGATCATGTCTTCGGCGCGGGCATTCTCGCCGACGATCATCCCCTCGTAGACCTCGTCTCCCGGCTCGATGAACAGGTCGGCACGCTCCTGGAGTCCGTCGAGACCGAAGGCCACCGCGCGCCCCGGCACCATCGACACCAGCACCCCGTTGGGCCGGCCGCCGAGCTCCCCCTCGAGCGGTCGCCAGGCCTCGAACCGGTGATGCATGATCGCCGTCCCCTGGGTGGCGTTGAGGACGCGTGTCCGCAGGCCGATGAGGCCCCGGGCGGGGATCGAAAACGCCGCGTGGGCGAACTCGCCGCGATTGCCCATGTGCACCAACTGCCCGCGGCGCGAGCCCGTCAGCTCCATCACCGGACCGAGCTTGTCGTGCGGCACCTCGATGACGAGCGTCTCGAACGGCTCGAGGACGCGATCACCGTCGCGGTGGAGGATCACCCGCGGCTTGCCGACGCTCAATTCGTAGCCCTCCCGGCGCATCGTCTCGATGAGCACGGAGAGGTGGAGCAGGCCGCGGCCCGACACGGAGAACTGCTCCGTACCCTCGATCGGCTCGACACGCAGCGCCACGTTGCGCTCGAGCTCGCGGAGCAGCCGATCGCGGAGGTGACGCGTGGTGACGAACTTGCCGACCCTCCCGGCCAAGGGGGACGAGTTCACGCCGAAGACCATCGACAGCGTCGGCTCGTCGACGGCCAGACGCGGCAGCGGCCGCGGCGAGGCGGGATCGCAGATCGTGTCGCCGATTTCGACTCCCTCGACACCGCTCACCGCGGCGATGTCGCCGGCGAGCGCCTCCGCGGCGTCGACCCTGCCGAGTTTGTCGAAGACCTGCAGCCCGACCACCTTCGCCGGCACCATCCGGCCGTCGGACGTCGAGCGGACGACCTGCGCGCCCTTGGTGAGCCGTCCCGACTCGATCCGTCCGATGGCGATCCGGCCGACGTAGTCCGACCAGTCGAGCGTCGTCACGAGCATCTGGAGCGGCTCGTCGGCGGCCACGGCCGGGCCGGGCACCTTTTCGAGTACCAGGTCGAGCAACGGCGCCATCGTGCCCTCGCGGATCGCCGGGTCGTGGCCGGCGAACCCGCCTCGCGAGGAGGCGAAGAGGTAAGGGAAATCGGCAAGATCGTCGTCGGCCCCCAATTCGAGGAACAGTCCGAGCACCTCGTCGAGCACCTCCATCGGGCGGGCGTCGGGGCGGTCGATCTTGTTGATCACCACCACCGGTCGCAGCCGCGCCTCCAGCGCCTTGGTGAGGACGAATCGCGTCTGGGGCATCGGCCCCTCGGCCGCGTCGACGAGCACCAGCGCCCCGTCGGCCATGCGGAGCACCCGCTCGACCTCGCCGCCGAAATCGGCGTGGCCCGGCGTGTCGATGACGTTGATCTTCGTACCTTTCCAGTCGAGCGCGATGTTCTTGGCGAGGATCGTGATCCCGCGCTCGCGCTCCAGGTCGTTGGAGTCGAGGATCCGCTCGCCGGTGAGCTGGCTGGCGCGGAATTGGCCGCACTGCCGCAGAAGGCAATCGACGAGCGTCGTCTTGCCGTGATCGACATGGGCGATGATCGCGATGTTGCGGATGTCGTCGCGGCGGGCGGGCGCGGCCGCGGCGGCGGCCATGGATTCGGTGGGCATTGGGTTTGCGGCGTCGCCGCCGCACAGGCGGGCGCGGACGGGGCTTCCGCGGGGGTGGGGAAGGAGGGCGGTCGATCGATTATTCAGCAAGATCGCAGCGACGCATAGAGCCGTTCGATGGCTACCCAAGGTTCCTCCGCTTCCCGGACCACCCCCGCCACGCAGCGGAGCGGGGGATCACCGGGGGCACGGAGACGTTGGGCGACCTCCGTCGCGCGGCCCACGGCCCCGGAGCCGGCGAACACGGCGACGAGTTCATCCCCGCCGAGCCGGGCGACGATCACCGCGTCGCCCGCGGCGTCACGCAGCCGCTCGGCAGCCCGACGCAGCAGCCCGTCCCCGTGGCGGAACCCGGTCGATTCGTTCACCTTCTTCAGACCGATGACGTCGCACAGTGCCAGCGCGGTGTCGGCGGAGCATCCGGCACCGAGCCAGGTCTCGAACTCCGCGCGCGTCGCAAGTCCGGTCACATGATCGCGCGGCGGCCACGGGTTCCGGTCGGGCCCCGGCGGGGGGTGCGCGTCCATGGCGGCGGGCGGCTCGGCGGGCACGGGACGCGGATGAGTCGGCGGTCCCGGCCCGAGCCGGTGCAACGCGAGTGGAGACGAAGGGGATCGAACCCTCAACCCCCGCCTTGCAAAGGCGGTGCTCTCCCAATTGAGCTACGTCCCCTGGTTGGACCGCGAAAAGCCATCCCTTGCCTTTTTCGCTCGGTCGATCGCAGGAACGCCAAGGGTTCCTGCGATCGACGGCATCGCGTCCGGCGATGCCTGCACGGTATGGCCCTGGATTTTCAACTGCGCGCGCCAAGATTCGAACTTGGGACCTCCACCTTATCAGGGTGGCGCTCTAACCAACTGAGCTACGCGCGCGGTCGCGGACGCCCTCGCGAGCGGCCGAAACGCCGAGTGTACGGAGGCCCGCGCCCGAATTCAAAGCCCCGCCGACCGCGCCGCGGGTTCCGCTGCCGGCGACCGGGCGGCGCTGGCGCCGACGCGGGTTCCGGATACCTTGTCGGTCGCGAACGGCCCTGCCCCGCGCGGGCGTCGCGCCCCGTCACGGCCGTCAAGGAAGATCACATGCCCAGCCCCAGCATCCGGTCGCCGCGTCCCGCCTTCGCCGCCCCGAGCGCGGCAGCCGTCGCCCTGGCCTGCTGCCTCGCCGCGCCGATCGCGGCCGACGCCGCCCCCACCACCGAGGACGCCCTGAAGATCACGCCGCGGACAAAGTACGCGGAGGTCGATCAGCCCGCCCCGGAGGTCGCGAAGCAGTGCACGATCGGGCAGGAGAAGGTCGAGGGCACGCAGGCCCTCGTCGTCCGCGGGCCCGGCGGCGAGATTCTCCGGCTGTTCGCCGACACCAACGGCAACAAGGTCGTCGATCGCTGGAGCTTCTACAAGGATGGGCTCGAGGTCTACCGCGACGTCGATACCGACCACGACACGAAGGCCGACCAGTCGCGCTGGCTCAACTCGGCCGGCGGCCGCTGGGCCGCGCTCGACGCCGGCACCGGAGGCATCGCCTCCTGGAAGCAACTGTCGGCAGAGGAGGCCACCGCCGAGATCGTCGCGGCCCTCCGGGGCCGCGACCTCGCCGCGTTCAAGCTGCTGCTCCCCTCGAGGGCCGACCTCGAGACCGCGGGCTTCGCCGGCGAGCAGCTCGCCGCGCTTGCGGCCCGCGCGGCCCGCGCCGAGCAGGAGTTCGCCAAGGTGGCCGCTGCGCAGAAGGCCGTCGGGCCCGCATCGCGGTGGTCGAACATGCTCGCGCCGCAGGCGCCGGGCGTGATTCCCGCCGGCAGCGGCGGCGCCACCCGCGACGTCATGGCCTACGACAACATCGTGGCCCTCGTGGAGACCCCGCGGGCCGGCGGCGCGGCCGAGGCCACGCAGGTGTTCGTGGGCTCGCTCGTCCGCTGCGGACAGGTCTGGCGGCCGATCGATGCTCCGCACGTGGGGGGCGCCCCGCCCGACGTGGCCGACGCGGGAGGCTTCTTCGCTCCCAAGCTCGGAGCGCCGGGGCCGGGCGCCGGGCCCGGGCAGGACGAGAAGATCAAGCCGCTCGTCGCCAAGCTCCAGGAGATCGAGCAGCAGATGCCCGCGGTGGCCCCCGCGAAGCGCGGCGAGCTGGCGGCCGAGCAGGTGGCCATCCTCGAGCAGGTGCTCGCCACGTGCGCCGAGGGGGACCGCGGCTTTTGGACGAACCAGCTCGTCGAGACGCTCGCCGCCTACGCGCAGGAGGGGCTCGTGCCAGACGGCATCGGGAAGCTCGAGCAGATCGCCGAGAAGTCGGGCGATGAGCGGCTCGCGGCGCTCGTCGCCTTCCGGCTCGCGCAGGCCCGCTACTCGAAGGGCATGCAGCAGCCGGGGGTGGACGGCGAGAAGCTCCAGGCACAGTGGTTCAAGGATCTCGAGGCATTCGTCGAGAAGCACCCGCAGGCGCCGGAGGCAGCCGAGGCGCTGCTGCAGCTCGCCTTCCGTGACGAATTCGAGGCCCGCGAGAAGGAGGCGGTCGATCGCTATGCATCGATCGCCCGCGACTTCCCCGGCACGCCTCAGGCCCGCAAGGCGGCCGGCGCGGTGCGGCGGCTCCAGGGCGTGGGCAAGCCGCTCGCGCTCGACGGCACCGGGCTCGATGGCAAGCAGGTAAGCGTCGCGGCGTTCCGCGGCACGCCGGTCGTC
>JBJSXB010000314.1:0-6915 GCA_046086245.1 Planctomycetaceae bacterium | reverse complement strand
CTGCTAGCGCACCACCCGGGCGCCGCCGCCGGCGATCTGCTTTTCGACCTCGCGCCGCGTCGCCATCGACGTGTCGCCGGGGGTCGTCGAGGCGAGGGCGCCGTGGGCCGCGCCGTAGTCGACGGCGTGCTGTGGATCGTTGAACTCGAGGAACCCGAACGCCAGTCCGCTGGCGAAACTGTCCCCCCCTCCGACGCGGTCGAGGATCTCGAGCTCCGGGTACTTGCGGCTGTCGAAAAAGGCACCGTCGTGCCAGAGGATGGCGCTCCAGTCGTTCTTGGTCGCCGAAACCACGCGCCGCAGCGTGGTGGCGGCGACCTTGAAGTTGGGGAACTCCCCGACGGCGGTGGCGATCATCGCCTTGAAGGCGTCGGCCTCGATCGCCGACAGCGCGTGATCCACGCCGCGCACCTCGAAGCCGAGGCAGGCGGTGAAATCCTCCTCGTTGCCGATCATCACGTCGACGTGTCGGGCGATCTCGCGATTCACCTCGCGCGCCCGCGCGAGCCCACCGATGGTCTTCCACAGGCTCGGCCGGTAGTTGAGATCGTAGGAGACGATCGTGCCGTGGCGTTTGGCCGCCTGCACCGCCTCGATCGCCAGCCGCGCCGTCGATTCGGAGAGGGCGGCGAAGATCCCGCCGGTGTGGAACCAGCGGACACCGACCGTTCCGAACAGCCGGTCCCAATCGACGTCGCCGGGCTTCATCTGGCTGGCGGCGGTGTTGCCCCGGTCGGGCACGCCGACGGCGCCGCGGATCCCGAAGCCGCGCTCGGTGAAGTTGAGACCGTTGCGGACGGTGCGGCCGATGCCGTCGTCGTCGCGCCACGACACGAAGTCGGTGTTCACGCCCCCCTGGAAGATGAAGTCCTCGATGAGATGGCCGACCTCGTTGTCGACGAAGGCGCTCACCAGGGCCGTCCGCAGGCCGAAGCACTTGCGCAGCCCGCGCGCCACGTTGTATTCACCGCCCCCCTCCCACGCCTGGAACTGCCGGGCGGTACGGATCCGTCCCTCGCCGGGGTCGAGCCGCAGCATCACTTCGCCGAGCGAAACCAGGTCGAATCCGCCGACGGCGCGCGGTTTGATGGGGAGCGCCATGGGTTCTCCTTCAGGCGACGGGGAGGGTGGCCGGGTCGAGCGGGTCGATGCCCGCGTCCCGGGCGATGGCGTTGAGGGCCTCGATTTCGGCGGTCGAGAACAGCAAGCCTCCCGCCGCGCGGCTCTTCTCCGCCGCGCGGGCCTCGACCTGGCCGGGGAGGAGGCAGTGCTCGTTGCCGTGTCCGAGGATGTCGGCGAGCACGGCGGCGACGTTGGCCGCCTGGTCGCGCCCGGCGGCGAAGGCGCCGCCGGCCAGAGCGTCGGGATGGATCACTTGAAAGAAGAAGCAGCAGGCATGCTTCTCGCCCGGCGCCGCCGGCGCCCTGGGGCGGCTGCGGATCGTCGGCAACGACCCGCCGATGAACGCGGCGACCAGTTCGTTGATCAGCGACAGGCCGTACCCTTTGTGCTCGCCGAAGGGCACGAGGGCCGCGACGGCGTCGGGATCGGTCGTCGGGCGCCCGCTGCCGTCCACCGCGGCGCCGGTCGGCAGCGGCTTGCCTTCCCGTTTCAATTGCTGCACGCGCCCCATGGCGATCACGCTGGTGGCCCAATCGACCACCAGAGGAAAGCCGACGGCGGCGGTGGTGGGGAAGCCCCAGGAGTGCGGGTTGGTGCCGAGCGTGGGAAACGCCCCCTGGAACGGGACCACCTCGGCGAGCGATGCGGTGCAGTTGGTGTAGGCGATGTAGCCGCGTCGTGCGGCGTGCATCACGTAGCCGCCACCCCACAGGTAGTGGAAGGCGTTGTCCACGCTCACGGTGCCGGTGCCATGCCGGTCGGCCAGGGCGATGCACCTTTCGATCGCCTCCCAGGCGACGGCCTGGCCGAGTTTCCGGCCGGCGTCCCAGACCTCGGCGGCGTCGAAGCGCGACGGCAGCCTGCGGATCGCGGCCCCGGGCACGCAGCCTCCCTGCTTCGACCCGAAGAGGTCGTCGAGATGGAGCGCCTTGATCGCGTTGTGGGTGCGGATGCCGTGGGTCGTGGCGGCGGCAGCGAGCCGGGCGGCGGCGTCAGCCTCGTCGGGGGAGAAGCCGCGCGACCGGTAGGCGCCGTGCACGAGGGCGTCGTGGGTCGCGCGGGGCACGACGTGGAAGGTTTCCGCCATGATCGCGTGGCTCCGTCGGGGAAGCGGGCCGGGCCCGCGTGGAGGGGGGAGCCGGTCAGACGCAGCGCCGCACCGGCACCGCCGGGTTGACCTGGGCCAGCGGCGCTTCGCCGTGCATCGCCCGCACGAGATTCGTCACCGCGGCCATCGCCTGCCGCTGCACGCTCTCCAGCGTCCGCGAGCCGACGTGCGGGGTCACGAGGCAATTGGGCAGATGGAGCAGCGGGTGGTCGGCGCGGGGCGGCTCCTCGTCGAGCACGTCGGTGCCGTAGCCGCGGAGGCGCCCCGCCGCGAGCGCCGCGGCGATCGCGGCGGTGTCGACGATCTCACCCCGGGCGCAGTTGATCACGATCGCGTCGCGTTTCATGGTGGCGATCGCCGCGGCGTCGATCAGATGGCGCGTTTCGGGGGTGAGGCTCGTGTGGAGGGAGACGTAGTCGGAGACCGCGAGCAACTCGGCGAGCGTGGCCGCCCGTCGCATCCCCTGGGCCGCGGCGAAGGCGGCGTCCCAGTGGACGTCGAGGCCGATCGGATCCATCCCGAACGCCCGCGCGCGGAGCGCGACCTCACGGCCGATCCGTCCGACGCCGACGATGCCGATCGTCTTCCCGAGCAACTCCCGGCCCGTCTGCCGCTTCCATCCGCCGGCGCGGGTCGAGTCGGTGTGGAACAGCAAGTGCTTCTCGAGGGCCAACAGGAGCAGAAAGGCGTGCTCGGCGACCGTGGTGTGGTTGACACCTGGCGTGAAGAGCACCGGGATACCCAACTCGGTGCACCGCGGGACGTCGATCTTGTCGACGCCGATGCCGTACTTGCTGACCACCTTGAGCCGCGGCACGGCGCGGTCGAGGACGGCGCGGGTGATGGCGTCATCACCGCACAAGAAGCCGTCGATCGCCCCCACCGCGGCGCGCGTGTCGGACTCCGTGAGCGGGCCGCGGGCGGCGACGATCTCCCAGCCGGTGGCGGCGAGCGCCTCGTGGTGGGGGCCGGGCGTGTCCTGGAACGACGTGGTGGTGACGAGGATCCGGGTGGGCATCGCGGCTCGCGGGTGCGGGTGGCGGGCGCCGGTGCGGCCGGGCGCCGCCCTGCCCGGCAGTCGTATACCGCACCGCGCGGGAGAGCGTCAAACCGCGGCGCCGTCCCCGGCGCCCGACGCATCGCGCCGTGCGTCGGCGCAGAGCAGATGGCCCACGTGCCCGTCCCAACTGTAGACCGCGCAGCGCAAGCCGTCGCACCGGCCGGCACCCGCGGTGCCGCTCCGGTGCAGCCAGAGCACGGCGTCGTTCGCCGCGCCGAGCCAGGCGAATTCCGCCTGGCGTTGCGGAGGAAGCCCCCGCTTCACCCAACTCCAGTGATTGACGTGATGGCGGTGGGCCTCGTCGGGATGCTGCCGCGACCAGTAACGGAACTCCAGTTCGGTCACCGCGACCGCATCGCGCGCCGGTCGCGCCTCGACGATCGCCCGCGTGGCGCCGAGGCCCCACGGATTGGTCATCACCACCGCGACCGGATCGGGATCGAGGCTCCCGCCGACGGCCAGCACGCGCCGTTCGGCACGGATCAGCGGCCAGGTGTCGGCGAACCAGCGCGTCAGATGGTCGGCGAGGATCGCGTCGTGCGTCAGCGCCTCCGCAGCGACCATCGGGACTGCCCGCGGAGGACGGGCAGCCCGATGGTCGGCAACGAAGCGGGCCAAATCATCGGCCCACTGCCGGGTGAGGGATTGCATGGGCAGAAAAACGGCTCCGGCGCGGCCGCCGCCCGTCGGGATCAGCGGCCGAGGAACCGCTGACGGAGCCACTCGTTCTTGCGGCGCTCCAGTTCGATCAGCTTCGCGATCGGACCGTTTCGCTGGGCACCGACGGAGGCACGCGAACCCTGGCCCGGGGCGGCCGAGGCCGACACCGACATGATAAGGACCGTGGCGATGGTCAACAGGACGAGCAACCGACGCATGGGGGGACTCCTCTGCACTGCAAGCGTTGGGGGGACCGACGGACGAACCGGGGCCTTCATGGCGAACCGCCCCGTGTGGGCTTCCATCGGATCGGCTTCGGCCGCGGCTCCAGCCGCGCCGCCGGGCGCCGCGCGGCAGGCACGATCGCCATCCGCCGAACCGGCGCCACGAGCCGGTTTCCGCGCACGCCCGGCACATCCGCGCCAGGCCGGCCGTGCGGGTCACCGACCGAAAGGCCCCGTCGCGAGCGGATCCTCGGCCCAGCGGTGCTTGGGGTAGCGCCGCGCCAACTCGCGACGCAACTGCGGGTAGGTGTTCTTCCAGAAGCCGGCCAGATCGCTCGTCACTTGGCGGGGCCGCTGATCGGGGCCGAGCAACTGCAGCACCAGCGGCACGCGTCCGTCGGCGACGCGCGGCGTGGCGGCGATGCCGTACCAGTCCTGGATGCGGGCCGCGACGGTCGGTGCGCCCCCGGCGGGGTAGTCGATCCGCTGCCGGCGACCGCCCGCCAGCAGGATCGTCTCCGGGGCGAGGCGATCGACAAGATGGATCCGGTCGGTCCCGACGAGCGCCACCAGCCGCGGCAGCCAGTCGGCCCCCGCGATGGCGTCGAGCGACCGCGTGCCACGGCAGATTCCGGGGAGCAGCGTCGCCAGCTCGTCGTCGCCGAGCGACGGGAGTCCGAGATCGGGCAGCAGGCCGGCGAGCCACCGCACCCGGTCGCGAAACCTTCCGGCCGCGGTGTCCGGCCCGGGAAACACCCGCGGCCCGTGGCTGCGTGCCTCGGCGGCGAGCACCGCGGCGGCGGCGTCGTCGTCGGCGAGCGCGAGGGGCGTCTCGTCGATCACCAGATCGATCCACGCCGTCCGGCGGCGCGCGACGACCTGGCGGCGACCGGGGTCGAACACCACCTCGTCGGCGACGCGGAGGTTGCCGCGTGCGGCGTCGTCGTCGAGCCACGCGCGCTCGACCGCGGTGGCGAGGCGGGTCCGCGCCTCGCCGCGGGCGTCGTCGATGTCGATGGCGAGGAACAGCGGTTCGTGGCTGACGCGCGACGGTTCGGCGAGCCGCACGCCGCGCCCGCCGACGAGCGTGCCGCGGTCGCCGGAGCCCGGGCGGAGCCGGGCGAGCCGGTCCGGGAACGCCACCAGCAGGCAGCGTGCCAGCGCCTCGCGTGGGTCGGCGCTCCGCGGGCCGAGCGGGCCGGGGGCCATGTGGAACAACTGCTCGGCGGCGCGGAGGATCGCCCGGGCGGCGAGCGGATGGGGATCGAGGGCCGGATCGTCGGCGGCGACGCCGGCGTGGAATGCCTGGAGGGCGACGACGCGGTCGGCCACGTCGCAGGCAGAGCGGATCTGGCGCCTGTCGCGCGGTCCGCCGCCGGCGTGCGCGGACCGGCGGAAGGGATCGCGATCGGAGACCAGGGCCGCGGCGATCGACGCCTCGCGGAGGATGCCGCGCGCCGCCCCCTCGACGAGCAATCGGCCGAGGCGTGGGTGGGTCGGGAGCCGGACCAGGGCGCGCCCCAGCGGTGTCACGCGTCCCCCCGCGTCGACCGCGCCGAGACGCTCGAGTAGCCGCCGTGCCGTCGCCTCCGCTTCCGGCGTCGGCCGGTCGAGCCAGGGAAAGTCGGTCGCCTCGCCGATCGCCTCGAGCCACAGCAGCGGCCCGGCGAGATCGCAGCGGAGGATCTCGGGCGTCTCGACGGCGGGCCGGCCGGCGTGCTCGGCTTCCGTCCACAGGCGCACGGCGCGCCCCGGCCCGGTGCGCCCGGCCCGCCCGGCGCGCTGCTCGGCGGCCGCCCGCGCGATACCGACCAGCTCGAGGCGCGGAAGGCCGGTCGCCGGATTGACGACCAACTGCCGTGCCAGGCCGGAGTCGACCACCGCGGTCACGCCCGGAATCGTCAGCGACGTTTCGGCGACGTTGGTGGCGAGGATGATCTTCCGTCGGCCCCCCTCGGCGAGCGCCGCATCCTGGCGTTCGGGAGGCAGATCGCCATGGAGCGGAAGGAGGTCGTGGCCGGCGCGGGTGGCGAGCCCCTCGAGGTCGCGTTGGCAGGCGGCGATCTCGCCGACCCCGGGCAGGAACACCAGCACGTGCCCGGGTGTGTGCGCCAGTGCCTCCTCGACCGCGGGGCGCACCAGGTCGGTCAGATCACGCCGCGGCGAGCGCCCCTGGTGGACCACCTCGACGGGAAACATCCTCCCGGCGGCCTCGATCACCGGGCAGCCACCGAGCGCCGCCGCCACCGGACCGGCGGCGAGCGTGGCACTGGTCACGACGACGCGCAGGTCGGGGCGCAGCGTCTCGCGGACGCGGCGCAGGAGCCCGAACACGAGGTCCATCTCCACCGAACGCTCGTGGAACTCGTCGAGGACGACCGCGCCGGTGCCGGGGAGGGCGATGTCGTCGAGGAGCCGGCGGAGCACGATCCCGGTCGTCTCGACGAACAGCCGCGTCGCCCGTGACGTGCAGGTGTCGAAGCGCACCTGGTAGCCGACCTCGTCGCCGAGCGGGCTGCCGCGGAGGCGCGCGATCTGCGCGGCCACCGCCCGGGCCGCGAGGCGGCGCGGTTGGACGAGGATCACGCCGGCGCCGGCGAGATCGTCGACGAGCGCCGCCGGCACCAGCAGGGTCTTCCCCGATCCCGGCGGCGCGACGACGACGGCCGCGCCGCCGCGCGACGCGGCGACCACGTCGCCGAGCACCGCACGGACGGGAAGATCGGCCGCCCACGGCGGCA
>JBJSXB010000313.1:0-7218 GCA_046086245.1 Planctomycetaceae bacterium | reverse complement strand
GCGCGGAGCGCCGCGCTGAATCGCCCTCATTCCGTCTTCTTCGCCGGCAGGGCACGGGTCGAGCCGGTGGTGATCCCACCGTCGACCAGGAGCGTCTGGCCGGTCACGTAGGCGCTGGCGTCGGAGGCGAGAAACACCACTGCGCCGTCGAGGTCCTCGGCGCGGCCGGGGCGGCGCAGCGGGATCCGGTCGGTGAGGTAGGCGACCCACTCCGGGTCGCGGTACATGACGTCGTTCTGGGCCGTCCGGAACCAGCCGGGAGCGAGGCAGTTGACCGTGATGCCGTGGGGGCCGAGGTCGTCGGCGAGGCTCATCGTCATCTGCTTCACCCCGCCGCGGCTCGCCGAATAGGGGGTCAGCCCCGCGTAACCGAAGACGCTCGTCACGCTCCCGATGTTGATGATCCGCCCCCGGCCGCGCGGGATCATGTGGCGGGCCATCGCCTGCGCCATGAAGAAGGTGCCGCGGAGGTTGGTGTCGAGGATCGTGTTCCAGTCGTCCCAGGTGACCTCGACGGCCGGCTTGCGGATGTTGCAGCCGGCGTTGTTGAGGAGGATGTCGATCGTGCCGGCGGCGTCGATCGCGGCCGCCGCGCAGTCGCGGATGCTCGCCTCGACGCGCAGGTCGAGGGGCAGGGGGGTGACGCGGTGGCCGTGGGCCTCGAGAGCCTTGCGGGCCGCCGCGAGGTCCTCGACCTTCCGTGCGGTGATCACGAGGTCGGCCCCGGCGCGAGCGAGGGCGCCGGCCATCTGCAGGCCGAGGCCGCGGCTGGCACCGCTCACCAGCGCCGTGCGGCCGCGGAGGTCGAAGAGGGCCGGACCGGTCGGAGCGGTCATCGGGAAATCCTCGGATAGGCGCGGCGTCAGCCCGGCGATCGGTCGGGCGCCGGAATGCTACGGCTGGAGGACCACTTTCACGAGGCCGGGCTCCCGGTCGTGCAGACGCCGGAACCATTCGACTCCCTCGGCAAGCGGCGCGACCCGGCTGACGAACCCGGAGAGGTCGACCTTGCCCTCCGCGACCAACCGGATCGCTTCGGGATAGCAGCCGGCCGACGAGCAGGAGCCCTGGAGACGGATTTGCCGCGTGACCACCAGTTGCAGCGGCATCTCGATGGTCGGGGAGACGTTCCCCACGAGTACCACCGTGCCGCCCCGCGTCGCCGCTTCGATCGCGGTCCGCACCGGGGCCGTCGCCCCGACCGCATCGAAGACGACGTCGGCGCCGTCGCCGTCCGGGGGCACCGCGCCCCACCGTGCGGCGGTCCCGGCACCGTCGCCGGCGAGCATGGTGTGCGTCGCGCCGAACGACCGGGCCCGGTCGAGACGGTCGGCGTCGAGATCGATCGCGGCGATCCGCGGTACGCCGTAGGCGGCGAGGGAGGCCACACAAGCCAGGCCGATCGGCCCGGCGCCGACCACGACCGCCGACCTGGTCCGCGGGCCGATCGTGGCAAGATGGAGCGCGTGAAGGGCGATCGAAAGCGGCTCCAGTAGCGCCGCGGCGATGAAGTCGATCGTGTCGGGCAGGGGGTAGACCACGCGGCGTGGCACGACCACGTACTCGGCGAAGCAGCCGTGGCGGCGGTACGTGCCGCACGACACGCCGAGTACCTGCCGATCCGTGCACAGGTTCTCGGCGCCGGCGAGGCAGTGGGCACAGGTGCCGCAAAAAACGGTCGAGTCGAGGGCGACCCGCGTGCCCGGTGCGATGTCGGTCACCCCCGGGCCGACGGCGTCGATCGTCCCGGCCGCCTCGTGGCCCATCACCAGCGGCGGGACGCGCCGGCCGGTTGAGCCGGTGTACCCATGAACATCACTGCCGCAGATCCCGCAGGCGGCGACCCGCACCCGCACCGTGCCCGGACGCGGTTCGGGTCGATCGATATCGGTGACGGCCAGGGTGCCGGGCGCCGTGAGCAACAGGGCTTGCATGGCACACAGCGTACCCCGCCGGCACCAGGCCGCGAACCACCGCATGGGGTTCGTCGCGGCCCCCCAATCCGGTGCGATCGCCACCCGGCGCGGGCCGCCCGCGGCGTCTTCGAGGGACCGTGTGTTGACAGGCGCGACGAGCCCTTTTAGATTCCTAGTCCCCCGAGATCGCGGATCTTGGAGGCTCCATGCCTTCATGGTCCGCTTCACGAACCCGTCGGCCGGCTCTCCGGAGCCTGGCACGGCGGGTGTCGGATCACCGAGGCGGCAGCCGATTGGATCGTTGGACCGCGTGCTGGGCGATCGTCCCCGTGCGGTCGAATGACGCACGGCGTGCCGGCCATCCCCGCGACTGCCAGCGTCGGGTGTGTGCGTCGAGTGAGTCGCTTACGAGTTCGTCGTCCGTAGGTTTTCGGCGAAAGCCGCGTTGATTCATCCCTGGGAGTCTCGTTCGTGGCTGGTCCGACGCAGGAAATCATCCGCATCCGCATGGAGGCCTACGACCACGCGGTCCTCGACCAGAGCGCCGCGGAGATCGTCGATACGGCCAAACGCACCAACTCCGAGGTGCATGGTCCGATTCCGCTTCCCACCCGGGTCGAGCGGTACACCGTGCTTTCCAGTCCGCACATCGACAAAAAGGCGCGGCAGCAGTACGAGATCCGTACGCACAAGCGGGTGATCGACATCGTGCAAGCGACCGCCAAGACGATCGAGGCGCTCAATAAGCTGAGTCTTCCGGCCGGTGTCGACATCAAGATCAAGGCTTCGTCGCGGTGAACGGCCTCGCTGTGAACGGCCTCGCTGTGAACGGCGGCGCTGTGAACGGCCTCGCTGTGAACGGCGGCGGAGTGTGGGCAGCGGTCGGTTTCATCGGGATCGGCATGGATGGTGGAACGGACGGTCGGTAGTCGGTTGGTAATGGGTTGGTCGGTGATCGGAGGGACGGGAGCACGCGAAACCGCATGCTTGGAACGGCATTCAGGTAAGGCCCGGCGGACGCCGGGTGCTCCTGGAGCCGATGGCTTCGAGCGTGATCGGCTGATGGCGGGCGCCGTGGATACGGCGGTCGCTGCGTGTTCGTCCTCGTGACGAAAAGCGGACGAAAAATGGCAGCCGAAAACACGTCTTCGAGCCAAGTCGCCGGCGGCTCCTCCGCGGGCCGGGCCGGCCGGAAGGGGATCCTCGGCCGGAAGGTCGGGTCGACGCAGATCTTCGACGCGGGCGGGGCGGTGATCCCCGTCACGGTGATCGAGGCCGGCCCCTGCCGGGTGCTGCTGGTACGCAGCCCCGAGCGCGACGGCTATGCCGGCGTCCAATTGGGGTTCCGGGACAAGCCCCGTCGGTTGGCGAGTCGGGCGATCCGCGGGCAGGTCGCCAAACTCGACAGCAAACGCGGCAAGCGGCTCTCGCAAGCCGGGGTCGTGGTGCCGACGAAGGCGGATTGCGAACCGCAGCGGTTCGTCCGTGAATTGCGCGGCGTCTACCCGGGCGTCGAGGTCGGCCAGGTGATTTCCGTCGATCTCTTCGACGGCGTCGAGCGGGTCGATGTCACGGGAACCACCAAGGGCCGCGGAACCGCCGGCGTGATGAAGCGCCATGGGTTCAAGGGTCAGCGTGCCACGCACGGCGTGAAGAAGGTGCACCGTCACCAGGGCGGCACGAGCATGAACACCTCCCCCGCGCGGGTCTTCAAGGGCAAGCGGATGGCCGGTCGCTACGGTAACGAGCGGTCGACGATGCGCAACCTGAAACTCGTCGGCATCGATCGCGACAACAATCTGCTGCTGGTGCGTGGGGCGGTGCCGGGACCCAACGGCTCCTATGTCGTCGTCCGGCAGACCAACATGATCAAGCGGATCGCGCCCGCCGGGTCGGCGCCCGTTTCCAAGAAGAAGGCGGGTGCCAAGTGAATCTTCCCGTCTACGACATTCGCGGCAACAAGGTGGGCAGCTACGACATCGATCCCGCGGAGCTTTCGGCGGGCGTCAGCAAGCAGTTGCTGCACGATGCCGTGGTGATGTACCAGGCCAACCTCCGCCAGGGCACGATGCGGACCAAGTCGCGCGGCGAGGTGGCTGGCTCGACGAAAAAGCTCTACCGGCAGAAGGGCACCGGCAACGCTCGGGCCGGTGCCCGCCGCAGCGGCACGCGGCGCGGCGGCGGCCATATCTTCGCCAAGCGGCCCCGCGACTTCGGTTGGCGGATGCCACGCAAGGCCCTGCAGGCCGCCACACGGATGGCGCTCGCCTCCCGGATCGCCGACGAGGAGGTGATGCTCGTCGATTCGCTCGCGGTCGGGGCCCCGAAGACGTCCGTCGTCGCCGGGTTGCTCGGCAAACTCGGCGTCGCGGAGGGCACCGTGCTCGTCAGCCCGGAAAAGCCCGACGGCAATTTGTGGAAGAGCGCCCGCAACATCGCCGGCGTCTCGGTGGCTCCGGTCGCCGACCTCAATGCACTGTCGATCCTGCAGCCGCGACGCATCGTGATGTCGAAAGCGGCGCTGGACACGTTCCGCGCGGCGGTCAAAGCGCGAAAGCCGGCAGGTGAGGGGGCGAAACCGCGGGCGGCGCGGCGGCCCGCGGCCAAGGGCGGGGCGTCGAAAGCGCGGCAGGGTTGAGGGGCCCGGAATCGAGGAGTCGAGCAATCATGGCCGTACCAGTTCCTCCACCGCCGTCGTTCACCCCGGGGCTCGGCGTGCATCAGGTGATCGTCCGTCCGCTGGTGACCGAGAAGGGGATGCACCGCGCGGAGCGCCACAATGCCTACTCCTTCGAGGTCGTCACCGCGGCGACCAAGGCCGACGTGCGGCGTGCCGTCGAGGAGATGTTTTCCGTCAAGGTCGAGCGTGTCGCGATCCAAAACCGCGTCGGGAAAGCCCGGCGCAGCCGAGTGCGGCGGACGAGTACCAAGCCGTGGAAAAAGGCGATCGTCACGCTCAAGCCGGAGTACAAGATCAACCTGTTCTGATCGGCGGCCGTACCGTCGGGCCCCGATCGGGCCTGGTGAGATGGTGATCCGCCGTCCGCTCGAAACCGGAAAGACGTAGCGATGGGCATTCGCACCTACAACCCGACCAGTCCCGGCCGCCGCGGCGCGAGCGTGTCGGACTTCGCCGAACTCACCCCTGGCGCGGTCGCCCCGAAGGGGCTGACGATCCGCAAGCGCAAAAAGGGTGGCCGCAACAATCAGGGCAAGATCACCGCGCGGCATCGTGGCGGCGGCCATAAGCAACATTACCGGCTGATCGACTTTCGTCGGGACAAAGATGGCGTGCCCGGCAAGGTTCACTCGATCCAGTACGATCCCAACCGAACCTGTCGGGTGGCGTTGATCCACTACGCCGACGGTGACAAACGATTCATTCTCGCCCCCGACGGACTGGCGGCCGGCGCCACGGTCGAGAGTGGGGAGGCAGCGGCGCCCGAAGTGGGGAATTGCCTGCCGCTCGCGGCGATCCCGCTGGGGATGCAGATCCACAACATCGAACTGCAGGCCGGCCGTGGCGGGCGACTGTGCCGCTCGGCGGGCTCGTCGGCCGTGCTCGTCGCCCGCGAGTCGCAGTGGGCTCAGTTGACGCTTCCGTCCGGCGAGATCCGCCGCGTGCCGGCCGCGTGCCGGGCCACGATCGGGGCGATCGGCAACTCGGAACACATGAACATCGTGCTCGGCAAGGCGGGGCGCAAGCGATGGATGGGAATCCGGCCCCACGTCCGTGGCACGGCCATGAACCCGATCGACCATCCGCACGGCGGTGGTGAAGGCCGCACCAAGGGTGGTCGGCACCCCGTCAGTCCGACCGGTAAGAGTTCCAAGGGAGGCGGCACACGGAAGCCGCGCAAGCCGTCGGGCGCGGCGATCATCCGCCGACGCAAGAGTCGCCGCTACGGGCAACTCAAGCTCCGGTGATACCCGTCGCTCGGGCGTCCGCCCGGCGGATGCATTCCCGTTTTGGCAACGATCCAGGCCGCTTTTCACATCGATCCGCATCGCAACCGCAGGTGACCATCCATGGGCCGCAGCGCAAAAAAGGGGCCGTACGTCGATCCGCGCCTCTTCGAAAAGGTCGAGGGGCAGCTGGGAAGCGGAAAGCGCGAGCCGATCAAGACCTGGTCACGGTCGTGCACGATCGTTCCGGAGTTCATCGGCCTGACGTTCATGGTGCACAACGGCAAGCAGCACGTGAAGGTGTTCGTGACCGAAGACATGGTCGGCCACAAGCTCGGTGAATTCGCCCCGACCCGGACGTTCCGTGGCCACGGCGGCAAGGTCAAGGAGGCGGCCCCCGCGAAGTGAGCCCGCAGGACCGGGCGTCCATCGGACGGCCCGCGGCGTTCCCGATCGCCCCACGAGATCCAACCATGCCCTACACCGCTACCCACAAATACGCCCGCATCAGCGCCCGCAAGGTTCGAGCGCTGGCCGATTTGGTCCGTGGCAAGTTCGCCGACGAGGCGCTCGACATCCTCCGCTTCCAGCCCCACCGCGGAGCGCGGATGCTCGAGAAGGTGATCAAAAGCGCCCTCGGCAACGCGGAGCACAAGCAAGCCACCGGCGTCGACGATCTGGTGGTCGTCGACGCCCGCGTCGATGGCGGACCGATGTTCAAGCGCATCAGGCCCAGCGCGCGGGGCATGGCCTTCGGCATCAAGCGGCGGATGTCGCACATCCGGGTCGCGCTCGACAGCGTGGGGCCTGAGGGCGACTGACGTCGGGTCGGAGGGGTTGAGGTTGGCGGTCGGGGTGTTCGGGCGAACACCATACGAAGCGGTCGGTTCTGAGCGGCGAACGATCCGGTAACGCACAGCGACGGAAGAAGTTCATGGGACAAAAGGTCAATCCGGTCGGCTTCCGAACGGGCATCACCGAGCCGTGGAAGAGCCGCTGGTATGCGTCGAAGAAGGACTTCCGGGAACTCCTCCTCGAGGACTTCCGCACCCGCAAGTTCGTCAAGACGAAGTACCGCTCCGCGGCGATTTCGAAGGTGGAGATCGAGCGCACCCGCGACGAAGTGAAGGTGATCCTCCACTGCGCGCGGCCGGGTGTGCTGATCGGTCGCAAAGGGCAGGAAGTCGATCGCTTGCAAGAGGAGTTGCAGCAATTGCTCGGCCGGCGCGTCAACCTCAAGGTCGAGGAAGTGGGTCGTCCTGAAATCCAGGCGCAGCTCATCGCCGAGGACATCGCCGACCAGTTGTCGAAGCGGGCCGCTTTCCGCCGCACCATGAAGCGGGCCATCGACACCACGATGGACGCTGGTGCGAAGGGAGTGAAGATCCAACTTGCC
>JBJSXB010000312.1:0-21818 GCA_046086245.1 Planctomycetaceae bacterium | reverse complement strand
AGGGGATTCTTCTTTAGTACGAGAGGATTTGGAAGGACGTTCCTCTGGTGTTCCAGTTGTCGCGCTAGCGGCACGGCTGGATAGCTATGAACGGAACGGATAAACGCTGAAAGCATATAAGCGTGAAGCCCGCCCCAAGATCAGGTTTCGTAGGGCGCAAGCCCGAAAGTCCCCTGGAAGACGACCAGGTTGATAGGCCGGACGTGTACGTGCAGTGATGCACTCAGCTAACCGGTACTAACGGACGAATGCTTGGCCACCCGTATCGATTGCTTGCCACGAGCGCGGGCGTCGTGCGAAGGGACTCGTTCCTTCGCAGGCCGTCTGCATGCCGACTACCACGACCACCGCACACCCGCCGGGGCGGTTATTGCCCGGCGGAGCCGAATTTCCGGTGACCATATCTGAAAGGTCACACCCGTTCCCATCCCGAACACGGTAGTTAAGCTTTCAGAGCCGATGGTAGTACCAAAAGTGCGAGAGTAGGTATCGCCGGAATCTTTTACGAGCGACCCCCGGGGTGACGAGCCCCGGGGGTCGTTTCGTTTCCGGCTTTTCGTTTCTGGCGCCGTGGGGTTGCCAGTGGTCGCCGCACGGGAGCGTGGGGCGGCGTTACGAGTTGCTCGTGGAGTGTGCGCCGTCGAGCGCCGCGAGCAGGGCGCGGATCGTCGTCAGCGGCATGCCGACGACATTGTCTGCATGGCCCCGCACGAGCCGCAGCGGCAGGCGCTCGTCCTGGAATCCGCACGCTCCCGCCTTGCCACGCCATAGCCCGGCGTCGAGATACCACTCCAGAAAGCGCTCGTCGAGGGGCGCCATTTCCAGTTCGCTCTCCTCGGTGCCGAACAGCGGTGCCGGGCCGGGGATTCTCCACACGCACGCCGCGGATACGACGCGATGCCGGCGTCCGGAAAGGGCCACGAGCATCCGCCGGGCGTCGTCACGATCGGCCGGTTGGCCGAGAGCCAGGCCGTCGACCTCGCTGAGCGTGTCGCAGGCCAGCAGCGTGCCGGTGATGCCGGTGGCGGCGACCGCCCGAGCCTTGGCATGTGCCAAACGGGTGACATAGGCCTCGAGCGATTCGTCGCCGCCGCGGGGGGGCTGCCCCCGCTCCACCGCTTCCGCCGCGGGCATCACCGTGACGGCCCAGCCCTCTCTCTCGGCCATCGCTCGGCGCCGCGGGGAGCGGCTTGCAAGCACGATCGCGCGACGCGACGCTGTGTCCATGGCTGCGGATGGAGGGGGGCCCGAGATCCTGTTCGAGGATGACACCGTGATCGGCGTGGTCAAGCCCGCCGGCCTCGCGACCGCCAACGCGCCCCGCGGCGAGGACAGCCTGCACGCGATGGTGGCCGACCGCCGTGCCGGAGGGTTCGTCGGGGTCGTCAGCCGTCTCGACCAGCCGGTCTCGGGGGTGGTGGTGTTCGCCTGCACCCCGGCGGCCGCCGCCCACCTCGCCGCCCAGTTCCGCCAGCGTTGCGTCGCGAAGACCTACCTGGCGGTGGTCGAAGGGCGGTTTCCAGCGCCGCTTGGCCAGTGGGTGGAATGGGTGGATGCCCTGGCCACGCCGGGCGACGCGGCAGACGCGGATCGGCGTCCCGCGCGGTTTTCCGGCCCAACGCCCGGGGCTGACGACGAGAGGGCCCCGTCGGCCGTCCGCGAGGCACGGCTGCGGGCGCGCGTGCTGCGCAGGGCGGGGGAGGTGTCGCTGGTGGAACTGTCGCCGGAGACCGGCCGCAAGCACCAGCTGCGGATGCAGTTGTCGCTGCGGCGCTGCCCGATCGTGGGGGACCGGCGCTACGGCGCCCGCTTGCCGTTCGGCGTGGGGATCGCCCTGCATGCGCTGCGGCTCGGGATCCGTCATCCGACCACGGGTAAGCCGCTCACGCTCGAGTCACCCCCGCCGGAGTCGTGGCGGCGGCGGTTTCCCTCCCTCGAACCGTTCGCCGTGGGGTGATCGATGGCGACCGTATCCAGCGAACCCGACGACGACGGTGACGAAGCAGCGCGGCCCGCCGCGGCGCCACGCTTCCGCGTCACCGCCGTGTCGAGCACGCTCGTCGAGCCGGGGGTGATCGAGATGGCGGAGGCCGACCTCCGCGGCACGCTCGACGAGGCGCGGATCGGCCCTGAAGCGTGGGACAGGGCGCTAGCCGATCGCCTCGTCGATCTCGAGATCCTCACACGGTTCCAGGCCAGCCAGATCCTCGCCGGCCGTCGCAAGCTGACACTCGGCCAGTACCGGATTCTCGACGTGCTCGGCCAGGGGGGCATGGGACAGGTGTTCCGGGCCGAACACTCGATGATGGGCCGGGAGGTGGCAGTCAAGGTGCTCCCGCGGGCGAAGTCGACCCCGGACACGGAAGCGGCGTTCCGTCGGGAAATCCGCATGCTCGGCCGACTCGACCACGACAACCTCGTCCGTGCGCTCGATGCCGGCCACGACGGCAAGGTGTATTACCTGGTCACCGAGCTGATCGTCGGTGTCGACCTGCGAAAGCAGGTGCTGAAGTACGGCCCCCTCGACGAGACGCTCGCCGCATGCGTGGCGACGCAGGTGGCCCGCGGGCTTGGCTACGCCCATTCGCAGGGGCTCGTCCACCGCGACGTCAAGCCGGGCAACATCCTCGTCACCGCCGAGGGCAAGGCGAAACTCCTCGACGTCGGCTTGGCAGGTTCGGTCCTCGAAGCGGAATCGACGCGCCTCGGCCGAGTCGTCGGCACGATGGACTACATGGCACCGGAGCAGATCCGTTCGGCGGATACCGCCGGTCCACCGGCCGACGTCTACGGGCTCGGGTGCACCCTCTATTTCGCCCTCTCCGGACAGGTGCCCTTTCCCGGCGGCAACCGCCAGGAGAAGGCGCGCCGCCAACTGCAGGAGCAACCGCGTCCGATCGAGGAATTGGCTCCGCATGTCAGCCAGCGATTCTGTGCGCTGGTCGAGGAGATGATGCGCAAGGATCCACAGGAACGGATCGGATCTGCCGAGGCGGTGATCGAGCGGCTGCGGCCGTGGGTGGTGGAGCCGTCGCCACCGATGCCCCGCGTGCCTCGCGCCCGGCCCGGCCGGGCCGGCGTGCGTGGGGCGGCGGCCGCCCGGGCGAGTGTCGCGGGGACCAGCCGCGGGTCATCCGAATTCGATCAGGAACTGTTCGATCGGGTGATGGCGCCGGCGCCCGGCAGCGACCCCGCGGGACGTGCATCGGGCGGCCTTGTGCCGCCGTTTCCGGTCGTGCCCCCGCGGCACGACGCGGCCCTGGTGGAGGTGTTCTCGGAGGCCCGGCGCTGGTTCTGGCGAACCGGAGTCGGCCGCATCACCGCGCGGCTGCCCCAGTCGATCGCGGTCGCGGGGACGGTCGGGATCGCCTTCGGGGTGGCGGTGTCGCTCGGCCATCTGGTCGCACCGGTGCTCGTCGTGCGTGTGGTCGGGCAAACCTCCCCGGCGACGCTTGGCTGCACGGTGTTCGCCATTCTCCTGGCGGTGCAGTGTCTGGTGGCGCTGGTGGCTGGGGGCGAGGACCAATTCTGACCGGATCCGCGCTGCGGCGGGCGCCGATTGACACCGCTTCGAAATCAATTCCAATCGGAGGGTGTTGGACAGGTAGCTCAGTTGGTAGAGCAACGGACTGAAAATCCGTGTGTCGCCGGTTCGATTCCGGCCCTGTCCACTTGACAGGGGTGCCCTGCCTGGATGCCCTGCCTGCAGTGACCAACGCGGGGACCGGCCGCAAAAAACCAACGCCGGGCACGGTGGAAAACAGCGGTGGAAAAAAACGGAGGGCGATGCCTGAGAGGCACCGCCCTCCTGTCGTTTTGCGGCTTCTGAACGCCTGCTGTGCCGGGTGCCTTCGTTACCGGGCCCCTTGGTTACCGGGCCCCTTGGTGCTGAACGCCTCGGTTCCGGGCGATTCGCTGTTTCCGGCCGCCTGCCGGACTCGATCGCCGTAGGGCACCGATCAGCCGGACACCATCGCCTTGAGATTCTTCAGGGCCCGAACCCGAACCTTGACGCTCGCCGGCTTGGCGGGACGGTCCTGCAGTTCGCCGGTGAACGGGTTCTTCACCCCCTTCTGGGCCGGGCGGGCCGGCACCTTCCGCCGCTCGATCTTCACCAGGCCGGGGATCGAGAACACCCCCACGCCGTTGCCCTTGATCGCCTTGTGGATCTCGGTCGAGAGCGCCTCCATGACCGCCACGACGTCCTTCTTGGGAAGGTTCGTCGACTCCGAGATGCTCCGCATGATCTCGGTCTTCGTCATCGGCTTGTTGCCCGACTTCTTCGCCATCGCCACTGCCTCCGCGGGAAAGAACTGAAAGGTCGAGTGCGGCGGCTGACCGCCGCAGAGTCGTGAAAATCGGCACAGTCGTGCCGAAAACGTCGCACGATTAGACGCACTGGAAAACAAAATGCAAACCAAAACGGCGATTTTTCCGCGGAAAATGCCGCCGAGTCCGCGCGTGGCGGGGCCCTCGCCGGGTGCCGGCAACTTGCTGGCCGCCGGCTCGCGGTCCTAAGATGAGGCTGTTTTCCGCCCGGCAGCGGCGGCTCCAGCCCGGGCGGGGAGTGGCCGCTCCTTCGGAAGGATCGCCTTCGTCGACGGCGTTTTTTCCGCGTTTCCGGGGGGTTTTCATGGCAACGTCACGCCCCTCCGGTCGCCGTGCGACGCGCCCGGAAGCCGCTGTGAGCGACGGCCTCGTGGGCTGGCATGCCGCGGCCCTGACTGGGTGCGGTGGTCGGTCGCCGGCTGGCCCGTGGCACGCGACACCTTCGAAAAAAGCGGTCGCCCGGCGATTCCCTCTTTATGGGGGGTCGTTGTGTCAGCGCCTGATCCTGCTGCTGGCGAGCGTCACGCTCCCGCCCCTTGCCCCGGTCACCGCTCAGCAAATGCCAGCGGAGGCGCCGCCGTTGGTTCCGAACCTGCGCCGGCAACCAGCCCCGGCGTTGGCCGCCGAGGCCGACGCGAACGCCGACGGAGAGGAGGAGGCGGGGGGTGTCACGTTTCCCACCGACAGGCGGCGCGAACGCCAACTCGATCAGGCGCGGCGGCTGATCGCCGAGTCGCGCTGGAGCGACGTCGCCACGCTCCTCGACGGCATCCTCGAGGCCGACCGCGACTTCTTCGTGCGTCCCGCTGCCGATGAGAGCACCTGGCGGAGCGTGAAGAGCGAGGCGGCGCGGCTTGTCGGCGAACTTCCCGATGCCGGCCGCGAGGCCTACGAATTGCAGTTCCGGGCGCGTGCCGACCGCGCGTTGGAGGCCGCCATCGCCGCCAACGACGCCGCCGCGATCGTCGCGGTCGCGCGGCGGTGGTTTCAGACGCCCGCCGGGCGCCGGGCGACGTTGATGGCGGCGGTCGACGGGATCGAGGCGGGGCAGCCGCTCGCCGCCGCCGCGTGGCTCGACCGGTTGGCCAACGCTCCCGACGCGGCCGCTTTTGAACCCGCGTTGTCGCTGACCCGCGCGGCCGCAAAGTGGCGGGCGGGCGATCGGGTCGCCGCCGGCGCCGTGCTCGACGCCGCCCGCGGTCGCGCCGGCGCTCTGGTACGGATCGCCGGCCGCGAGACGCCGTTGGCCTACCCGGCCGGCGGGGCCGGCGACTGGCTCGCCGGCACGCTCGGCGAGCCCCCGGTGGCGGCGGTCCGACGGGAGCAGGAGTGGTGGTTGCCACGGGGCGACGCCTCCCGCAATGCGATCGTCGAGGCGTCGCGGCCGCTGCTCGTTCCGCGGTATCGCGTCCCGCTGTCGCGCCACCCCGAGGAAAGCCGCCTGCTGGAGCGCCGACGACGGCAAGCCTCGGATCGCGACGCCGCCCCCTGGCCGGCGGGCACGCCGCTGGCAGTCGACGGACGGTTGCTGGTGCATTCGCCGCTGGGTTTGATGGCGATCGATTTCGCGACCGGCAAACGCGTCTGGCTGCGGGCGGCCGGTACCACCGCGGCGTTTCTCGACGGCGGCGACGAGGATCTCGACGTCGGGGCCCGCGACGACCTGCCCAAGTCGGTGCGGGCGGTGTTCGAGGACGCCACCGCCGGCGGCGTGTCGAGCGACGGCCGCCTGGTGTTCGCCGTCGAACCCGATCCCGACACCCTGGCGGCGCAAGTGAGCCGGCGGCAGGCGCAATTCAACGGGCTCGGTGTGCCGGAGGAGCGCGTCGGCAACGCGCTGGTCGCCTATGAGGTGGCGGGCCGCGGCCGCGAACTGTGGAGGTTGCCCCGGCCGCGCGAGGGGCGTCGGCAGGCGCCCGAACCGGCCGAGGTGCCCGGGCTGCCCGTCGGGGGGCACTACCTCGGCGCGCCTTTGCCACTCGGGGATCAACTGTTCGTGCTCGTCGAGGAGCGCAGCGAAATCCGTCTCGACGTCGTCGATGCCGCCACCGGTGACGTCGCCTGGACCCAGCCGCTGGCGGTGCTCGACGACGAGGCGGTCATCGATCGCTCCGCCGCGCGGCAACGGCGGCTGGCGGGGCTGGCCCCGTCGTTCGGCGACGGGGTGCTGGTCTGTCCGACGGGGGCCGGCGCCGTCGTGGCGGTCGATCTCGCCAACCGCGCCCTGCTGTGGGCGTACGGCTATCCGCGCCGGGCCGGCTCCCCGGCGATGGTGTCGGTGTTGCCCAACGGCATGCGGATCCGCCGCGGCGCGATCAATGCCCGCATCGTCATCAACGGGCAGTTGCAGATGGCGGGTGACTCGGCGCCGCGGCCCGGTGGCTGGCGCGAGTCGGCGGCGATCATCGCCGGCGGGCGGGTGATCCTCACGCCGCACGATTCCGACGAACTCCACTGTATCGATCTGCGGAGCGGATCGGTGGTCTGGCGACGCCCACGGGGCGACGCCTCCCAGGTCGCCGGCGTGGCGGGCGACGCGGTGGTGGTGATTGGACGACACGACGTCGACGTGCTGGCGATCGCCGACGGGAGCAGCCGCCTGGAGGCGGCGATCGACCTCGGTACCGCCAGCCCGAGCGGGCGCGGCGTGCTCACTTCCGGTCATCTGTTTCTGCCGCTCGACACCCCCGAGGTCGTCGATATCGACGTCGCCCTGGGCCGGGTGGTGGGGCGGTCGCCCTCGCGCGGCGGGGCGGTGCCGGGCAACCTCGTCGCCTACCGCGGCGAGGTGGTCTCGCAGGGGGTCGATTCGCTCGACGTCTTCCACCAGTCGGCGGCGCTGAAGGAACAGTTGCAGACCGCGGGCGACGCATTCCCCAAGCGTTCGCTCTGGGAGGGGCAGCTCGCCATCGACGGCGGCGACGTGACCCGCGGTCTGCGCGCGATGCTCGATGCGCGGCAACGCGATCGGGACACGATTCCGGCGGCGGTGCTCGGCGATGCGATGCTCTTCGCCCTCGGGGGCGATTTCGCCGCGGCGGCGCCCATGTGGCGGGAAAGTCTCACGGGCCCGGCCGCCGACATCGTCGGCAGCGAGGCATTCGCGCGGATGTTGCGGATCGCCTGCGACGGCTATCTCGACGCCGGCGACACCGCGAACGCCTGGTGGGCGTTCCGCGAGGCGCTGGCCCTCGCCGATCGCGACCCACGTGGCGATGCCGGTCGCGACGACGCGGGAGGCGGGCTCGTTGAAGACCCCGCCGACCGGCGTCTGGCGTCGGCCGGATTGCGCTGGCTGCACGGACGGTTCTCGCGGCTGCTCGACGGCGCCGCCGCCGACCTCAGGGCGGCGATCGATCGCGACGTCGTGGCCGCGCTGGCGGCGGCCGAGGCGGAGCCCGACGCGGCCCTCCGCGGTGCGCGCCTGGAGACGTTTCTCACCGTGTTCGGCGCCCATCCGTCTGCCTCCCGGGCACGCGAGGCCCTCGACGAGTCGTTCGCGGTGCGCCTCCGGCCGGCGGGCAGCGGCGATGCGGCGCGCGGGCTCTCGCTGCGGCGCGAGTTGTTCGGCACCGCGGCCGGTCGCGACCCGCGGGCGGCGGCCGCCGTGCCCGATACCGATGCGGCGTGGCCCGTCGGGCGGGTCGTCGAGCGCCGGTTGGGGAATCGTGAGGAGGCGGCACGGCATCTGCGCACGATCTCGGTGCGGGTCGCCGACGGTGGTGCCGGGTCCTTTCCGGGCATGCGGCTGTGCTACGACATCCAGCGCAGCCGTCTGTTCGCCGTCGACGGCTACGGCCGTCCGCTCGGCGATCTCGTCGACCGCAATCCCCAACAGGTCGGACTGATCAATCCGATGATGCTCGCGGCGAGCGCGGTCGGCAGGATCGTCGTCGTCCACTCCGGATCGCTCGTCGCGGCGTTCGAACTCTCGGGCGACCCGGCGGTTCCCAACCGCCGCCTCTGGACGCTGACCGAAGCGTCCGCGATCGCGGCGGAACTCCCACTGGTGAACGTCGGCCGTCAGGTGGGCGCGCGGGGAGTGCGCGATCCGCAAATGCCGCTGGGAATGCGGATCATGGAAGCCGAAGACGCGGCGCCGCGTGAGGAGATGCAGCTCGCGCTGCCGCGTGCCGCCGGGCTGCCGGTCCGGATCGGCAGCGCCGTGGAACTGCACGATCCGGTGACCGGCGCCCTGGCCTGGGAACGGCACCGGCTTCCCGCCAATGGCGACCTGTTCGGGGACGACGAATACCTCTGCGTCGCTCCCCCCGACGGTCGCTCGTCGGTGGTGCTGTCGATGATCGACGGCCGGCAGATCGGGGTCGTCGACCTGCCCGGCCGGCAGGAACGGTTGGCGGCGCACGGCCGCCGGCTCGTGGTCCTCGACCCGATCGACGTGCCCACGCGGCGGCGGGTGCGCATCGTGCTGCTCGATCCGGTTTCGATGCACCGCACGGCCCTGGGGGAGTTCTCCGGGGAGTCGCTGGCCACGGTCGTCGGCGACCGGGCGCTGGTGATCGAGCCGGGGGGCGATCTCACGGCCTTCGACCTCGATCGTGGCCAACGGGAGTGGACGACCCGCCTGGCGATCGGCGATCGGCGGCCGACGCAGCTGCAGATGCACGCCTGGGAGGACCGCTATCTGGTGTTCGTCGGCCGGGCGGTGACCGACGAGGAGTCGGCGGCGATCCAGCGTTCCGGGGCGGTGATGCCCTTGCCACAGCCTGTCATGGCCGCCGACATCGGCCAGCCGGCCACCGGAACGCTGTGGGCGCTCGACCGGCGTGACGGGAGCCCGCTGTGGCCCGCCCCCGCCACGATCCTCCAGCACATGCCCCATCCGCAGCAGCCGGCGCTGCTGCCGGTCTTGGTGTTCGCCCGGCAAATCCAGCAGGCCCGCGGCGCCGGCCAGGCGCGGTTGAGCCTGCTGGCGCTCGACAAACGCACCGGGCATGCGCTGTGCGTCGACGACGGCATCGAGGCCCAGCCTCACCTCCTGCTCGGTTGCGACGTGACGGCGAACCCCGCCGACCATACGATCACGCTCGGCAGGGGAGGTGGCGAGGTGGCCGACCGGGTGCTCGAGTTCACCGGTCGGCCGATCACGCCGCGGCCGCCGTACCAGGCGACGGCGGTGCAGCCCGCTCCCCTGGGGCTGCGTTCGAGCCTGCAGCGGATCATCGAGCGGGCGCTGGTGCCGCAAGACAATCCCTAGGTCCGGTGGCGGCAGGATCGGGCGCCGCCGGCGCGCGGCCTCCGGAAGCGAAGCGATGAACCGCAGGGACAGCGATGTCGACCGCACGGCCACGAGTCTCGGGGAAGCATCGACGATGAGACGCCGCTCGTTCTCCGCCCGGGGTGTCGCGCTGCTCGTGGCCGGGGCGCTCCCCTTCGCGGCGCACCCTGCCCCCGGCGCCGACGACGCGCCGGTCGAACGCGTCGTCACCCGCGCGCTGGATTGGCTGGTGGCGAAACAATCGCGCCGGGGGAGTTGGTCGGCCAACGAGGGTCGCTACCCGACGGCGATGACGGCGCTGGCCGGCACGGCGATGCTGATGGAAGGCTCGACGAGCACGCAGGGGCGCTATGCCGAGCCGATCCGGCAGGCGGTCGATTACCTCGTGAGCCGCTCGCGGAGCAACGGCCTGATCGGCGATCCCAAGAGTGACGACCGCTACACCTACGGGCACGGCTTTTCGATGCTGTTCCTCTCGCAGGTTCTCGGCGAGGAGGAGGACGAACGCCGCCGCGACGAGTTGGTGCGCGTGCTCGAGAAGGCGGTGGAGTTCTCCGGACGGGCCCAGACGCCCGACGGCGGATGGGGCTACGTGAGCGCGAAGGACGGCAACAATTTCGACGAGGGCTCGACCACGATCACGCAGGTGCAGGGGTTGCGCGGCTGCCGCAACGCGGGCATCGCCGTGCCGCGCGAGATCATCGAGAAGGCGATCGGCTACATCCACAAGTGCACGATGGCCGACGGCGGCGTGCAGTACAGTTCCAAGGGTGGCGGCGGCCGGCCGGCGATCTCGGCGGCGGCGATCGCGTGCCTGTTCAATGCCGGCGAATACGACGACAACCACGTGCCGCGGATGCTCGCCTATGCCGAGAAGCACCTCGGCAACATCGCCAACAACGGCTTCGGCCACTGGCACTACGCCCACTTCTACTATGCGCAGGTGATGTACCGCGAGGGGGGCGACAAGTGGAACGGCTATCGTGACCAGATCGCCAAGCGCCTCGTCGCCGAGGCCCAGGAGGATCGCGACGGCGTCCACTGGCCGCAGGGCTTCATCGGCCCGGTCTACACCACCGCGTCGAACCTCACGATCCTCCAGCTCGACAAGGGCACGTTGCCGATCTACCAGCGCTGACGCCGACGAGCGCGGCTGGTCCTTCCCGACCGTTTCGATTTTCCCCCCGGAGCCATCATGTCCACGACGCACCCCGATGCCGCGGCGGTGGAGCGGCTGCACGCCGCTCACGACCGCATCCTGGAACAGTTGTCGCGGGTGATCGTCGGGCAGCACCAGGTGGTGGAGGAGCTGCTCATCAGTCTCTTCAGCCGCGGCCACTGCCTTCTCGAGGGGGTGCCGGGGTTGGCGAAGACGTTGCTCGTGAGCACGCTCGCAAAGAGCCTCGACCTGTCGTTCAGCCGGATCCAATTCACCCCCGATCTGATGCCGGCCGACATCATCGGCACCGACGTGCTCGAGGAGGACAAGGCGAGCGGGTCGCGGCAGCTGCGTTTTCTCGAGGGGCCGCTGTTCGCCAACGTCGTGCTCGCCGACGAGATCAATCGCACCCCGCCGAAGACGCAGGCGGCGCTCCTCGAGGCGATGCAGGAACGGCAGGTGAGCGTGGGCCGGACGCGGCACCGCCTCGTCGACCCGTTCTTCGTGCTCGCCACGCAGAACCCGATCGAGCAGGAGGGCACCTACCCGCTGCCCGAGGCGCAGCAGGACCGCTTCATGTTCAAGGTGTTCGTGCGTTATCCGTCGTTCCTCGAGGAGTTCGAGATCGCGCGGCGCACCACCGGCCAACCGCTCGAGGACGCACGGCCGGTGCTGTCCGCCGACGATATCGTCGCCCTGCAGCGCAGCGTGCGCGACGTGCCGGTAAGCGACCATCTGCTGCGCTACGCGCTGGCGATGGTGCGCCAAACCCGCCCCGGCGAGAAGGGTGTGCCGGAGTTCGTCTCCGACCAGCTCACCTGGGGCGCCGGTCCACGCGCGGTGCAATTCCTCGTCGTCGGCGCCAAGGCGCGGGCCCTTCTCCAGGGGCGCGACCACGTGGCGGTCGAGGACGTGCAGGCCTTGGCGGCACCGGTGCTCCGCCATCGGATCGTCGTCGGATTCGCCGCCGAGAGCGAGGGGGTGACCCCCGACGCGATCATCGGCCGGATCATCGAGAACACCCCCACCCGTGAGAACGAACTGACGCGCGATGCCCGCTTCCAGACGATCTTTGCATCCTGACGCGATCGCCCGGATCGCGCGGCTGGAACTGCGGGCCCGGGCGGTGGTCGAAGGCGTGCTCACCGGACTCCACAAGAGCCCCTACAAGGGGCAGTCGGTGGAGTTTCTCCAGCACCGCGAGTACGTGCGCGGCGACGACCTGCGCCGCGTCGATTGGAAGGTCTGGGGCCGGCAGGACCGCCTGTACGTCAAGGAATTCGAGGAGGAGACCAATCTCCGCCTCTCGTTGCTGGTCGACGGCTCGTCGAGCATGGACTACCGCGGCGGCACCGCCGCCGATCGCCAGCGACGGATGTCGAAATACGACTACGCCGCGACGCTCGCCGCCAGCTTGGCGTGGCTCGCCCTCTCGCACGGCGACGCCGCCGGCTGCACGCTGTTCGACGAGCAGGTGCGCACCAGCGTGCCCGCGCGGACCCGTCGCTCCCAGCTGACCGGGATCTGCGACGTGCTCGAAGCGGCGCGGCAGGGGCACCGCACCGATTTTTTCCCGGTGCTCCGCACCCTCTCCGAGACGCTCCCGCCGCGCGGGATGGTGGTCGTGATCAGCGATCTGCTCGGCGACCGCGACGGGCTGTTTCGCGGGCTGCAGGTGCTGCGGCGCCGGGGGCACGACCTCGTCGTGCTGCACGTCATGGACGACGACGAACTCGAGTTCCCCTTCGAGGGGCCGACCCGTTTCGAGGGGCTGGAGATCACCGAGCACGTCACCTGCAATCCCCGCGGCCTGCGTGCCGGGTATCTCGAGGCGCTGGAGGGCTTCCTCGCCGATGTCCGCCGGCGGTCCGCCGCGGCCGCCGCCGACTACTCGTTGATCCGCACAGGGGAAGCGGTCGATGCGGCCCTGGTGCGGTTCTTGTCACGCCGGGCGAGCATGGCGGTCTGACCGCGGGCGGAGGAGCGTGCCGGTGCCGACTTTCGACTTCACGTCGCTGTTGTGGATCGGGCTGCCGTTGGCGGCCCTGCCGATCATCATCCACCTCATCAATCTCCTACGCCATCGGCGGGTGGAGTGGGCGGCGATGGAGTTCCTCCTCGCCAGCCAGCGGAAATACCGGACGCGGATCCTGCTCAAGCAATGGCTGCTGCTGGCGCTGCGCGTGGCGGCGGTGGTGGGGTTGGTGCTGGCTCTGGCCCAGCCCCGCTGGACGGCGCTCGGCAGCTTGTTGGGAGGCGGCCGCACCGTCCACCTCGTCCTGCTCGACGACAGCTACTCCATGGGGGAGCAGTCCGGCGCCGACGCCGTCGCGGGCGCCGCGCCGCGGACCTGCTTCGATCGGGCCCGTCAGGTCGCCGAGCGGATCCTCGGCGAACTCACCGGTCGGCGCGGGCGCCAGGAGCTCGCCGTCGGGCGATTCTCGAGGCTCACCGCCCCGGTCGCCGGGCCCGGGGACACCGCGACCGCACCCGAGGCGGCCGACGGGGCTGGCCGGGATGAAGGGGCCGATGGGCGTCTCGACGTGGCGCGGCAGCCAGTGAGCCCGGAGTTCGTGCAGCGCGTGCGCGATCGACTCGCACGGCTCGGCCCGTCGGCGACGGCGGCGGGGCCGACGGCACCGCTCGGGTTCGCCGCGAGTCTGCTCGGGGGCCCCGGAGGGGGTGAGCAGCGCGTGCTGTGGCTGATCAGCGATTTCCGCGCCCGCGATTGGAAGGGCAACGAGGAGGCGGCGGCGCTGCTCTCGGCCCTCGCCGCCGACGGCGTCGAACTGCGCCTCGTCGATTGCGGCTCGGGAGGCGACGGGGCGGCGCTCGAGGAGCGGGGCAACGCCGCCGACACGCCGGGGGTCGCCGTGGCCAACCTGTCGGTCGAGCGGTTGGAGGTGGTGGGCGGCGTACCGGCGACCGGCGTGCTCGTACCGCTGGAGGTGTCGGTGGCCAACCGCTCCGACCGTCCCGTGCGCGACCTCATGGTCGATCTCCGCGAGGACGGCGTGTCGCGCCCCGGCGTGCGCCTGCCGGAGATTCCCGCCGGGTCGTCCGCCACGCAACGCTTCGAGGTCCGATTCGCCAAGGGGGGGCCACACGCCGTGGAGGCGCGCGTGCCCGCCGACCGCCTTCCCGGCGACGACGCCCGCACCGCGGTCGTCGACGTCGTCGAGCGGGTGGACGTGCTGCTGATCGACGGTCGGCTCGGGGCCGCGCCGGCGGCCAACGCCGTGCGACCGGGTGGCCGCACCGGCGACGCCTTCTACCTCGCGGCCGCGCTCGCCCCCGGTGCCGGTGCGCCGACCGGGCTGCGGCCGCGCGTCGAGCCCCCGGCCGCGCTGGCCACGCTCGACCTGTCGGCCTTCGACTGCATTTGGCTGCTCGACGTCGAGCGCCTCGATGTGCCGCAGCGCGACGCGCTCGAGGCGTTCGTCCAGGCGGGCGGCGGGGCGGTGTTCTTCACCGGTCCGCGAACCCGGCCCGAGTTCGTCAACGAGAGCCTGCACCGCGGTGGGGCCGGCGTGTTCCCGGTGCCGTTGGCGGCGGCCGTCGATCTGCTGGCCGACCCGGCCGCCCCCGACGCCCCCGATCTCGTGGTCGAGGAGCATCCGGTCGTCGCCGTGCTCTCGGGGCAGCGCAACCCGCTTCTCGGTGCGGTGCGCGTCGGGCGGTATCTGGCGGTGCAGCGCGGCCACCAACCCCCTCCCGGCAGCGGCCTGCGCCGGCTGCTGTCGCTGCGTAACGGGGCACCGCTGGTGGTCGAGCGCCCCTTCGGCGCCGGGCTCGTGGTGGCGGTGCTCACCACCGCCGCACCGGAGTGGAATAGCTGGGCACGCGGCAATCCCAGCTGGGTGGTGGTGATGCTCGAACTGGAGAGCCACCTCGCCCGTTCGCGCCGCTCCGCCGCCGCGCTCACCGTCGGCGATCCGATCGCCGTCGAACTCCAGCCGGGCATCGACGGCGTCGAGGTGGACTTCCTCGTTCCCCCCGACGGCGCGGTGACCCACCACACGGCGATACCCGGCACCGGCGAGCGGCTCGTGGCCCGGTTGCCCATCACCGAGACCGCCGGCGTGTACGGCGTCCGCTGGAAGCGTGCCGACGGCAGCGAGCGCGAGCGCTTGGTGGCGGTGAACGTCGATCCCGAGGAGGGGCGCCTCGAACGGCTCGGGCGCGAGCGGCTCGACGCGGCGCTGGTCGGGGTGCCGTTCCGCTATGAATCGGCCGCCGCGTTCGAGGGCGGGGGGCAGTCGCTGGCCGGCGTCTCGCTGGTGGGACCGCTCCTGGCGATCCTCGCGGCGGTGATGCTCGCCGAGCAACTCCTCGCCTGGTCGGCCAGTTACCATCCCACAGCGCGCCGACGCCCCGCCTGACCGGACGCCCCGATGCCCCACGTGCCCCTCGTCGCCGTGACCGAAAGCGTGCAGCACCGCATCACCAGCGGGCTGCTCGAGGGCTTTTCCCAGTGGTGGCATCTGCCGGCACTGGTTCTCGGCGCCGTGCTGCTGGCCGGTGCCTCGCTGGCGATCTATCGCCGCGACGCCGCCGAGTTGCCGCGGGGCGTCGCGGCCCTGCTGGTCGCGCTCCGGCTGGCGGCGCTGGCGGCGCTGTTGGGGGTGTTCCTCGATCTGCGCCGCACCGCCGAGCACGAGATTCTCTTTCCGTCCCGCGTCGCCGTGCTGGTCGATTCCAGCGCCAGCATGACCCTCGAGGACACGCCGGCGCCGGGCGACGCGGCGCCGGGTGCCGCGATCGGCGATCCCCCCGCGCCCGCCGCTGACGCGCCGACGCGCGCCTCGCGCGCCGTCGCCCTCCTCGAGTCGGGCGGGCTGCTCGAGGCGCTCGGCGGGCGGCACGAGGTGTCGCTGTGGCGCTTCGATGCCGATGCCGAGTCGGTGGCGGTGTTCCCCAGCGCCGGGGAAGGGGATTCCCGGGCCGACGGGGCGGCGTCGGCGCCACCCCCGGCGACCGACACCGCCTCCGCGCCGACCGAGAGCTGGCGCACCAAGATCGCGCCGCTGGGATTCGAGACCCGCCTCGGCGAGGCGCTCGCCGCCGTCCTCGACCAGGAGCCGGCCGACTCGCTGGCCGCCGTCGTCGTGCTCACCGACGGGGCGAGCAACGGCGGACTCGATCCGGCGGCATCGGCCGCGGCGCTGGCCCGCGCCCGGGTGCCGGTGCATCCGCTGGGGATCGGCGGCGACCGCCTGCCCGCCAACGTCCGCGTGGCCGACGTGCTCGCCCCGAGCCGCATTTTCCCTGGCGATCCGTTCGCCGTCTCGGCGCTGGTGCAGGCACAGGGGCTCGAGGGGACGACGGTCCGCGTGGAGCTGCTCGAGTCTGCCTCCGACCCGGCGGGCGACGCCCCGGGCGACCCCGCGACCGTCCCCATCGGCGAGGGCGCCGGCCGGGTCGTGGACGTCGTCGAGCTGCGCCTCGCCGCCGACGGCGAGTTGGCTGGCGCCCGCTTCGATCTGCCGGGGCTCGAGGCGCCCGGCCGGCGTCGGCTCACCGTCCGCGTGGCCTCCCCGCCGGGCGAGCGCAATCGCGCCGACGACGTGCAGTCGGCGGAGGTGGAGGTGGTCGACCGCGTCACGCAGGTGCTGCTGGTGGCGGGGGGCCCGACCCGCGACTACCAATTCATGCGCAACGTCCTCCAGCGCGACAAGAGCTTCGCCGTCGACGTGCTCCTGGCGACGGCACGGCGCGGGGCCTCGCAGGACGCACGGCGGATCCTCGAGTCGTTTCCGGCGACCGCCGAGGAGTTGTCGGCGTACGACGCCGTCGTCGCCTTCGACGTCGATTGGCGTGGCCTCGATCCGGCGTCGCAGACGCGGCTCGAGCGCTGGGTGGCGCGCGAGAGCGGCGGCTTGTTCCTCGTCGCGGGCGCCGTGTCGATGGATGCCTGGCTCGCCGATCCGCAGTGCGCTCCGCTCCGCACGCTGTTGCCGGTCGAGCCGCGCCGCGCCGGGCAGTTGATCGTCGAGGAACCCACCGGGTTCGCCGACCCGCATCCGCTGGCGTTCACGCGCGACGGGCTCGACGCCGAGTTCCTCTGGCTGGGTGCGAGCCGCGCGGCGAGCGAGTCGGCATGGCGCGAGTTCCCCGGCGTCTACTCCTGTTTCGATGCCCGCGCCGCCAAGCCCGGGGCGACCGTCTACGCCACCGTCGCCCCCGGTGACGACGCCATGCGTGCCGATGGCGCGATCTACATGGCCGGTCAGGCGTACGGTGCGGGAACGGTCTTCCACCTCGGCAGCGGCGAGTTGTGGCGCCTGCGGAGCGTCGATGAAACGCTCTACGAGCGGCTCGTGACCCAACTCATCCGCCACGTCTCGCAGGGGCGCCTCCTCGCCGGGTCGCGCCGGGCACGCCTGCTGGTCGACCGCGACCGCTACGCCGTCGGCGCCGGGGTGGTGGTGCGCGTCGTGGCCGCCGACGGGGAGTCGTCGCTGGGGCGCACCGTGCCGGAGTGCCGCGCGGTGGGCCCCGACGGGCGCACGGTCCGCGTGCCGCTGGCGTCGGAGCCGGGACGTCCCGGCGTGCTCCAGGGGATGTTCGTGGCGGGCCGCGAGGGGGGGTGGCGGATCGACGTCACCCTCCCCGACGACGCCGGCGGCGGCGAGACGCTTTCACGCCGTATCCAGGCACGGTTGCCCGACCGCGAATTGGAACGTCCGAAGCTCGACCGTGGCACACTCGAACAGGTCGCCGGGCTGACCGGCGGCAGTGCCGCGTTTCTCGCCGACGGTGCCTGGGACGCCGACCGCTCGCGGGCCCTCGCGGCCCGGATTCCCGATCGATCCCGGCGTGAGTACGAGACCGGCGCCCCCGACGTCGATTTCAAACGCCGGCTCAACACGATGCTCCTCGCCGCCGGTGTCGGTCTGTTGTCCGCCGAGTGGATCCTCCGCCGGCTCGTCCGTCTCGCCTGACCCCACGCCTCCCCGCCATGGCCACCGTCACCGATTCCATCGACCGGCCGTTGGCCGTTCTCCACGGCCTGCTCGACAGCGTGCGCCGCGCGACGCGCCGCTGGGTATGGATCGAGGCGCTGGCGTGGATCGGCGTCGGTGCCGCGGCGGCGTTCTGGCTGGCGCTGGGGTTCGACTGGTTCGTCGAACCGCCCGCCGCGGCGCGCGGCGTGTGCCTGCTGGCGGCGCTGGCCGGTTTGGCGTGGCTCGTGGCCACGCGCCTCGTCGCGCGGCTGCGGGCGCCGCTGCCCGATCCGGCCTTGGCGGTGGTGGTCGAACGCGGACATCCCGCCTTCCGCGACAGCCTGTCGACGGCGATCGAACTCGCGCCCCGGGCGGACGCCTGCGATCGCACGCTGCTGCGGCGCACCGTCGACGAAGCCGCCGCGATCGCCCCGCAGGTGGACGTCGCCCGGCTCTTTCGCCGCCGTCGGCTGGTGTCGTTGGCATGCCTCGGCGCGGCCGCCGTCGCCACGATCGGCGGACTGGCGCTGGCGCGGCCCGCGGTGGCGGACATGTTCGTGCGCCGCATGATCCTGCTCCGCGACGATCCCTGGCCGCGCCGCACCGGCTTGGCGGTGGACGGGTTCACCGACGGGGTGCGGACGGTCGCCCGGGGCAGCGATGTCGATCTCATCGTCCGGGCGGACGCCGCTCGCGAATTACCCAAGTCGGTCGAAGTCCGCGCCCGCGGGCGGGGCGGGTGGCGCAGCGAGCGGATGGGTATCCGCGGCGGGGTCGAGGAGGGCCGGCAGACGTTCGGTCACGTGCTCCGTGGGGTGCACGACGACCTCGAGATCGAGATCCGCGGCGGCGACGCGCGGCTGCGCGGGTTGCGGATCCGCGTGCTCGATCCGCCCGCACTGGCCGACCTGCGGATCACTGCCGCGCTTCCTGAGTATCTCGGCGGCGGACGGCGCGATGCCACCGCGGCCCGGCTCGTGCAGGTGCCGCGCGGATCGGTCGTGGCGATCGAGTGCCGCTCCACCAAACCGCTGGCGGGGGGGCGGATCGTCGCCACCGGCTCCACCGGTGAACGTGTCATCGGCGCCCACGAGGGTGGCTCCCCGGCGTCCGCACTCACCGCCACGGTCGGACCACTCGATGGCGAGACGGCGGTGGCGGTGCACTTCGACGACACCGATGGGTTGGCGAATCGTGAACCGATCGGCTTCCTGCTCGCCGCCGTACCCGACGAACCGCCCGTGCTGGCGCTGCGGCTCCGCGGGATCTCGACCGCGGTGACGGCGCGGGCACGCCTTCCCGTCGTCGGCACCATCGCCGACGACCACGGCCTCGCGGCGGCACAGGCGGTGGTCGAAGTGACCGCCGCCGGGGCCACCGGGAGCGCCGCCCCGCCGGGCGTCGCCGCCGTCCGCGAGTTTCCCGTCGGCCGGGTGACCAACGGCATCGCGTTGGTGGAGTGGCTTCCCGACGACCCGCACTGGGTACCGCTCGACGGCCTCGGTCTCGCGCCGGGCGACCGACTCGCCGTCTCGGTGCGGGCCGCCGACGCGTGCGGCCTCGACACCGGCCCCAACACGGCGACCAGCGATCTGTGGTCGCTCGACGTGGTGACTCCCGAGCAACTGATGGCGATGCTCGAGGCGCGGGAGATCATCCTCCGGCGGCGGTTCGAGAGTGTCGTCGGGGATCTCACGCAAGCGCGCGACCGCCTCGCCGCCGGCGACGCGGCGGGCGCGGCGGAAGACGAGGCCGAGGGACTCTCCGTCGGCCGGTTGGGGGAATCGTCGTCGCGGGCCGCCGGAGAGACGGGCGAGATCGCCGCCGCCTTTCGCGAGATCCGTGTCGAACTCGACAACAACGGGCTGGTGACGCCGGAGTTGGAGGCGCGATTGATCGCCCAGATCGCCGACCCGCTGTCGGCCGTCGCCGGCACCGATCTCCCCGCGCTGGCGGCGGCGTGTCGAGACCGCGCCGCCGAGCGTGCCGCGCTGGTCGAGCGGGCCGACCGGGTGCTCGCCCGGCTGCGGGGAATCCTCGATAAGATGATCGAACTGGAGTCGTACAACGAGGTGTTGGAACTGCTGCGCGGTGTGATCCGCACGCAGGAGGAGATTCGGGCGGAAACGCTCGAATGGCAGAAGCGGCGGGCCCGCGAGGCTCTGGAGCGACCCTGACATGGCGACACGCGTGCGGCTGATCAGCCTGTTGGTGTGGGTCGGGCTCGCCGTCGGTGCGCGACCCGCCCCCGGCCAAGAACGCGGTGTCGATGCAGGAGCGACTCCGCCCGCGGCGGCCGCTGCGGCCGGTCAGCCCGTGGCCGGCGAACTGGTCGCGCGGGAGCAGGAGATCCGCGATCAATTCCGTGACCTCGAACGGACGTTCCTCCGCCTCGCCGACCTGCTCGCCGCCAGTGACCCGCGGCGCGCGGCGCTGCTGCGCACCGCGTTCGAACAGGCGCGTGAGGGGGAGGTCGCCGACCGTCTCGACGCGATCGTCGCCATGCTCGAAAAGGGGCAACTGCTCAAGGCGGGTACCAGCCAGGCGACGGCGATCGAGAAACTGCGTGAACTGCTCGTCGTGCTCGAGGCCGGAGACACCGACCGGCGGCTCGCCAACACCAAAGAGGAGGTCCGCCAGTTTCTCGCCCGTCTCGGCAAGGTGATCGCCCGGCAGCGCGACGTCGAGGGGTCGACCGAGGCGGGGGGCGACACCGGCGCGCTCGGCGAGCGCCAGGAGGCGGTCGCGCGCGACACCGAAGCGCTCGCCCGCGACATCGGTGGGTTCGCCAAATGGCTCGCGCCGACCGATGCCGCCGCCGGTGGCGATGGACGCAGGCCGACGGGCAGCAGGAGGCCGCCGGCGAGGACGCCGCGCGAAAAGCCGGGCGTGAACCGGGGCCGCGTCGGGACGCAAAGCCCGGCGACGACGCGCCGCCCGCCGAAGGGGGCGAGCGCGGCGACGACGACGCCACCGACCGCGATCCGCAGGAAGGCGATCCCGAAGCGGGCGCCGGACAGGGCTCCCCGGGCAAGCCTTCGTCCGGTTCGCCCTCCGCTGGAAAGAAGGGCAAGGGGCAGCCGGGCGACGCGAGCGACTCCGCGCCGGACGCGGGGGGGGAGGATGCCGACGCCGAAACGGCGGAGGACGGCGCGGGCGACGAGCCCCCCACGGGCGACGACGAAGCCTCGCGCGCCGAGCGCACGCGACGGCGCCTCGACGCCGCCCACAAACGGATGCGCCGGGCGCAGGAGCGGCTCGCCGACGCCGAGCGGCGCGACGCCCGCAAGGAGCAGGAGAAGGCGGTGGAGGAGTTGGAGACCGCCCGCGCCGAACTCGAGGAAATCCTCCGCCAACTGCGTGAGGAGGAGGTGGAGCGGGTGCTCGTCCAGCTGGGAGTACGGCTGCGCACCATGCTGCGGATCGAGAAGGGGGCGCTGGCCGGCGCGGAAGCCCTCGCCGCCGCCGTCGCCGCCCCTTTCGCCACATCCGCGGAGCGCGAGCGGCAGCTCGAGGCCGCGCGGCTCGGCCGCGAGCAGAACCAGGTCGCCGCGGAGGCGATGCGGGCGCTGGCGCTGGTGCGGGACGACGGATCGGCCGTGGCGATTCCCGAGGCGCTCGTGCAGCTCCACGAAGACGCGGTCCAGGCGGGGGGGCGGCTCGGTCGGGGCGACGTGGGCGCGACCACGCGCGGCATCATGCAGGACATCGTCGCCAACCTCGAAGAGATGATCGGAGCCCTGGAGAAGGCCCAGCGTGAACAGCAGGCGCGTGCCCAGGACGGGGCGGGGGGACGGCCGGCACAACCCGGCGAGCAGCCGCTGGTGGACACGCTCTCGGAATTGAAGATGCTCCGCTCGCTGCAGATGCGGGTGAACACGCGCACCGGACGGTTCGCACAGCTGCTCGCCGGCGACGCCGAGCAGGCGGAAGAACCGGAATTGGTGGAGGCGGTGCGGCGCCTCGCCGAGCGGCAGCGGACGATCGAGCGTGCCGCCCACGACATCGTCGCCGGCCGTACCGAATTACGGCGCCGCATTGCGGTGTCACCCCGTCGCGGCGTTGCATCGATTGGACCGGCACGGTATGATGCCAATGTCGTTTTCCCCGGGGCATCCGATGGCCGTCGCCCGCACCTGCCTCC
>JBJSXB010000311.1:0-2888 GCA_046086245.1 Planctomycetaceae bacterium | reverse complement strand
CCGTAGGGCACCGTCTTCGCGCCGATCGTCAGCGCCCAGTCCTTGTAGCCGCCGTCGCCCGGCATGATCAGGCTCACCAGCGGCATGATGATGTTGTCGACCAGGCTGGTGACGATCTTGCCGAACGCGCCGCCGATGATCACGCCCACGGCGAGATCGATGACGTTGCCCTTGAAGGCGAAGTTCTTGAATTCGTCGAAGAGCGAGAAGGCTTTCGAGGCGGGGTTGGCCATGGCGAATGCTCCGCGGGAATCCGGCGCGCAGGCGCGCCGCGGCGCCTCCGATGCCGGTCGGCGGCGAGGATAGCAGGCCGCGGTCGCTCGGGCTGCGGCGATTCGTCGGATCGCCACTCCCTGAAAACGGGGAGGCACGTCACCCCGTGCCCGCTGCCGCACCGTCGGCGCGGTGTCGTCGGTCGCTTGCGGGTTGTCCGGCGACTTGGTTCTCTATGGGGACATCGCCCGGGCGGTGCCGCGCCGGCGGTGCCGCCACGAGCGGCGCTGTTTCTTCCGTGTGCAGGAGCGAGGACGAACCATGGCGCGAGCGGTGTTCGGGGTGGCGGCCGGGAATCGGTTTGGCCATGGCGGCTTCGCGGGGACGTTCGGGCGACGATGGCTGCCGCTGTGGGGGTGCTTCGTGACCGGGATGACGCTGATCGCGACGCCCGTGCGCGGCCAAGCCCCCACCTCGAGGCCCGCACCACAGCCCGAGGTCGTGGCCGAGCCGACCCCCCCCGTGGCCGCGGCGGCCGAGCCGACGCTGCCGCCTGAGTTGGTGGCGGCGATCACCAAGGAGCAGGAAGCCACGGTCAAGGCGTTCAACGCCGGCGACGCCGCCGCCCTCGGGAACCTGTTCATGGAACAGGGGGAGTTGATCGACGAGAACGGCACCCTCACCGCCGGCCGGAAAGCGATCACCGCCCTGTTTCAGGCCTTTTTTCAGCGGTTTCCCAAGGCGAACCTGCAGATGGAGGTGACCGGGTTGCGGCAGGTGGGGGACGACCTGGCCGTCGAGGAGGGGGTGCGGTTGATCACCGTGGACGACGGGCAGACGGCCGCGCAACTCCGCTACGTCGCCGTCCGCGACAAGGTGGGCGACGGCTGGCCGATCGCCTCCTACCGCGAATTCGCCGACGATCCGCTGCCGACCCCGGCGGAGATGCTCCAGGGAGTCGGCTGGTTGGTGGGGGATTGGATCGACGAGAGCCCGGAGGGGCGCACGTTGGTGAGCTATCGCTGGAGCGACGACGGCAATTTTCTCGTCGGCGAATACACCCTGTCGATCGGTGGAGCCGAGGCCTCGAAAAGCGCCCATCGCATCGGATTCGACCCGGTCGCCGGGGCGCTGCGGAGTTGGACGTTTGACTCCGACGGCGGTTTTAGCGAAGGGGAGTGGTATCCGGTCGAGACCGGCTGGTTGATCAAGTCGTCGGCGACGCTGCCCGACGGGACGACCGGATCGGCGACGGTGGAGCTCACCCCGGTAGACGACGACCACTTCACGCTCCGCTCGGCGGACCGGATCGTCGGCGGCGTCGAGGAGCCCGATTTCGAGCTCAAGATCGCCCGTCGTCCGCCACAGCCCGGAGCGGGTGCGCCACCGCCGCCGCCCGCGGAAAAACCGCCGGCCGGGCCGACGAAGTGAACCGATCGGAGTGGCCTTCGTAACAGTGGATTCGTGTCGCGGGGCTTCGGGTCTCGAGAGGGGAACGGCTGACATGACGCGTTGTGCCTGGTTCTGCGGTGGGGTCTGGTTGTGCCTGGCGCTGGCGGTGGCCGTCGAGGCTTCGCCCGGTCGCGCCGGCGGTGCACGGCCTTCGATGGGCCGCGTCGGCGGCGGCGGTGCCCGTCCGCAGATGCCGCAGATGTCGCGTCCCAGTCCGGGGATGCAGCGGCCGACCATGCCGCAGATGTCGCGCCCCGCCCCCGGCATGCAGCGGCCGAGCATGCCGCAGATGTCGCGCCCGAGTCCTGGCATGGGCATGCAGTCGCGGCCCGCGCCGGGCAACGCGGGTGGCGGTTTCAACGCGATGGCGCAGCGCCCCTCGTTTCAGCGCCCCGGCGGCGCGATGCCCAACATGTCGCGCCCGTCGCTGCCGAGTGCCGGGGCCCGACCAGCGCTGCCGGGCGGCATGTCAGGGGGTGGGCTGCCCGGGGCCATCGGCGCCACTCGCCCTGGACTGGGTGGCGGGTTCGGCGGGATGCGCCCGGGTGGCGGTGGGTCGTCGGGCATTGGCCAGCCCGGCATGGGCGGGCTGACCCGTCCGGCGCCGCAGCCGGGTGGTTTCGGAACTCGACCTGGCGGATCGCTCGGTGGACCGGGTGCCGGGCTGCCGGGCGGAATCGGCAACCGCCCGGGAGCGACGCCGATGACGCGCCCCGCTCCAGGATCAGGCAGCCTGCCAGGTGGCGTCGGGAACCTGCCAGGTGGCATCGGGAATCGGCCGGGCGGCCTGGGTGGTGCGGCCAGTCGCCCCGGTGGCGGCTTCGCCACCCGTCCGGCGCCTTCGTTCAGCCCCGGTCAGATCGGTGGCGGCGCGGGTGGCATCGGGAATCGCCCCGGCGGGGCCGGAAATCTTCCCGGTGGTGGCGGGGCTGGTGGTCCTGGTGGCAATCGCCCCGGCGGAGTGGGCGGCGGCATCGGCGGTGGTGCGAATCAGCCGCAGACCAAGCCATTTCCCGCACCCGGCGCGGGCGGCATCGGCGGTGGCGGTGTGGGTGGGGGTGGCGCCGGGAATCTGCCCGGTGGCGGGCTTCCCGGTGGCGGTGCGAACCGTCCCGGCGGCGCCAATCGTCCCGGGATCGGTGGTGGATTGCCCGGGAGCGGCGATCGGCCCAGTTTTGGTGGCATGACCAAGCCCGCTCCGCTGCCGGGTGGGGGTTCAGGGG
>JBJSXB010000310.1:0-9456 GCA_046086245.1 Planctomycetaceae bacterium | reverse complement strand
ACGCTCGAACCGGGCAAGCTCGCCGACATGGTGATCCTCGCCGAGAACCCACTCGAGGTGCCCAGCGACGCGATCGGCGACATCACCGTGCTCGAGACGATCAAAGAAGGGAAGACGATCTGGCGCCGGGGGGAATGACGGCGCACATGGCGGCAGCGCTTAACAGGCTGTGGACAAACAGCCTGCCGCACCTCAGGGATGAGGTGCCGGGAGTGCAACTCCCGTGAAAAGCGAAGCTTTTCGAGTGGCCAAAGGCCATGGATGGACTTTGGCCACGGGCTGCTAACGCCGCCGTGATGCGTCCGTGGCGGCGGATGCCGGCCGCTCCGCCACGGCACGATGCGTGGGCGGGCGGCGGCCTGCCGTGCCGCGAGCAGCCCGTGGCCAAAGTCGATCCATGGCCTTTGGCCACTCGAAAAGCTTCGCTGTTCACGGGAGTTGCACTCCCGGCACCTCATCCCTGAGGTGCGGCAGGCTGTTTGTCCACAGCCTGCTAAGCTGCGGAAACGGTCCGCGAGCACGCCCCTCGCACCGACACCCCTCGCACGATGGAACGGCGGCCCGATCGGTACTGCGGCCGTGTCACTGCGGCCGTCACCGTACAACCCTGTCAGTGCTGGAGTTTCTTGTAGCGAAACCGGTGCGGTTCGTCGGCCGCGATTCCGAGGCGTTCGCGACGAGTCCGCTCGTAGACCTCGAAGTTGCCGTCGCAGACGTGGACGTAGCCGTCCCCCTCGAAGGCGATGATCTGCGTGGCCAAACGGTCGAGAAACCAGCGGTCGTGGGTGATCACCACCACGCTGCCGGCAAACGCCGTGATTCCCTCCTCCAACGACCGGAGGGTGTCGACGTCGAGATCGTTGGTTGGCTCGTCGAGGAGCAGGAGATTCGATCCGCTCCGCAGCAACTTGGCGAGATGGACGCGATTCCGCTCTCCGCCCGACAGCGTGCCGACCTTCTTCTGCTGGTCGGGGCCGAGGAAGTTGAACCGCGCCACGTAGCTGCGGGCGTTGACCGATTTCTTACCCAGTTCGATCGTGTCGTGCCCGCCGGAAATCTCCTCGAACACCGTCTTTTCCGGATCGAGGGCGTCGCGATTCTGATCGACGTAGCCGATATCGACGGTCGGGCCGCGCTTGATCGCTCCGGCATCGGGCTGCTCCTGGCCGACCAACATGCGGAACAACGTCGTCTTGCCGGCCCCGTTGGGACCGATGATGCCGACGATGCCTCCGGGAGGGATGCGGAACGAGAGATTCTCGAACAGCAGTTTGTCGCCGTAGCCCTTGGAGAGCCCCTCGGCCTCGATCACCAGATCCCCCAGGGGCCGGCTCGCGGGAATGAAGATCTCGATGTCCGAATCGCGGACCGCCGCCTGCTCCGCGGCGAGCCGCTCGTAGGCGGCGACGCGGGCCTTACTCTTCGCCTGCCGCGCCTTGGGCGACATCCGGATCCACTCGAGCTCACGGTCGAGGGTCTTCTGCCGGCTCGACGCCTGCTTCTCCTCCAACTCCAGCCGGGCCTTCTTCTGCTCGAGCCAAGAGGAGTAATTGCCCTCGAAGGGCATGCCGCGCCCATGGTCGACTTCGAGGATCCACTTGGCGACGTTGTCGAGGAAATAGCGGTCGTGCGTCACGGCGACGACGGTCCCGGTGTATTCGGCCAGATGCCGTTCGAGCCAGGCGACACTCTCGGCGTCGAGGTGATTGGTGGGCTCGTCGAGAAGAAGGAGGTCGGGCTTCTCCAGTAGCAACCGGCAGAGCGCGACGCGGCGCCGCTCACCCCCCGAGAGGTTGGTGACGGCCCAATCGCCGGGGGGCAGGTTCATGGCATCCATGGCGATCTCGACCTGCCGGTCGATGTCCCAGGCGTTCTTCGCCTCGATCAAGTCCTGGACCGCCGCCTGCTCGGCGAGGAGCTTCTCCATTTCACCGTCGTCGAGCGGCTGCCCGAGTCGCGCGTTGATTTCCTCGAATCGGGCGAGGATCGCCCGGGTCGCCCCGACCGCCTCGAGAACGTTTTCGAACACCGTTCGCGTCGGGTCGAGACGCGGCTCCTGCTCGAGATAGCCGACGGTGTAGCCGTCGGCCAGCCTGGCCTCGCCGTCGTACTCGCGGTCGATTCCCGCCATGATCTTCATCAGCGTGCTCTTGCCCGCGCCGTTGCGGCCGAGCAGGCCGATCTTCGCCCCTGGATAGAAGGCGAGGTTGATGTTCTTGAGCAGCTCGCGCTGCCCGAACTTCTTGGTGAGTCCCGAAATCTGGAAGATGAAGGCAGCGCCCATCGCATCGCACCTGTGGCTGCCGACGGGACCACCACCGCGGGGCGGTACCGAACGGACTTTCGACGAACAACCCGAGCGATCCGTCCATCAGCGCAAGCCGTGCCTCGTGCGGCCGATGGACCCTGTCCAGTTGTAGCCGAACCACCGCGCCCCAACGAGGGACCACCTCGTTGCAGGGTGTCGGGTGATGGACTACGATTCCGCGGCAGCGTATTTCCGCAGTGTCGAGGAGGTTCGGACCATGGCCGCGTACGCCCACCCCGAGGTGCTGGTGACCACCGAATGGGTGGCCGAGCACCTCGCGGATCCCCATGTCCGCATCGTCGAGTCGGACGAGGACCGCGGGCTGTACACCATCGGCCACGTTCCCGGAGCGGTCGAGATCGACTGGCAGGTCGACCTTCAGGATCCGCTGCAACGCGATTACATCGACCGGGCCGGGTTCGAACGGCTCTGCGCCGAGCGTGGGATCGCCAACGACACCACGGTCGTGCTGTACGGGGACAAGAACAACTGGTGGGCCTGCTACACCTTCTGGGTGTTCAAGCTCTACGGCCACGCCGATTGCCGGATCATGGACGGCGGCCGGAAACGCTGGGAACTCGACGGCCGCGCCTGGTCGAACGAGCGGGTCGCACCGCCGCGGGCCCGCTACACCGCGACCGAGCAGGACGGTTCGATCAGGGCGCTCCGGGACGAGGTCCTCCGCCACCAGAAGGCCGGCCGGCAATTGCTCGACGTCCGCTCACCGGAGGAATACCGTGGCGAGCGAATGCACATGCCCGACTATCCCAACGAGGGGGCGGTGCGCGGAGGACACGTGCCCGGCGCGGTCAACGTTCCCTGGGCCCGCGCCTGCAATGACGACGGTACCTTCAAATCGGCCCGGGACCTCGAGAAACTCTATCTCCGCGAGGTGGGTCTCAAGCGCCGCTCGCCGACCATCGCCTACTGCAGGATCGGCGAACGCTCGAGCCTGACCTGGTTCGTCCTCAAGTACCTGTTGGGTTTCGGCAACGTGAAGAATTACGACGGTTCGTGGCTCGAATGGGGCAACGCCGTCCGCATGCCGATCGCCAAGGGTCCGGAGCCCGGTGGACCCGCCCGTGCCGCGGAAGGTACATCGGGGACGGACGCCGTTCCCGGCAACGCGTCGGCCTCGGGCTCCGTCTGATCCCCGGTCGCACGACCGCCTCCCGACCCGCGTGGCCTCACTCGATGGACACCGTCGCCGAGCGGATCGAGCGGATGATCGGTGAATTCGCCGACCTCGACGCCCGTGAAAAGCTCGAGTTGCTGGTCGATTTCGCCGCCGGACTGCCTCCGCTGCCCGACGCCTACGCGGCGCGCCGGGCCGCGGCGGAGGGCAAAGTCCACGAGTGCCAAACACCGGTGTTTCTCTGGCCCGAAGTCATCGACGGCCGCGCCGTGCTGGTCGCCGAGGTGGCACCCGAGGCCCCGACCGTCAAGGGCTTCGTCGCGATGCTGAAACACGCGGTGGACGGTCGGCCGGCGACCGAGGCGGCCGCCCTCGGTGACGACATCGTCGATCGCACCGGTCTTGGCGACGTGCTCGGCATCCTGCGGAGCCGCGGCCTGCGGGCGATCTTGTCCCGCGTGAAACGCACGCTCCTCGCGGCGGCCGACGGCTGACCCGCACCCCCGTGCGGTGCCGTCAGGCCACCTGTTCGAGGATCGGCAACTGCGGCAACCCGCCGGCTGTCGGACGGGTGACGTCGGCCGCCGGCTCGGCCACGATCGGACGGCGCCGGGGCCCCAGCACCGTCAGCCGCACCGTTTCGACGAATCCGGCGAGCGAGCCGAAGGTCGCCTCGACCGCGGCCGGCTCGTAACCGCAGTGCACCATGCAGTTGGCACACTTGGGATTGCCACTGGCACGCCCGTAGGCATCCCAGTCGGTCTCGTCCATCAATTCGCGAAAAGACCGCGCGTACCCCTCGTCGAGGAGATAGCACGGCCGCTGCCAACCGAACAGGTTGTAGGTGGGAGTGCCCCAAGGGCGACACTCGAGATCCCAGGCCCCTTTGAGAAACTCGAGAAACACCGGTGACTGGTTGAACCGCCAACGCCGCGGCGCGTCGACGAGGATCCGCCGAAACAACGACTCGCTGCGGCGCCGGGGGAGGAAGTGATCCTGATCGGGCGCCTTCGCGTAGGAATAGCCCGGCGAGATCATCATCCCTTCGACACCGAGTGCCATCACGTCGTCGAAGAACGTGCGATAGCGGGCCGGATCGGCATCGGCGAACAGGGTCGAATTGGTGGTGACGCGGAATCCCGCGCGCCGGGCGGCACGGATCGCGCTCACGGCGCGGTCGTACACCCCGTCACGGCAGACGGCGTGGTCGTGCTCCTCGCGTGGCCCGTCGAGGTGCACGGAGAACGCCAGATACGGCGACGGCTGAAACCGGGGCAGCATCTCCTCGAGCTTCAAGGCGTTGGTACAGAGATAGAGGTATCTGCGACGCGCGACGATGCCCGCGACGATCGCCTCGATGTCGGGATGGAGCAGCGGCTCCCCGCCAGGAATCGACACCACCGGGGCACCACACTCATCGACCGCGGCGAGGCATTGCTCGACGCTCAGGTGCGCCCGCAGAACCTCGCCGGGATGCTGGATCTTGCCACAGCCGCCGCAGGCGAGATTGCAGCGAAACAGCGGCTCGAGCATCAACACCAGCGGATACCGTGCGTTGCCACGGAGCCGCTGCCGAAGCACATGACCGACGACAGCCACCATCTGGCCGATGGGAACGCTCATGCCGACGGCTCCTCGACCCGACGAATGCCTCCGGAGCCGGCCCCACGGATGGCCTGCGGCACCGCGGCGGCGAACCTGGTCAGCGCCAGCAGCGGAAAGTAGATCGGGTAGTAGTGATAGCGGAGGTAGAAGACCTTCGGAAACCCGGTGCCGGTGAACTCGCGCTGCCTCCAGGCCCCGTCCACCTGCTGGCGGTCGAGCAACCAGCGGACGCCGCGCCGCGCCGCCCACGTGCCGCCCCGGCCCGCCGCGACCAGACCCGCCACGGCCCAGGCCGTCTGTGAGGCCGTCACCGGACCGCGCCCGGCGAGCGATGGATCGGCATAGCTCTCCGGCGACTCGCCCCAACCACCATCGGCCTGCTGGTGCCGCTCCAGCCACTCGGCAGCCCGGACGACGACGGGGTCGGACAGCGGCACGCCGACGGCACGCAAGCCCTCGAGCGCCTGCCAGGTACCGTAGACGTAATTCACACCCCAACGACCGAACCACGCGCCATCACGCTGCTGCGTCGCGCGCAGGTACGCGACCGCTCGATCGACACCCGCATGCCCCACCGTCCGGCCGGTCTTGCCGAACGCCTCCAGGACGCGCCCCGCCAAGTCGGGCGTACTCGGATCGATCATCGCGTTGTGATCGGCGAAGGGCACCTCGCAGAGAAACTCGAGATTGTTGTCACGATCGAACGCGCCCCAGCCGCCATCGCTGTTTTGCATCACGTCGAGCCAACGTACCGCCCGACGGATCGCCGCATCGACGCGGACGAGCCGCGCGGCGGCTGCCACTGACGCGTCGCCGCCACCAACCGAGCCCCGCCACGTCGCCAGCGCGATCACCACCATCGCCGTATCGTCGACGTCGGGATAGAAGCGATTGGCATACTGGAAACACCACCCCGACGGCTCCACGCCGCGACCCTCCGGGACGCCCCCCACCCAATCACCGCCGGTGCGGACCTCGCTGTCGAGCAACCAGTCGACGCCGGCCGCGATCGCCCCAAGACCGTCGGCGTGCCCCGACTCCGCCACACGACCCGACTCCACCAGGGCGATGACGGTGATCGCGGTGTCCCAGACCGGCGAGCGACATGGCTCGAGACGCGTGCCACCGTCGGCACTCCGCTCCACCAGCCGGTGCAATTGGCGCCAGCACTCGACCATCTCCGGGGCGTCGTCGTCACAACCCAACGAACGCAACGCCACGAGACTCCAGACGATCGGTGGAAAAATCGCCCCCAATCCGTCGCTGCCCGCGAAGCGATCGAGCATCCAGCGACGACACGCCTGCACGGCCCGGGGCCGGAGCGGCACGAACCCGATCGCCTCGCTCGCCTTCATCACCCGATCGACGCCGCGGAAAAACCGCGCCCACGGCCCCTCCTTGGCGGGCGCCGGACAGCCAGCGCCCGAGCCGAACAACTCGGCGATCCCGCGCTCCGGCGCGAAGCGGCGCACCGGCTTGAAGGCCCACATCAACGACAGCGGCACGATCATCGTCCGCGACCAGGCGGAAACGCGCTGCAGGTTCACCGGAAACCAATCCGGCAGCAGGACCATTTCCGGCGGCACCGCCGGACATGCCGCGTAGGGGATCTGCCCGAGTAGCGCCAGATAGAACTTGGTGAAACTGTTGACCGCCGACGGCCCACCGGCACGCGCGATGGCGCGACGGGCACGGCGCAACGGCTCGGCCGCCGGATCGTGCCCCGTGAGCTTGAGGGCCAGATAGGCCTTCACGCTCGCACTGACGTCGACGGGACCGCCCGGATAGATCGACCACCCACCGTCCGGCAACTGCTCGTCGAGGATGCGGCGGGTCGCCCCGGGCACCTCGGCGCCGCCGAGTCGGTCGGCCCAGGCGAGGATCAACAGGTATTCGCTCTCGAGGATCGTGTCGCCTTCCAGGGCGCCACGCCAATGGCCGTCGACGGCCTGCCGATCGCGCAGCCAGCCGGCGGTCCGCTGCACCGCCGGCGGCAGCCCGCGCCACTCGGAAGAGCCGCTGGCACCCGTCTCGCGGACCGGCCTCGCCGCCGCGGGCTGGGTCACCAGATCGCGGAGCGCGTCGGCTGGATGCGTGCGCACCCCTACCCGATGGAGAACACGACCGGCCGACACCCCCTCGAGATGGCGATCGATCCGGCGGTCGAGATCTTCGTCGACCCCCGCTCCCGCCTCGCCGCCCCGCGGCCGGGAGTCACCCGGCTCGCAACCGGCAACGAGGCCCGCTGCCTCAGGGGGGTTAGCGTCGTGGATGTCGGCGGCGTTGTCGCCGGAACCGGCGACGACCCTGGCATGCCTCATGAACGCATCCCTGCTCCGATCCGACACGGCGTACCCGGGACTACCGGGCCCCAACCGCGTCCGCTGGACATGTCCCGGCGATCCATCGCCGGGCACCGCTGCACGAGCCAGGGGGAGGATAGAGAACGACGGGAACGCGGACAAGGTCGGCTGTCACCCCGCGCGTCGGCAGGCGGGGTGACCAGGGAAGGGATGCCGGCTGCGTCGCCCGTGGGGAGGGTTTGGGGGGGTTGTACGGCGTCACTCTCGGGCGGCGACGGCCATGGCCGCGGGCATCCTCACCGTCACGCGCGTACCACCGAGCGCGGACACTCCCACCTCCACGGCGCCGCCGGAGGCGATCACGAACCGCCGCGCCTTGGTCAGACCGAATCCGATGCCGCGCCCCGCCTCCCGACCGCTGTAGAACGGGTCGAACGCCGCCCGACGGGTCTCGGCATCCATCCCCGGCCCGTCGTCGTCCACCACGATCACGATGTCCGACCGCTCGCCCCCCCCCGGCACGCGTTCGACGGCCACGCGCGTTGCGACGACCCCCCCTTCGCCGACGGCATCGAACGCGTTGAGCACGATGGCACGCAACGCTTCGGAGAGCAACGCCGGGTCGCAGACCAGCGGCGCCGCGCCGTCTGCCGATCGCTCGACGCGCACGCCACGGTCGCCCGCCCGCGCCGCCAACGAATCGATCACTCCCGACACGATCGCGCGGGCGTCGCAGGAGACGGGGCAGGGGACCGGAGGCCTGGCGCACAGCATCAATCCGCCGATCATGTCCCGTGCCCGGAACGCCTGATCGACGATCGTCGCCAATCGGCGCCGCCGACGCGGGTCGGTTTCGTCCACCAACAACGCCTGCCCGCGGGCGGCGATGTTCGCCAGGGGATTGTTGATCTCGTGCCCAGCGCCATAGGCGAGCGACCGCAAGCCCTCCAACCGGGCGGCCTCGACCTCGGCGGCGAAGCAGGCGGCGAGGCGATCGTGCGCGCGCCGCAGCCGGATGGCGCGCCGGAGCACCACGGCCTCACCCCGGGGCAGGCCGGCATACGCGTCCGCCGCCGGCAGGCGGGCGCCCGCCCCGGCATCGAGACGAGCGCGCAGCACGCCCGTCGACGAGTCGATCAGCCGCGGCTCGTCGTCCGGACCGGAGGAACCGATGCCGGTGGCTGCGACGAACGTGTCCCAAGCGATCGCATCGGGCATCGCCCACCGCGTTCCCTCGCACGCGGACGACGGCTCGGCCCCGCCCCGAACACCCGCCGTCGGCAGGTCCACGCGAGATCGGCCGTCTTCTCCAGCCGCGGCGACCACCAGGTCGTCGTCGAGCGCGGCGACCCAATCCCGCCCCGCGGCACCGTCGCGCACCAGCGCCCACCACACCGCCACCACGGGGTCGGATGCGCGGACCATTTCGGGCGGAGCTGCCCGGCCCGGGACGTCATCGGTGCCGAGCAGGGCCGCCGCGAGCGACAGACAGGCATCGGCCGAAAGAGGCAAGGCGAGCGCGGGACCAATCAGTGGCCGCACCAGCAGTCGCGCGCCCGTGGCGGCCGCGACACCGCCCCGCCGCGAAAGTGGATCGACCGGCATCACACCCGACCCCACGGTGGCGGCTCCACCTGCCGACCGCGTGCCGGGCCGGTGAAGGCCCGGCACGCGTATCGACGATGCACACGAGGCCGCAGACGAGCCACCAGTGCGCACGACCGGCGGCCGACCGCCGCCGGACACACGCGCGTCACGACCCGGTCGCGACCGACTCGATGTCGAGCAATCCGCAGATCCGATCGACGAGCACCTCGGCCTCGAAGGGCTTCTGGAGGAACTCGTTGGCCCCGGCCGCCTTCAGCTCCTCGACCTTGTCGGGCTCGCCCATGCCGGAGATGCAGATGATCCGCACCTCGTCCATGGTCGAATCGCTGCGCACCCGCTGGCAGACTTCCTTGCCGTTGATGTCGGGCAGCATGACGTCGAGGACGATGAGATCGGGCCGGTAGTCCTTGACCATCATTCCCGCGTCGAAACCGTTGTTGACGCTGCGCGTCTCGAACCGCCCGTCGCGCTCGAGCACGTCGGTGATCAACTCGACG
>JBJSXB010000309.1:0-3901 GCA_046086245.1 Planctomycetaceae bacterium | reverse complement strand
AGTGGCGCGACGCGGCGACGCCGGGCGAGGCAACACACCTTTTCGCCCGAGTAGACTCCCTCGGCCCGGCGGACGTGGCCGGCGGCAGGCGGTGTCTCCTTCCCTCCGCCAGCCGTGCCACGCGTGATGCGTACGCCAGCCGCTTGATCGCCGCAAAGGACTCGCCCCGCCATGATGCGCCTGCCCCGCCGTGCCACCGCAAACGGGCACACCGTCTCGCGAGCCGTTGAATCAGGCGTCGCGCTGGGCGCGATCGCCCTGGCGCTCGGTGCGCTGCCGGGCCGTGCCGACTCGCTCGACGACTGGAAGCGGATGCAACCGCAGGTGCCGCGGTCCTATGTCGCGGCCCGGGCGGCGACGCCCCCGACGATCGACGGGACGCTCGACGACCCCGCCTGGCAGACGACCCCGTGGACCGCGGACTTCGTCGACATCGAAGGGGACGCCCGGCCCGCCCCCACCCACCGCACCCGCGCCAAGATGCTCTGGGACGACGAGTACCTCTACATCGCCGCCCAGCTCGACGAGCCCGACGTCTGGGCGACGATCCGCGACCACGACGCGGTGATCTTCCAGGACAACGACTTCGAGGTGTTCATCGACCCCGATGGCGACAACCATCATTACTATGAGTTCGAGATCAACGCCCTCAACACGGGCTGGGACCTGTTCCTCGCCAAACCGTACAAGGACGGCGGCAAGGCCGACGATGCCTTCGAGCTGGCCGGCCTGCGCACCGCCGTCGCCGTGCAGGGGACACTCAACGATCCCCGTGACACCGACCGCGGCTGGTCGGTCGAGATCGCGATCCCGTGGAAGGCGTTCGACCGGCCGCCGGGAATCTCGGCGCACGCGCCCATGGCGGGAGACCGGTGGCGGGTGGGGTTCTCGCGCGTCGAGTGGGAGACGACGATCGAGGAGGGACGCACGAAAAAGGTGCCGAATCGACCGGAGCACAACTGGATCTGGTCGCCCCAGGGCATCGTCGACATGCATCGCCCCGAGCGCTGGGGCAGCGTCGTGTTTTCCGCCGCCGGCTCGACGCTCGACATCCCCCCGACGCCCGATCCCGACCAGGCGGTGCGCGACCTGTTGATGGAGGTCTACCACCGGCAGCGGTCGTACCAGGGGCGGCACGGATCGTGGGCCGAAGACCTCGACAGGCTCGGGATGCCCCGCGACGTCTGGACACCGTTCGGCTCGGTGCCGCGCCTCGAGCGCACGGCCGAGGGCTATACCGCGACGCTTCCGAACCAGCGCGATGGCCGACCGGCGGGAACGTGGCGGATCGATCATGATTCGAAGCTCACGTTCGTCCCCGCCCCCGATCGCTCCGACGCGTCGCCCCCACCGGGCCGCCGCGATTCCGGCGGCGACGCGATCGAGCCGCTGGTCAACGCCGCGCTCCAGCGCGCGGGCACCAATCGCGGCGAGCTCGAGCGGGCGCTGCGCGACGTGCCGGAGTCGCAGGCCGAAGGCATGCGCTTCCTGATCGCCCACATGCCCGCGCGCGACCGCGAGAGCCTGTCGGCCGACTTCCTCCTCGAAAACACGGCTTGCGCCCACGAGGCGCTCGCCGCCGCCCCGTGGGCCGCACGGATCCCGCGCGACGTCTTCCTCAACGACGTCCTTCCGTACGCCAGCATCAACGAGCGCCGCGACCGGTGGCGGAGGGACTTCCGCGAGCGGTGCGCGCCGTTGGTGGCGGACGCACGCTCACCCGGCACGGCGGCGGTGATGCTCAACCAGAAGATCTTCGCGCTGTTCAACGTCCGCTACTCGACGAAGCGCAAAAAGGCCGATCAGAGCCCCTACGAGTCGATCGAATCGGGGATGGCGACCTGCAGCGGTCTGGCGGTGCTGCTCATCGACGCCTGCCGCGCCGTCGGCGTGCCGGCGCGGTTCTGCGGGACGCCCCTGTGGACCGACGGCAGCGGCAATCACTCGTGGGTCGAGGTCTGGGACGACGGGTGGCACTTCACCGGAGCCGCGGAGCCCTCGGGCGACGCCCTCGACGCGGTCTGGTTCGGCGACCGGGCGGCGGCCGCACTGCGCGACGAGCCGCGCCACGCGATCTACGCCAGCAGCTTCCGACGCACACCGCTGCCGTTCCCGTTGGTCTGGGCACCCGGGTACGGGGATGTCAGCGCGGTGAATGTCTCCGACCGCTACACGAGCAGGGCGGTACCGCTTCCCGAGGGGAGCGTGGCCCTGCGGATCAAGGCCGTGGACGGCGCCGGCCAACGCGTGGCCGCGCGTGTGCGCGTGTGCCAGGTGGGAGGCGAAGGGCGCTACGAGCTCGTGACCAACGACGAGCGATTCGACATGAACGACCACCGGACGATCATCGTGCCGGGAGAGGGTGTGTTCGACGTCGTCGGCGACCACGACGGTCACACCGTCGGCACCCGCGTGGCGAGGCCCGTGTCCGGCGAGGTCGTCACCCTCGTGATGGCCGCCGCGGAACCGGGTGCCGCCAACGCGGCCGTGGGCCCGGGCGACGCCCCGGTGATCGATCGAGCCGCCTCGGCCGGAGCGGTGGCGGCCCTACGGGACTACCTGGCGAAGCCATGGGGGGAGCGCGGGCCGATCGGCGACGAGGCGTTTGCCGGCGTGGGGCTGTCGCGCGACGACGCGGCGACGGCCCGTACGCTGCTCGCCGCCGCACACGACGCGCGGGTGCGCGAGACGCGGGCGGCGGAGATGGAAGAGCGGAGGCTGCGCCACGGCGACCTCGAGATGCCGTTCACCGTGCAGGTGTTCGGTGACAAACCGGCCGGTGGGCGGAGCATGGTGATCTCGATGCACGGCGGTGGCGGCGCGCCGAAGGCGGTCAACGACCGCCAATGGGACAACCAGAAGCGGCTCTACACGCTCGAGGAGGGCGTCTATGTCGTGCCGCGGGCGCCGACCGACACCTGGAATCTCTGGCATCAGGACCATATCGACCCGCTGTTCGACCGGTTGATCGAGAATCTGGTCGTGTTCGAGGACGTCGATCCGGACCGCGTCTACCTGATGGGATATTCGGCCGGGGGCGACGGGGTGTACCAGCTCGCGCCGCGGATGGCCGATCGGCTCGCGGCCGCCGCGATGATGGCCGGACATCCCAACGAGACCTCGCCGCTGGGCCTGCGCAACCTGCCGTTCACGATCCACATGGGGGGCAAGGACGCCGCCTACGGGCGCAACCAGACGGCGACGGCGTGGCAGACGATGCTGGCTGACCTGCGGGCCAAGGATCCGGAGGGCTATCCCCACCTGGTGACGATCCACGCCGAGAAGGGGCACTGGATGGACCGCGAGGACGCGGTCGCCATCCCCTGGATGATGCAGTTTCGTCGCGACCCATTCCCGAAGCGGGTGGTGTGGAAGCAGGACGACGTCACCCACCGGCGGTTCTATTGGCTCGCCGTGGACGACGACCAGCGCACGGGGGGCAGCGAGATCGTCGCCGAGTGCCGCGGCCAGACGATCGACGTCACCAGCCCGCAGGTCGAACGGGTGCGCCTGCTCCTCGACGACGCGTTCATCGATCTCGACCGACCGGTCGTGGTCACCTCGGCCGGGAAACCCGTCGTCGCGACGGCGGTCCGGCGGACGATCGGCACGCTGGCCGGCACGCTGGCGGAGCGTGGCGACCCGCGCTCGATGGTCGGTGGCGAGCTGGCGGTCCGGCTGCCGTAGCAGGCTGTGGACACACAGCCTGCTCGATCGCACGGACGCGATCGCGGCAGTGCAACTGCCGAAAAACCGGAGGTTTTTTTGCCTGGAAAAAGTCCCGGATGACTTTTTCCACGGCCTGCATAGCAGGCTGTGGACACACAGCCTGCTCGATCGCACGGACGCGATCGCGGCAGTGCAACTGCCGAAAAAACCGGAGGTTTTTTTGCCTGGAAAA
>JBJSXB010000308.1:0-18000 GCA_046086245.1 Planctomycetaceae bacterium | reverse complement strand
GGGGGGGGTTGTGGGGGGGGTTGTTGTGGTGTTGGGTTCGGGCGTCGCGGCGCCCCCCCCTCCACCGCTCCACCCACCGAGCAGCCGGCGCTTCGCCGCCACGATGTGCCGCAGCGTCTCGGCGAACCCGGGGCGGTAAATGTCGCCGAGACGGATCCCCCAGGCCCTTCCCACCTTGTCCCGGTAACAGGGACCGATCCCCCGGCCCGTGGTGCCGATCGCCTCCCCGCCCGACAGACTGCCGTCGAGCAACCGGTCTTCGGCGAGGTGCCAGGGAAACACGAGGTGCGTGCGGTCGGAGAGGAGCAACTTGTTCCCCACACGCACGCCGCGCGATTCGAGCATGTCGATCTCGCGGAGGATCGCCGCCGGATCGAGGACGACGCCGCCGGTCACCACGCAGATGACGGCGTCGCGGAGGATGCCGCTGGGGATCAACGACAGCTTCCAGGTCTGGCCGCCGGAGACGACGGTGTGGCCGGCGTTCGCGCCCCCCTGGTAGCGCACGACGATGTCGTGTTGCTCGGTGAGGATGTCGACGAGCTTGCCCTTCGCCTCGTCACCCCATTGCAGACCGATGACGCAGGTGCCTGGCACGACGGAGGAACCTCACCGGGGAGGGCGGGGAGCGGGACTGCACACGGGAGGTTACCGGGAAATCGAGTCTAAAACGGGGTTCGGGGGGGTCAAGATACCGCCCCTTCCCCCGCGGCGCACCCCGGGTATCGTCTGCACGGAGAACCCTGCGTCATGAAACCCGCCACCGGCACGGTCCATCACGTCGACGACACCTCGGCCGGGAAGACGCTCGGGGCGTTCGTGCGCGCCGTCGGCAACGTGAGTTGGTCCCAGGCACAGCGACTGATCCGCACCCGGCGCGTGCAGATCCACGGCAACGTCGCCACCGACGTCGGGCGCCGGCTCCGGGCAGGCGATGTCGTCAAGCTCCTCGCCGTCGCCGCGCCGGCGCCACCCGGACCGCGCGACGTGCGGATCGTCCATCTCGACGACGCGGTGGTCGTCGTCGAGAAGCCCGCGGGGGTGACCACGACCCGTCACGGCGAGGAGCGATCCTGGCCCGCCCGCCGGCGCCAGATCCAACCGACGCTCGACGAGCTGCTGCCGGTGGCGATCGCCGCGCGGCTGGCCGCCGGTCGCGGTGGCCGCCGCCGACCGCCACCGGTCCGCGCCGTCCATCGCATCGACCGCGAGACGAGCGGGTTGGTGGTCTTCGCCCGCACCGTTCCGGCGGAGCGGATCCTCGCCGAGCAGTTCCGGGCGCACACCACGCGCCGCCGCTATCTGGCCCTCTGCATCGGGCGGGTGGGATCCGGCACGATCGTCTCGCATCTCGTCCGCGACCGTGGCGATGGACGGCGCGGCTCTTCGGGGAGCGACGAGGGCAAGAAAGCGGTGACCCACGTGCGGCCGATCGAGCATTTCGGCGACGAGCACACGCTCGTCGAGTGCGTCCTCGAGACCGGACGGACGCACCAGATCCGCATCCACCTCTCGGAAAGCGGCCACCCGGTGTGCGGCGAGCGGGTCTACGTGGCATCGCGGAAGACCCGTGCCGTCGACCGCTCCGGTGCGACGCGGGTCCTCCTGCATGCTGCCAGCCTCGGGTTCGTCCATCCCGTGACCGGGGCCGAACTCGACTTTTCCTCGCCGCTGCCCGCCGATATCCGCGCGGCGATCGACCGGCTCCGTCAGGCGGGGCGCCGCACGGGCAACGTGACGGATGCCGGCGCTTCCGACGACACGGCGCCGCGGCGGTCGGGCGGCGACGTCAGTCAAGCGCCGCCACCTCGCCCCCCGCGCGGGTCGCCGCGGCCCGCCAAACGTCGCCGTCCACCGTCGCCGTGACGAACCGCGTCGCCCCATCGACCAAAAGCACGTTGACGCCTGCCGGATGGCGGCTCCGCGCACCGCGCCATCCGTAGCCGGCGTACATGAAGCGCGGGTCGGTCGTCCCCATGTTGACGCCGAGGCAATCGATCTCCTGGTCGTTGGGGAGTCGGCGGTGGTTGTAGAGGCAGGTGCGGTATTCCCCATTGGCCCAAGAAAAACCGCGCAGGTCGGTGAAGTTCCAGTAGAAGGCGGCCTGACAGCCGGCATCCGACAGCGGAAAGGCGAAGGTGAACGCATAGGCCGTCACCGCGTTGGCTGCGGCGCGGTCGGTCGTGGCGACCGGACCGTCGCCGAGATTGCTCTCCGCGAACGCGACCGTCTTCGACAGCCCGTCGACGACGTCCTGCGGGCGGACGCGCGAGTTGACGAAAAACACGCCGTCGGTGTCGAACGGCGTGCCGCCAGCGACGCCGGTGCCGGTGCAGGCGGCGTAGTTGGTCGGGCCGAAAAGGGGCGACACGGGTCCGTTGCGGTCGCTCGGGCAGAGGAACAGCGGCACCGTGAGGGCGACGATCGGCTTGTTCTGCGGCGCGACGTCACCCGGCGAGAGGCCGACGTACAGAGGCACCGTGAGATCGAGGGCCCGGAGCAGGTGCTCCTGCTCGTAATACGGGGACAGATGGGCGAGCACCGACCAGCGGAAGAACTGGTGGGGCCAGTTGGGTTTCGCCGCCCACGCGCGCGACTCGGCGCCGACGGGATAGCGACGCCGCGCCGCCTCGTGATTGGCGGCGGCGATGCCCAGCTGCCGCAGGTTGTTCCCACACTGCGTGCGCCGGGCCGCCTCACGGGCCGCCTGCACCGCCGGGAGACGCAGGCCGACGAGCCCGCCGATGATCGCCACGACCACGAGCAATTCGACGAGCGTGAAGGCGCGGCGGTTCATGGCGGGGGAAGCTTACCGCCGCGTCCGCGGCGCCGCCACGCATGCCAGCAGGCGATCGCGGCCCCGGTGGCCGCCAGCATCCACGTCGCCGGTTCCGGTACGGCCGTGATCGCGATTCCGCCAATCTGCCCCAGCCCGCTGGCGAAGGTCGCGGCGAGCGACCCGTCGGCGCGGACACGGTAGATGGCGCCGTCTCCGGCCGGGCTGCCGGCGAGCAGTCCGCCGTCGGCGAGCAGCGCCAGCGGACCGGTGGCGAACGGCGCGCCCGTCGAGGCGAAGATGGTCGTCACGCCGGTGGTGACGTCGGTGCGCAGCACCGACCCGTTCATGATGCTCGCGGTGAACAACGTGTTGCCGACCAGCGCCAGGCCGGTCGGGCCCGCCAACCCGCCGGCACCGTCGGCGACGACCTCGCCGACGTAGGTGCCGCTGGCGTCGAACTTCTTCACCGGTCCGGTGGCCACGCCCGTGGCGAAGTTGTACGTCTGGTCGCTCACGTACAGGCTGCCATCGGCGCCGACGGCGAGCCCCGGGCTGCTCGCCAGCGATCCGCCGGACGTGTACTCCGAGACGGCAACCGCGCCCCCGTTCCAGCCGGTCACCTTGGCGATTGGCCCGGTGTTTCCGAAGAACGGATTGCGGCCCACGAGCATCGCGTCCGCTTTGAAAGCGATGCTCGCCGGTACGACCCCCTGTGCCGCCAGCGACGTCACGACCGACAGCGTGCCGGTGGCGGGATCGTACCGACGGATCTGCGGAAACACGGTGGTGAAATCGCCACTTTCACCGATGTACAGCATGCCGTCCGGTCCGACCGCGACCGCCGAAGGCTTGACCATCGCTCCCGTGCCGGTGAGGGCTGTGAGGGTTCCGGCGGGATCGGCGGAGTCGTAGCGGTACAGGCCGCCCGTGGTGAAGCTCACGACGTAGACGCTGTCGGCAAACGCGGCGGTCGCCCCGACCAGCGAAAACGCCGCCAGCAGCGCCCGCCAGCCCACCCGTGGCCTCCATGCGACGGACGTGCGGCGAGGGACGACACGCTCCCGGGCGTCCGCGCCACTCGCTCGCGGCCTCGGCCACCACCCCGCACTGCTCTCGACCGTCGCGCTCCGCTCGCCTTGCATGGACAACTCCGTTTGACCCGCTGGGAAAACTGCTGCCGTGGTCCACCACGGTGATTGCCCGGCTAGGATTCGAACCTAGACAAAGGGAACCAAAATCCCTTGTGCTACCGTTACACTACCGGGCAGAAACGAGCCGATCGGCATCATACCGCGACCCGTCCATCGCGATCCCCCGATCGCCTGTCGGCGGCCGAGCCGATCACAAAACGCTGGCCATCCGCGCGGTGGCGTCGGGGATCTGGGCGCGTCGCTCGCAGGCTGTGGACACACAGCCTGCCGCACCTCAAGGAGGAGGTGCCGAGAACGCAGTTCTCGTAAAAAGCGCAGCTTTTCGAGTGGATAAGGGCCTCCGCCAGCGCTTCCGGGCCCCCCGGCAGCGCCGCCGACGCGGGCTCGTGCCCCGTGCCGCCACACATGCCCCGCGGTGCCGGGCCCGCAGCGCCAGGTTTCACGGATCGCTGGGCTGACGGGGCGTCTGACCGATCCGCTGGTCCCCGTCGGCGACGTCGCCGGCCGCCGGCGACTCCCCGGGCTTGGCGAGACGATTGGTCACGGCAAACGACAGTTGCTCCAGCTCGATCGCGAGATCGACCGAGACCGATTGCACGTTGCCCGGGAGCACGAGCGTCACGGGAGCGAAATTGACGATGCCCTCGATGCCCGCAGCGACCAGGCGGTCGGCCACCGCCTGCGCCTGCTCCGCCGGCACCACGATCATCGCCAAGCGGATGCCGTGCTCGCGGATCACCCGATCGAGTTGGCCGAGCGGGAGCACGGGAATGCCCTGGATCGTCTGACCGACCTTCGCGGGGTCGGCGTCGAACGCCGCCTGGATCGCGAAGTTCTGGCGACCGAAACCCCGGTAGCCGAGCAGTGCCTGACCGAGGTTGCCGGCACCGATCATCACCACCGGCCAAAAATGGTTGGTGCCGAGGATGTCGCGCATCGCACGCACCAGTTCGTCACAGCGGTACCCGACTCCCGGATAGCCGAATTGGCCGAAGAAGCCGAGATCCTTGCGCACCTGGGCATCGCTGAAACCCAAGAGGGTTCCCAACTGGCCAGACGAGATCGTCTGGTGGCCGGCCGCCTGGAGCCGCTGCAATTCGCGGAGGTACAGGCTCAAGCGGCTGACGACCACCTTCGGCACCGAGATGTCCGACGGCGGATCGGCCGGCGTGGGTCGGGTGTCGGTCATGGCGCGAGTCGCGGTGGCCGGGGAAGGGTCGCCGGTGAACGTCGCCGACGACGCAGGGCCGCCGCCACAGGTCCCCGTGCGTCTGGGCCGCAGTGGGGCAGCGACCTTCCCGGGGCGTCGTCGATGCCGGGCGACAGGCCGTCGGACCCGCCGCGGGGATGTCCCCGAGAAACGGACCGAACTCTACCCATCCCGCCGGCGGCGCCGCAACGAACCACCTCGGGATGGTGGGTTTGTAGCGGATGCAATGGACCAGGAGTCCTGGAAAAACGTGAATGGCTGCGTGTTCTGGTCGATCTACGGGGGTTTTGTGGTCGATGGTTGAGATGCGAGCGGCCGGAAAGCCTGCCGCACGTTCCCAACCGTTTCGACCCCGATCAGGAGCCCATCCTCGAAAGAGGACGCAACCATGAAAACCACGTGGACGACTTGTCTGCTGGTTCTCGCCGGGATCGCGTGGGCGTTTCAGCCCGCCCACGCCGATCACGGTGACGTCGCCAGCGACCCCCCCCGCGCCGCGGAGACGACGAGCGTCGTCGTCGACGACCAGCCATGCGAAGGAGGGGAGCCAACCCCCGCCGATACAGGCGTCATCGCCAATCCCTGCGCACCCACCCGGTTGGTGCGGGAGGTGGTGTTCGAGAACCGTGAGGTCACCTGCTGGAAGACCGTCTGCGAGCGGCAGGTGGAACAGCGGGAGATCGATTGCCTCCGCTACGAATCGGAGACGGTCTTCAAGGACGTGGAGTACACGGTCTGTAAGCCGGTGTGGGAACACCGGACGCGCACCGTCAACTACACGCTGACCAAGCCGGTGTGGGACACGGTGGTGAAGGAAATCCCTTACACCGTCTCGAAGCCGGTCTGGGAGACCCGCGAGCGCGAGATTCGCACCACGGTCTGCAAGCCGGTGTGGGAGACGATGACCAAGGAGATCCCCTACACCGTCTGCACGCCCGTCTATGAGACCCGCCAGCAGACCTACACCGTCTGCAAGCCCGTCTACGAGACGATGACCAAGGAGATCCCCTACACCGTCTGCAAGCCCGTCTACGAGACGATGACCAAGGAGATCCCCTACACCGTCTGCAAGCCGGTCTACGAGACCCGCCAGCAGACCTACACCGTCTGCAAGCCGGTGTGGGAGACGATCACCAAGGAGATCCCCTACACCGTCTGCAAGCCGGTCTACGAGACGCGTGAGCGGGACGTCTGCAAGACGGTCTGCAAGCCGGTGCACTACACCAAGACGGTGCAGGTGCACTGCGGTCGCTGGGAGACCGAGACTTGCGAGGTGCCCGGCCCGGTGATCACCCGTTGCATCCGTGAACCGGGGTGCTGGGTGTGGGACGAGTGCCAATGCAAGTGCGTCTACCAACCCGGCGCCGTCCGCCGGGTCGAGGAGCAGTGCCCGCCGCGCACCGTGACGAAGAAGCGCTGGGTCACGGAGATCCGTGAGAAAGAGATCGAGTGCGTCCGCTACGAGCGCGAGACGGTGGTCGAGAAACGGTGCGAGAAGGTGTGCCGCATGGTGCCCGAGCAACGCGTCAAGACCTGCTGCTACAAGGTCTGCCGCATGGTTCCGGAGGAGCGCTGCCGTACCTACCAGGTGTGCCGCATGGTGCCAGAGCAACGCGTCAAGACCTGCTGCTACCAGGTCTGCCGCATGGTGCCCGAGCAACGCGTCAAGACCTACCAGGTCTGCCGCATGGTCCCCGAGCAGCGTGTCCGCACCTGCACCTACCAGGTCTGCCGCATGGTGCCCGAGCAACGCGTCAAGACCTACCAGGTGTGCCGCATGGTCCCCGAGCAGCGTGTCCGCACCTGCACCTACCAGGTGTGCCGCACGGTGCCCGAGCAACGCGTCAAGACCTACCAGGTGTGCCGCATGGTCCCCGAGCAGCACGTCCGCACCTGCACCTACCAGGTGTGCCGCATGGTGCCCGAGCAACGCGTCAGGACCTGCTGCTACAAGGTCTGCCGCATGGTGCCCGAGCAACGCGTCCGCACCTATCAGGTGTGCCGCATGGTGCCCGAGCAACGCGTCAAGACCTGCTGCTACAAGGTCTGCCGCATGGTCCCGGAGGAGCAGGTCCGCACCTGCACCTACAAGGTGTGCCGCATGGAGACCGAACAGCGGGTGAAGACGTGCACCTCGCGCGTCTGCCGCATGGTCACCGAGCAGTGCACCAAGGAAGTTCCCTACAAGGTGTGCACCATGGTCCGTGAGACGCGCACCAAGCAGGTGCCGGTCACCACGACCCGCCCGGTGCACGAGACGAAGACGATCGACGTGGTGCGGATGGTTCCCAAGCGCGTGCCGTACACCGTGACGCGACGCGTGCCGGTGACCATCTACCGCGAGGAACCCATCTGCCAGTGACCCTTCGATGCTGACGCTCTTTCCTCCGGCACGCGCCTCCGGGCCGGCCGGAGGGAACGGGCGGGACGATTGGGAACGGAGCGGCCCGGTCCTCACGGACCGGGCCGCTTCTTTTCGCCAGCGCCGATCCCGGGCTCAGCCTTCGATATATTTCCCGGATGCAGCCGCCCGCCGAGACCGCCGCCCGTCGCCGCTTCGTCGTCACGACGGTTTCCGGTCTGGCGGCGTTCGGTGAGCCGGCCGACCGATCCACAGCCGCCGAGCCCACCGTGGCCGATTTTCGCACCCACCTCGGCGAATGCCTCGGCGGCCCCTGGCCCGCACCCTGCCCCCTCGAACCGCGGCACACGGACTCGATCGCCGGCGACGGCTACCGGATCGAGCGTGTCGATTATCAGGCCGAACCGGGGGACCGCGTGCCGGCGCTCGTGCTCGTCCCCGACGGCGTCGATGCCCGGCACCCCGCCCCGGCGATCGCCGTCTGGCACCAGCACAACGGCCAGTGGCATCTCGGCAAGAGCGAACCGGCGGGCATCGCCGGTGATCCGTCACAACACGTCGGGGTACGTCTGGCCCGCGAAGGCTACGTGGTCCTGTGTCCCGATGCCCTCTGCTTCGAGGACCGCCGGCACCCGCGACTGGAGAACGGCGACTACGAACGTTTCGAGTTTCTCCGCCTCACGGTGGGCGGGAAGTGCATGGCCTGGAAGAACATCCTCGACATGCGTCGGGCGGTGGACTACCTCGTCAGCCGCCCCGAGGTCCGCGCCGATCGGATCGGGTGCTTCGGCCATTCGATGGGTTCGACCCATACGTGGCTGGTCGGTCCGTGGGAGGAGCGATTGGCGTGCCTCGTCGGTTCCTGCTGCCTGCCGACTTATGGCGCGATCCATCGCACCCAGATTCTCCACTGCTTCCCCAACTTCATCCCCGGTCTGTTCGCCCACGGCGACACCCCGGACATCGCCGCGCTGATCGCCCCGCGGCCCCTGTTGCTCACGTTCGGCGAGGACGACGCCGGCAGTCCGATCGACGAGGTCCGCGCGGGACTCGACGTGATCGCGGCCGCCTACGCCACCGCCGGAACGCCCGGGCGATTCGCGTCGTTCATCGAGCCGGGAACCGGCCACGCCTTTACCGATGCCATGTGGGAGCGCACGCGCGACTGGTTCGCCCGCTTCCTCCGGGAGGCCTGATGCCCCTGGTGAGCATCTTCAACGACGTGATCGGCCCGGTGATGCGCGGGCCGTCGAGCTCGCACTGCGCTGCGGCACTGCGCATCGGAAGGATCGCCCGCGACCTCGTCGGGGGCACGCCCGAGGAGGTGCTCGTCGAGTTCGACCGTGATGGATCCCTTCCCACGACCCACGAGTCGCAGGGCTCCGACATGGGGCTGTGCGGCGGCCTGCTCGGCTGGGATTGCACCGCCGCCGCCCTGCCGGAGTCGCCGGCAGCCCTCGCGGCGGCCGGCTGTCGGCTGCGCTTCGCCACGGTCGACGTCGGCGATCCCCATCCCAACACCTACCGTCTCGCCCTGTCGCGCGGCGGCCGTGCGCACACCCTCCGCGCGGTGTCCACCGGAGGCGGCATGATCGACGTCGTCGACATCGACGGCTTCACCCTGTCGCTCGCCGGCGACGCCCACGAGACGTTGGTCGGCCCGTGTGGCCGCGACGCCGCCGAGCAACTCCACGATCGGCTGGCCGACGATGCGTCGCTCGACGGCGTGCGACTCCACCAGCGCGACAACACGGGATGGCTCGTGCATGCCACGGGCCCGGCATTCATCGACGACGACACCTTGGCCCCGTGGTGGCGCGCAGGCGACATGGCCGGTGTGCGGAGGCTCGGCCCGGTGCTGCCGGTGACGTCGCGGCGCGCGTCGCGGGTGCCGTTTTCGACGGCGGCCGGGATCCTCGCCGCCGATGCCGGCCGCGGGTTGCCGCTGTGGCGTCATGCCATCGATTACGAGTGTCTCCGCGGACCGCTCGCCGAGGAACGGGTGCTCGTCATGATGACCGACATCGTGACGATCCTGAAACGGTCGATCGCCGAAGGCATTGCCGGAACGAGCCACGCCGATCGCATCCTCGGCCATCAGTCGGGCGAGTTCGCCCGCCACCTGGCCGCCGGTCGGCTGCTCGACGGCGGCGCGCTCGATCGGGCCGTCCTCTATGTCACGGCGCTGATGGAGGTGAAGAGCGCCCTCGGCGTGATCGTGGCGATGCCGACCGCCGGCGCCTGCGCGGCGCTGCCGGGGGTCGTGATCGCGGTCGCCGAGGCCCGGAACGCAGGCGACGAGGCGATCGCCAGGGCACTGCTGGCCGCCGGGCTGGTCGGCGTGTGCATCGCCAGCGCCTGGACCTTCGCCGCCGAGGTGGGCGGCTGCCAGGCCGAGGGAGGGGCCGCGGCGGCGATGGCCTCGGCGGCGCTGGTCACCCTCGCCGGCGGGCCGACGGACCGCGCCCTGGCGGCGGCATCGATGGCGCTGCAGAGCATGATCGGCCTGATCTGTGATCCGATCGCCAACCGGGTCGAGGCCCCCTGCCTCGGGAAGAACGTGATGGCCGCCGCCAACGCCCTGGCATGTGCCAACATGGCGCTGGCGGGTTTCGACCAGGTGATCCCATTCGACGAAGTGATCGAGACGGCACGCCGGGTCGCCGGCCAAATGCCGCGCGAGGTGCGTTGCACGGCACTGGGGGGTCTGTCGATCACGCCGACGTCGCTGGCGATCCAGGCGCGGCTCGAAGCGGCCCGCGGCACCTGCGGCGGTGGCTGCGGCTGTCGGTGAGTCGCGCGTCTGTGTCCGCGGAGATGGAAGCCATGTCTGCCGTGCGCCGGATCGTGATGATGCTCCTCTGGGGCGCCTGCGCGGGGACGGTCCACGCCGCGGAACGCCTCCCCAACGTGGTCATCCTCTATGCCGACGATTTCGGCTACGGTGATCTGGGGTGCCAGAATCCCGATTCGAAGATCCCCACTCCACACCTCGACCGCCTCGCCGCCGGCGGGACGCGCTTCACCGACGCCCACAGCTCGTCCGGTGTCTGCACCCCGAGCCGCTACGCGCTGCTCCACGGCCGAGCCCATTGGCGGAAGTTCCACGGCATCGTCAACGCCTTCGACCAGCCGGTCCTCGACGCCGACCGCCTGACGCTCGCCGAGTTGCTCCGCGGGCAGGGTTATGCGACGGCGGCGATCGGGAAATGGCACCTCGGCTGGGACTGGGAGGCGATCCGCCGGCCCGGCGCCGCACCGCGCCTGGACAGAGGCAACCGGGTGTTCGGCCCGTCCGATTTCGATTGGTCGCGCTCGATTCCCGGCGGCCCGATCGATCACGGATTCGACACCTATTTCGGCGACGACGTGCCCAATTTCCCCCCCTACGCCTGGTTCGAGGACGACCGTCTGCCGATCGCGCCGTCGGTCGATCTGGCGATCAAGGCGGAGACGGCCGAAGGGAACTGGGAATGCCGCGCCGGCCCCGCGGTCGCCGACTGGGATTTTCACGCCGTGATGCCCCGGCTCACCGAACGCGCCGTCGCCTGGATCGCGCGGCAGTCGCCGCACAGACCGTTCTTCCTCTATTTTCCCTTCACGTCTCCGCACGCACCGATCGTGCCCGCCGCCGGGTTCGTCGGCCGGTCACAAGCCGGCGGGTATGGCGATTACGTCGTGCAGACCGACGACACGGTCGGGGCGGTCCTCGCCGCCCTCGAGCGACGCGGATGCCTCGACGACACGATCGTGATCTTCGCGTCCGACAACGGCCCGGAGCGATACGCCTACGAACGGATCCGCCGCTTCGGGCATCGCAGCATGGGCCCGCTCCGCGGCCTGAAGCGCGACCTCTGGGAAGGGGGCCACCGCGTGCCGTTGCTCGTGCACTGGCCGGGCCGGATCCCGGCGGGTCGGGTCGAGCGCGGCCTGCTCAGCCAGACCGATCTGTTCGCGACGCTGGCGGCCGTCGTCGGCGCCCCGATCCCGCCCGGATCGGGTGAGGACAGTATCGACCAGTCGGATTGCCTGTTCGGTACCGGGCCCTCGCGGCGCACCACCCTGGTCCACAACACCGGTCCCGGGCGCTATGCGATTCGAGACGATGGCTGGGTGCTGATCGACGCCCCGTCCGGCGGCGTCAGCCAGGTGCCCGAGTGGTTCTCACGAGACCGTGGCGACGAACCCAACGACCAACCCGGCGAACTCTACGATCTGACGGCGGACCTCGGGCAACGATCAAATCGCTACGCGGCCGAGCCCGCGCGCGTCGAGGCGATGCGATCCCGCTTGCGGGCGATCGTCGGCGACCGCCTCACCGCCGGCGGGGACTGACCGGCCCGTTCGGGGCGGTGCCGAGCGGCGGCGCACGACCAGGATGCGCGTATTTCGGCCGGAAAATTGACTCCGACCGAACTGGCGGGCACCCTTGGACGTAGAGGGCAGCACACCCGCGGGGTCTTCATGATGCGCTTCGATCTCTTCTCGACCCGCCGTCGCCGCCGTGCCCGTCGTCGCCTCGCCCAACGCGACCGTCTCGGCTGCGGACTGCACGCCGCCGGGCTCGCCGGGATGGAGATGTTCGAGCGGAGGATGGCGCTGGCGGCCGATCTGGCGGTGGCCGTGGCCGAGGCGGACGCGTGGTACGTGCCCGGATCACAGGTCACGCTCGCCTTCGAACTCGTCAACAAGGGGGATGCGACGGCCACCGGGGCCCAGTTCACCTCGGCACTCTCCGGGCAGATCACGTCGGCCACTTGGAAGGCCACCTACACCGGCGGGGCCACCGGTCCGTCGAGCGCCTTCGGAACGATCTCGGCCGCGGTCAACATGCCGGCGGGAAGCGCCGCCCGGTTCACGGTCGTCGGCACGATCGGCGCGAACGCGACCGGCAGCCTCGTCAACTCCGTCAACGCGTCACTGGCCGGCGACGGCGACACCTCCGACAACACCGCCGTCGCCACGCTCAAGTTCGTTCCCAAGTCGATCGTCGCCACCAACGACGCGGCATGGGCGAGCACGTCGCTGGTGCGACTCCTCGATCCGGCGACCGGCGGCACGCGGACCACAGGCTTCGCCTTCGAACCCGCGTTCAAGGGGGGTGTCCGCTCGGCGATGGGAGATCTCGATGGCGACGGCAAGCCCGAGGTGGTCCTCGTGCCGGGTGTCGGACGCAAAGCCGAGATCGTCGTCTTGCGGCAGAATGTCTCGGATTCCGGCGCGGTGACGCTCGTCCGCGACCCGCGGTTCTCGGTCGCCCCGTTCGGCGACGCCGAGCGACGCGGTCTCAACGTCGCGGTCGGCGACTTCGACGGTGACGGTCGGCGCGATGTCGCCGTCGCCCGCGCCAGCGGCAGTGGGGCGGTGCGTCTCTACCGCTCGACCGGTTCCGGACTGGTGTTCGACAAGGGCTTCACCCCGTCGATCCCCGGCTCGATCGCCGGCGTGTCGTTGGCTGCCGCCGACTTCGGCACCTTCCGTGGTGGCGCCTTGGTCGACGCCACCCGCCCCGACGGCAAGGACGAATTGGTCGTCGCCAGCGGGCCTGGCACGGCTCCGCTGGTGCAGGTGGTCGACCCGAATTCCAATTGGATCGTCGCCGACTCGATCCGTCCCTTCACCCCGGCCTTCCGCGGGGGGGTCAACGTGGCGGCGTTCCGCGTCGATCCCGACGCGATCCCCGATCTGATCGTCTCACAGGGCCAGGGGGGCAGCTCACGCGTCGAGATCTACGACGGCGTCGTCTCCGCCGCTGCCAACCCGATCCTCGGTCCGGCGTTCGCCGCCTTCGCGTCGCGGCCCGCGGCGACCCGCGCCACGGCGGTCGTCACCGCCCCGATCGACATCAACGGCGATGGCGTCGCCGACGCGATCCACACCTCCCAGGCCGGCCCGATCGGCGGCGCGGTCCAGCAGCTGTCGGTGCTGGGCGCGGCTCGCGGCGCGGCCACCACCGGGACCGGAGCGACGCGCGTGGCGGGCACCGTCGCCGCCATGGTCGGCGATCCTGGTGCCTCGGCGTATCAGGTGACTGCCTCCGGGCTGAAGTTCCGCGACTCCGTCGTCGGCACCGGCGCTTCGCCGAGTTCCGCGTCGGCGACGGTGAAGGTCGACTACGAGGGGCGGTTGCTCGATGGCACGAAGTTCGATGGCAACACCGGCACGTCGTTCAACCTCTCCGGCGTGGTCGCGGGTTTCCGCGAGGGAATCCTGTCGATGAAGGTCGGTGGTCGGCGGACGATCATCCTGCCGCCGAGTCTGGGCTACGGCGGCAATCCGCCCGCCGGCAGCGCGATTCCCCCCGACGCCACGCTGATCTTCGAGGTGGCGCTCCTCGAGACGACCTGACCGGATTTCACGACGGTGTCCGGCCGCACGGTCGCGGTGCCGCTCACCAGCGGGCTTCGAGCCCGAGATGGGCGCCTTGGAAGAAGACGCTGCCCACTGTGCCGATGGCCGTCCCCGCCTGCGGATCGACGTTGGCGGAGAGATCGAATTGATCCTCCGCGAGCGCGACGCCGGTCAGCCAGAGGAGGTCGTACCCGAAACGCAGGCCCCACACGTCGGTGATCCGGTAGATGCCTCCGAGATCGATCTCGGCGATCATCCCCATGTCGCCGTCGGTCGACGCCCGCGCCGTGCGGAATGGGTCGGCGGGGGCGAGTTGGTCGAAGAACCGCTGCGACTGGCGGAGTGAGGTGCCCGCCGGCCCCACCTTGGCGGTGAACTCTGCCGCCCAGCGTTGCCAATTCCACCGGCCCCTCGCGCCGATCTGAGCGGCGAACAGATTCGAGGACGACTGCACGGCGTAGGTGCTCGGAGCCGGTGCTCCTGCCGGCACGAAGCCGAGCGTGGCGGCATCCTCGAGACCCGCCCAGCGGAAGCCGAGCAGCCAGTCCCACTGGCCTCCCTCGTACCAGTCACAGCGCTGCCAGGGAAACCGCGACCCGCGGTCGAAGCCTCCGTCGAACGCGTGAAAAAGAAGGTTCAACTCGGCGGAATTGAGTTGCGTCGCCGTGGACACGCTCGCCAGGGTGCCACCGGCGAGTCCGGCCGACGTGAAACCGATCTCTCCCGCGGCTTGAAGCGTGCCGGCGGCACTCCCCACGGTGGCGTCGGCATCCATCCCCCAGACGCCGAGATAGCCCGCTTCCCAGCCGATTCCATCAGTGCCATATTCGCCGTAGAGCAACCGGACGCCGGTACCGATCACGCTCTGCGCGTCGGCGGCGGAGAGCACCGACTGCGTCGGATCGGTCGCATCGACGACCAGCGCGCGGTCGACGGCCGCGTTGTTCCGCTGCAGGAAGAGTGCATCGGCCACGACGTATTGCCGCGGGTCGGCGGCGGGCCACTGCGCGACGGCCACGATCGACGGGCTCACCAATCCGGCCACGAGCGCGGCCAGCAAGGGCACCGACCCGAAGCCCCACGCGGCGGTCGCGCGCGGGATCCACTGCGTGGCACTCATTCCCGGTGGCCCCCCGTCCGGCACCCTCGTCAGCATCGGCACACCCGGTGTATTCGTCACCACCGGCAGCCTGCATGAGATTCATCCGTCAGCCGGCGCAGCGCGGTGCAATGACGCAACCTACGGGAGCCCTGCGGGCGTGAACGGCGCAAGATGCACCGTCACGGCAGCCCCGGGAAACACGGCAAGGCACCGTCGTCCGTCAGCGCGGTTGTCCCGTCGATGGAGCGGTGGCCGGTGGGCCATTCGACGGTGAGAAACCGCCGGGCGGCACGCTGGTCGGAGGGATGATCGTCGGCACGCCGCCTGGCTGGGCAGGGGAAGGTGCCGCGCCGGGGGCGATCGGTACGCCTCCGACCCCGGGGGCGTTCGCCGGCGCCTGGGCAGCAGGGGGCGGCACCATCGTCGCCAGGCGTGCGATCAGCTCACCGATCGCCCGCAATGCGCCATCCTCGACGTCGAGATCGAACTGGATACCGCGCCGGATCGGCTTGATCTGCACGTCGAGTGATCCGGACGGCAGGCCGCTGATCGCGTCGGTCGAAACGCCACCACCGTTGCCACCGGCAATGGGAGCCACTCCGCCGCCTGGATACCCGCCACCTGGATACCCGCCGCCTGGATACCCGCCGCCCGAGGGCCCGTTGCCGTCCGTGGGCGATCCCCCCGTGGCAGAGTCATCGGCGCCGGGAATGGGAGTCCCGGACTGCGTGGCCTGGGCGATCCCGTCGGCACGACCGCGAATCGAATTGGAGTAGTTGTCGCCGGCAGGCCCCGCGAGCGCGCCGGCCGGCGGCAGCCCACCGCTTCCGGCCGCCAGACCGGGCAGCGCGGCCCCAGCCGCGAACAGCGCCGGGGGCATCGCGGCGGCGAACCTCCCCGGATCGATGCGCAGCGCGACCGCGCCGCGCTTCGCCCCCCCGGGGGGCTGCGCGAGCGCCCACTCGCCCATCGCCAGGGACTCCGGCCCCATCGTCAGCGCCAGCGCCCGGGTACCGCAAGCGAGGTGCATCGGCCCGGTCGGTGCCGCCGCGCCGTTGGGGCCCGGCCCCGGCGTGAGGGCGTGACTGCGGAAGCCCTGCCCCTCCTTCACCGCGGGGGTGATCGTGAGCCCCGGCAGCTGGGGCAGCGCCCGTGCGGCGGCCTCGAAGGCGCCGCCGAACGTGACCGCCTTCTCACCATGCACCATGACGAGCGTCTGCATCCCTCCCTGCTGGGCGGCGAACAGCGACACGCGCTGGTCGAGACGGTCGCCGCCGAACACGTCACGCGCCGCCACCATCGCCGCCTCGACGGCGCGCACGGCAGTTTCGCCACCGGGCTGGGCGGCGAGCGGCGCCATCAGTTCACGGACCTTGCCGAACGCCGGTTGCACGGTGGTGGCGATCAGGTCACGTGCCTTCTGGTTGAGAGGCACCGACACGACGCAATCGAACACCTCCGCACCCGACGGCGCGGCGAACGGGCTGTCGACCGCCGCGAACCGTTCCATCATGCCGGCCAGCGACGTGCCCGGTTTGGCGAGCAGCGCCATGTCGAGCGCGATCTTGCCCGCTTTCTTGTCGATCGTGGCGTCGAGTCGGAACGTCTCGGCGTCGGTGAACAGGGTGCGGGTGGTCTCGCTGACGGCGTCGAACGCCCACAACCCGCTGGCGACCGCGACCTGTCCCTGGGGACCCGATGCCAACTGGCGCTCGACGAGCGTCCGCTGGGCCGACTCCGCCGCCCGCGCGTGTTCGATCATCGTGGCGACGACGGTGTCCGACACCGCCGACGAGTTCACGCGCACCGAGATGTCGGCGACGGGGTTCGGACCGGTCGGCACGGAGGCCGCGGCGAGGGCGGCAGCCGACGTGGAGAGCACGGCGTGCTCGTCGTCGCAGCGGACGAGCACCGGTTGGGCGATCCCGGGAATCGCGACTTCGACAAGACCGTCGACCTCACGGCCGCCGCCGAACATCCCCTGCAGCGTCTCGCGCGCCTGCTTGGCGCTCTTGAACGGCAGGAAGACAACCATGTCCGTCGGCTGGCCGTCGATCACGGGCACGATCGCCACCAGGGGGCGTTTCGCGTCGAATCCCGCCAGGGACTTCCCACCGGTGGCCGCGGTGAGCGCCGTCGGCAGGGCCATCGCCACCAGGGGCTGCTTGAGCGCGTCGCCGAGATAGCTGCCCGCGTCGAGCAACGCCTGGTAGCTACGCACCGTGATCCGCACGAGCGGTTTGCCCGAGGCGTCGGGGGTGGTCTCGCCGGGCGAGGTCGCCGCCGGCTTGGCAGGGTCTGGTTTCGGAGCCGATGGACGCTCGGTGATCGAGGCGACGTACGTCCGATCCGCCTCGGAAAGCTTCGCCAGCGGCACGCGGATCTCCCTGCCTCCCGCCAGCCGCAGCACGACGACGTCGCCGTCGAGACGGACGAATTCCCCATCGCGCGAGAACGACCCGCTGGAATCGCGCCACGTGCGGACCTCCGCCGCGACGGCGACGGATGCGACCAGGAGTGCGGCCACCACCATCGCCACCACCGCGCGTCGCGCGGGTTGCCCCGTGATCATGCCATCCTCCACACATCGACCGGCTGCCCACCCGCCGGAGCCTCCACCTTGGCCGATTCGGGCCGACCGGGCAAGCCGGACCGGCATGCCGTGACGATGCCCGGCCGGCGCCGCCGACTCGGCCCGCTCCTCCCGCTACGGTACAACGAGCGTCGGGCGGCCGGTCGGTCTGCCCGGAACGATCGGCGCGCACCGTGGAATTCCCCGATGCCCTCCTTCCTCTCCCTGCGGATTGCGCGCCGCAGCGCCCTGATGGCGTCGCTCGCCGCCGCCGGCGCTCCGGCTGCCGAGTGGCCGCAGTGGCGCGGGCCCGACGGACAGGGACACGCTGACGACACCCCGCTTCGGACGGCCTGGAGCGAAACCGAGGGCGTGGCGTGGAAGACGTCCCTCCCGGGGCGCGGCTGGTCGTCGCCGGTCGTCGCCGGCGGGCGGGTCTGGCTCACCACCGCCGTCGAACGGCGGCCCACCGA
>JBJSXB010000307.1:0-4918 GCA_046086245.1 Planctomycetaceae bacterium | reverse complement strand
CCGACGATTCCTCGAGCAAGCGCCGGGCGAGCGCCACGTAACGATCCCCGTCCCACTTCCGCAGCGGGATCAGATCGCTGGCGTTCGCGTTGAGGAGCACGAGCGGACCCGGTTGCCGACCTCCCGAAAGGTGACGGACCGTCGCGCGGACCTCGTCCACCTCGGCCGCAGACGGCTCGAACCGCACCATCGACTCGTCGAGGGTGGTCATGTCGATTCCGAGCGCCGGGAGTCGGGCAGGGTCGAGCCAGAGGGCGTGGGTTTGCACGAGCATCGCCCGAAGCGTGTGCACCTGTGGGCTGTAGACCAGTCGATGGGTGAGCAGATCTCCACGCCACGGCCCGTCGCCGTTGTAGGCGTGTATCCCACCCGCCGAGCCGCCCCCGTCAGGTAGGCGATCACCGCCGAGGATCGGGCGAACAGTTCGAAATCGAGAATCGAGTCGATCTTCTCGCGCCGTGCCCGTAGCAACGCCGCGATCATGCCGCGTAGCGTCGTGACCACACCGCCTTTGGGGATCGAGATGACGTTGGCGGGCTTCACGATGCCGAGCATGTCGAGGATCGGTCGATTCTCCTCGAGCACCATGAAGAAGACGTTGTCGTACCCGACGCGCTCCACGGCGGCGCGCAGCGACGGGCCCGCCAAGACCGTCGCACCCTGCTCGACAAGCTTGAGAAACAGGATCCGTCGCACCGGTGCGGTAGCGCGACGGCGATCGAACAGCCGTCGCCAGACCGTGAGCATGGCGCAGGCGGGCACTCCGAGCCAGCGATCGACGAACCGGACGGTGGATGCATTCATGGCGCCACACACTACCATACCGGCGTCGCTCCGAGCCCCGTAGCAGCGATGGTGAGGCATGGATCGAACGATCGGATTGGCTTCGTGGTGGAGCCGCTGGCACCAGGCAGTGGCGTTGGTCGTACTCACGCTCGCGGTCTTCGCCCCCACGCTCTCGGCCGAGTTCGTCTACGACTCGCGCCTCCAGATCCTCACCGACCCGTTCCTTCACGATCCGCGGAACTGGTGGCCGGTGCTCAGTTGGAACACCCTGCGGATGGACGTGCTTGATTTCAATCGCCCGGTGAATCTGGCGTCGCTGATGATCGACGCCGCCTGTTGGGGCAAGCGCCCCTTCGGCTATCACCTGTCGAGCGTGCTGTTGCACGCCGCCAACGTCGTCTGCACCTGGGCGTTGATCCGGCGGCTCGCCGACGATCGATCCGACGGGGCCCCTGCGGCGGCCGCGGCCACCGGTGACGGCACCGCCATGCCCCTGCTCTCCGCTCCGCTGCTCGGCGCCCTGCTGTTCGCGCTGCATCCGGTCGTCGTCGAGGCGGTGTGTGAACCCTCGTACCGCGAGGACCTGCTCGTGGCGCTGTTCACGCTCGCCGCGCTGCTTGCCGCGGCGTGGCATGTTCCGCCGAACCGCGACCTGCGGCGCGTCGGTACCTGCACGGCGTGTGCGCTGGGAGCGATCGGCAGCAAGGAGTCGGGGATCGCCGTGCCAGTGGCGCTGGCGGCGCTGTGGTGGGTTCGCGGTCACGGCGATCGGGGACGGTTCTGGGGCGCGGCCACCGCCGCGACGACGATCGCCGTCGTCGGCTTCCTGATCGCCCGGTTCGTCCTCGAGCCGACCCCGTCGGCGATCTTTGAGTCCCGCCCGCAGTATCCCGGTGGTTCGTTCCGAACGGCGCTCGCGCTCGAACCGCGCATCCTCGCGTTGTACGGCCAGTTGATCGTGTGGCCGGCGAATCTGTCGGCCGACTACGGCGTCCACTCCCTTCGCCACCTGCCGCTGCCGGTGGCCCTGGTGGTGGTCGCGCTGGTGGCCGCGGCGGCGGTGATGGCGCTGCGATATGACCGGCGGATGGCGGTGGCGGCGGCACTCGTCGCGGCGCCGCTGCTCTCGGTCGCGAATCTCGTGCCGATCTACAGGCCCGCCGCCGACCGGTATCTCTATCTGCCGATGGCGGGAATCGGGCTGGCCGTCGGGCTGGCGATGGCCGGACCATGGAGCGTCCGTCGCGCGGGCGCACACCGCGCGATCGTCGCCTGCGGGACGGCCGTTCTGCTCGTACTCGCCGCGGGTTGCGTCGCCCGTCAGGGGGTGTGGCGCGACTCCCTGGCGCTGTGGTCCGACACCGTGCGGAAGAACCCCCTGTCGCACACCGCCACGGTCGGGCTCGCCGAGGCTCTGCACGAGGCCCGGCGCCTACCGGAGGCGGAAGCCGTCGCCCGGCGTGCGATCGGCCTGTCGCATGCGACCGACGGCGACACCTGGGCCGTCTTGGCGGTGATCCTCGCCGACCAGGGGCGCGCAAGCGACGCCTTCGTGGCCCTCGACAGGGCGCTCGAACTCAAGCCCGCCTTGGCCGATCCCGACGCCCGTGTGGCGGTGATGGCGATGGACCGTGTCTTCGCGGAGGCTCTCAAGGAACTGTTGGCACGGCGGCGATCGGCCCCCTGACGACCGGGGGGATTCGGCCTCGGGGATTCCGGTTCGGCACCGAGAGCCACGTCGCTTCAATGGGCTCGTCCGATGCGTTAGTCTGCGAGAGGTCCGGTGGACAACCGGTCGATCGTCTTTCAGCGACCATGAAATCCCCACAACGCAACCGACAGTCACCGCCGACGACCCGCGACACCACGCACGCCGCGGGGGAACGGGCGCCCGAGGAATCCCGGGCACGGATCGCCCCCGCCCGGCCGGTCGACGACGCCTTCCTTTTGCGGCTGCTCAAAGTGGCCACGGTCGTGCTTCTGTGCGGCTGGTGTTACTCCCCGGCGACCAACGGTACATGGCTGTGGGACGACGATCAGGCGATCACGCAAAACCCGGTCGCCCAGGGTCCGTTCTCCGTGATGAAGATTTGGGTGAACCCCGTGGCCGACGCGATCGGCGCGGCCCGCCGACAACTGCTCCACGCGGTGGGCCTCGGCCCACCGCCACCGCCGCCGAGTCCGGCCGCCTTCGGTGAGGCCGACTACTGGCCGCTTACGGCGACCGGATTTTGGATCGAGTGGCACCTGTTCAAGATGAACTCCGTCGGGTACCACGTCGTCAACGTGGCACTGCACGCCGCCGGGGCCCTGCTCGTATGGCGGCTGATGAACGTGATGCGGCTTCCCGGGGGATGGTTCGCGGCACTCCTGTTCGCTGCCCACCCACTCTCGGTCGAGACGGTCACCTGGATTTCGGAACTGAAGAATGTGCTCTCGCTGCCACTGATGCTCCTCGCTGCGATCCACTTCGTTCGCACCGACGACCTGATCGCCGACGACCTGATCGCCGACGCCCGCATCACCGCCACCGGCTCGCCCGGCGCGGGACGGCGTGACTACTGGCTGGCGTTGTTCTTCTTCGCGATGTCGATGTTCGCAAAAACGTCGGTGGTGATGCTGCCGCCGGTGCTGCTGCTCTACACATGGTGGAAACGTGGCACGATCGGCCTGGCCGACGTCGTGCGGACGGCCCCGTTTTTTCTCATGTCGCTGCTCTTCGGCCTGATCACCATCTATTTTCAGCATGGCAGGGCGATCGGCACGGAGACGATCCCCGTCGGTGGTTTTCTCTCCCGGCTCGCGACCGCCTCGCTCGCACTGCCGTTCTATCTCGGCAAGGTGATCGTGCCGATCGACCTGCTGCCGATCTATCCCCGCTGGCAGGTCGATCCGCCCAAGCTCCAGCAGTTTCTGCCCATCCCGCTGATGGGCGCCGTGGCGGGGTGGTGCTGGGTCAACCGCTCCACCTGGGGCCGGCACGTGCTGTTCGCCCTCGGCTTCTTCGTGCTGATGCTGCTCCCGGTGCTCGGCTTCATCACGATCTCCTACATGCGGATCACCTGGGTGGCCGACCACTTCGTCTACATGCCGATGATCGGGCCGCTGATGCTGTTCGCCTCCGCGGCGACGGTCTGGGCCGCCCAGCTCGCGCCACAGGGGCGGCTGGCGGCGCTGGCGGCAGCCTTGCTGTTGATCGCGACGCTGGCGGTGGGAAGTTTCCGCTATTCGTTCGCTTGGGCCGACGAGGACCCGATGTGGACGTACACCCTGTCGCGGAACCCCGATGCCTGGCAGGCACACAGTCGTCTCGGCGCGCGAAAGTATTCCCAAGGGAAACTCGACGAGGCATTCTTCCACTTTTCGGAGTCGGTGCGGCTCCGGCCCGATCTCGCCGAGACCCATAACAACTACGGCAACACGCTGGCGGCGAAGGGGCGCGTCGACGAAGCCCTCGAGCAGTTCCGCGAGGCGGCGCGGTTGCAGCCGGATATCCCGGTGTTTCAAAACAACCTGGCGATGACCTGCATGCAGTCGGGACGCGTCGAAGAGGCCAGGGACGTGTTTCGCGTCATGGTCGGGAAGTGGCCGAAGGATCCCACGCTTCACAACAACTACGCGTTCGCCCTTCACCGCACCGGTGACGCGACGGGGGCGATCGCCAGCCTGCAACGTGCGCTGTCGCTGAGGCCCGACTACGAGGATGCCAAGAAGAATCTGGCGAGCATCCGCGAGGAACTCGCGAAGAAGCAGTCGCCCGTCGATGCCGCCGGGGTGAACGCCAAGCGCGACGCCGGAGCGGCAGCCGCGGGGGCGGAGGGATCGCGGCCGCCGTCGCCGACGATGGCACCGCCCTCGCCCACGCTGGGTCCACCGACGCTCCCCGGGGCGGGATTGTCACCGGTCGTCCCGCTGCCCCGTTGAGGGTGCGGCCGACCGACGCGGTCCCGCGTCCGGCCGCAAGGCCAGACGCAGCAAATCACGCGTCGCCGCGGCCACCACCCCCGGCCGGGCTTTGCTGCGGCCATGACGCCGTTCCGTGAACGTGATCGGGACTTCGACGATCCGTCCTCCGCGGCGATGCACCGCCAGGAGCATCGCCTCGAAAAAGGCGTAGCCGGTAGGCATCGCG
>JBJSXB010000306.1:0-3355 GCA_046086245.1 Planctomycetaceae bacterium | reverse complement strand
GCCGGCCTGGTGGCGGCGCTGTGTTCCGGGGCCGTGTGGATCGTCGGTGGGGGCCCGATCGTCGAATCTTCGCCCTTCGTTCCGGCCCTCGGAGAAGCTCAGGTCGTGTTGAGGGTGGTCTGGCAGTATGTCTTTCCGATCCTCCTGGCGGTCATCCCGCTGGTGCTCGTCCGCCCCTGGCTGCGCGACGACCGGGCGCTCTTGAAGGTCCGTTGGACAGCGGCGTTCGTGGTCTTCCACGCCGTGTGGCTGGCGGGCTGCCACGCGCTGTCGTGAGCACCCTCGGCCCGGGGCCGGAGGAGTCCGTCCCACCGACAGCCGGCATGGGAGCGGTACCCGGCCCGCCGCTATACTCCACGATGGTCGCGGACAGGGGGTCCGGCGACCGGTTCCCCGGGAGGCCGTCGCCATGGTCCGCCGTTCGCTCGCCGCGCTCGTGGTCGCCGTCACGGCGCTCTGTGGAGCAGTCGCATCCGCGCAAACGCCCGCCGCCGACAAGGCGCGGGCGATCGCCGGCGGCAACCTCGCCGCCGCGGTGAAGGTGCTGGCGCAGTCCGACGCCCAGGCCAGCGCCGACAGCCCCGGCGGCGGCGGCTACCGCGCGAGCGTGAGCGGCGGCGGCGTGACGATCCCCGTGGTCGTCGTCGGCGGCACGCCGCGGCAGATGGGCTGGCACCTCGGCCGGCTGATGGGGAAGGAGATCCAGACGTTCGTCCCGCAGTTGCTGGCGAAGGTGAAGGGTGCGATGGGGATCGACGACGCCCAGCTCGCGGCCGCCTGGGGGACGCAGTCGGCCTGGATCGACGACCGTGTCGAGCAGGAGATCGTCGGCATGGCCGAGGGGGCCGGGGTACCGCTGGCGATGCTCCAGGCGGTCCACGCGGTGCCGCTCTTGATGCCCTATTCCTGCTCGGCGATCTCCGCCTGGGGCAGCGCCACCGCCGACGGGCACCTCTACCAGACGCGCAATCTCGACTGGGAGCTGGAGCTCGGTGCCCACGAGCACGGCGTCATCGTCGTCTACATCCCCACCGGGGGAACGGCCCACCTGCTCCCCACGTTCGCCGGGTTCAGCGGCGCCAATTGCGGCCTCAGCGCCGCCGGGATCGCGCTGTCGGAGATGGGGGATTCGCCCGCCAAGGAGATGCCCTACGAGCTCCACGCCCCCCACTTCACCACCTGGTTCCGCACGCTGCTGTACGACGCCGATTCGCTCACCGAGGCGCTCGACATCTTCACGGCGCTGCCGCGGACGAAGAAGTATCACTTCGTGTTCGGTGATGGCCGGGCCGACCGCCGCGGCGTGAAGATCCGCGCCCACACCGGGCCGGGGCTCGACGAGGTCAAGATCTGGAATGCCAACGACCCCGGCGACGAACTCGCTCCCGCCGTGCTCCCCGACCTCGTCTATCAGGACGAGGGACGCGGCGCATTCCCATTCCTCAAGCAGCATCACGGCCGGCTCGACGCCGCCAAGCTGACCGAGGTGGCCTGTGCGATCCCGATCAAGGGGAGCAACGTCCTCGACGCGGTATTCGACGCCACCGATCTGGTCGCCTACGTCAGCTACGCCGGGTCGGACGGCGAGGCCTACCAGCGGCCGTTCGTGCGGCTGGCGCTGGCGGCGCTCGACGGCGACGGGGATGGCGCCGGCGACCTCGCCGAGGGTGCGGGTGACGCCAACCGCAACGGACGCCCCGACTTCCTCGAGGCGTCCGCCCCGGCCGCGGACCGCTGACGGCGGCGCCGCAGGCCGCCGGAGCGAGCGGGTGTGCCGGCGTCAAGAGACGTGTGCCGGCGTCAAGAGACGGCGGCGGCGGCGAGCAGGCGGATGATCACCGGCAGGAGTTGCTTCTTGCGGCTCACGACCCCCTCCAGTTCGTAGAGCCCGCGGTCGAGGCGGGGATAGTTCACCTCCTCCCACGCCTCGTCCTCCCGCGACAACAGCAGCAACGACCCGTCGCTCACCACGTCGGTGACCAACAGCGCCGCGAAGGCCAGCCCGTGACGCTCGGCGTGGGCCTCGAGCGCGCCGCGGAGTTGCTCCTTCCGGTCCCAGAAGAGATCGAAGCCGGTCTCCTCGATCTGCGAGATCGAGAAGCGCACGCCGTACTCCGTGAACTCCTTGCAATCCTCCCGGATCACGTCGGCGGGGCTGCTCGAACGGAGCGCCGAACCGATCGCGAAGAAGCCGCGGGTGTAGTCGTCGAGATCGACGCGCACCCTGCCGGCGAGCCAGGCGAGCATGTCGCGGTCGACGTCGGTGGTGGTGGGGCTGCGCAGCGAGAGGGTGTCGGAGATGATCCCGCTGGCCATGCACAGCGCGATGCCCGGCTCGGGCTCGATCCCGGCGGCGCGGAATTGGCGGGCGACGAGCGTGCAGGTCGAGCCGACCGGCTCGTTGACGAAGCGGATCGGCTGGGCGCTCTTCAGGCCCCCGCCGAGACGATGGTGGTCGAGCACCTCGATGATCTCCGCCTCCTCCGCCCCGGCCACCGCCTGGCCGAATTCGTTGTGGTCGACGAGCACGAGTTGCGGCTTCGGGGGCTTGAGCACGTCGCTCTTGAAGGCGAGGCCGACGAGGCGGCCGTCGTCCTCGACGACCGGAAACACCGGCTGTTGCGAGCGCTCCACCGTCGGCCGGGCGTCGAACGCGCTCGAGCGCGCCGGGATCGTGACCACGTCGGCGTCGATCACCGGATCGATGAACTGCGACGAGCGGATCCGCATCGTCGTGTTGACGGTGTCGAACGGGCTGCGGACCACCGCCACGCCATTGGCCCGGGCGAGCTGTTCGAGCCCCGGCGAGAGGGAGAACCCGCCGGTGATCACCAGTGCCCGCACCCCCTGTTCGATCGCCGGGAGCTGGATCGTCGGCCGGTCGCCGCACACCACCACGACGCGCTGCGGCGGGAAGCGTTGCATCCGCTCGGTGAACCCCTCGGCGCTCATCGCCCCGACCATCACCAGCAGTTCGGTGCGCTCGGCGGTGCGCAGCGGCACCTGGAAATCGCCGCCGAGGACGTCGCGGATCTTGTCGAGGCTCGTGGCCACGGTGCGCGACAGGACCGGATCCCCCTCGTCGTGGAAGAACAGGTCCATCAGGTGCAGCACCGACACCAGCCCGACGACGCGGTCGCGGCCGTCGACCACGGGGATCGCGCGGAGGTCGTGGGCCTTCATCCGCACGTACGCCTCGTGGAACACGTCGCCGTGGCGCACCGTGGGGACGTCGCGGCGGCAGACGCCCTCCACGGCGGGGCGGACATCCATCACCATCCGCGGCGGCGGCAGGCCGGCCTCGGCGAGCACGTATTGCGTGCGCGTGTTCGGCGGGCCGCAGCAGGCGGCGACG
>JBJSXB010000305.1:0-14597 GCA_046086245.1 Planctomycetaceae bacterium | reverse complement strand
CGCCCCGCGTGCCGCCGCGCTTCTCCTCGAGTCTCACCGCCTCGACGCTCATGGAAGGGTCGATCGACTTGGCCATGTCGTAGATCGCGAGGGCCGCGGCCGTCACCGCCACGAGGGCCTCCATCTCCACGCCCGTCCGCGCGGTGGCCCGCACCGTCGCCGCGATGGCGACGGCACCCGGCTCGTCGAAGCCGATCGACACCTCGACCGACTCCAGCGGCAGCGGGTGGCACAGCGGCACGATGTCGGCCGTCCTTTTCGCCGCCATCACCCCGGCGAGGCGGGCGACGGCGATGGCGTCGCCCTTGTCGAGCGTGCCGGAACGAATCCGCTCCGCGGTCGCCGGCGCGCAGCGCACGCGCGCCGACGCCCGTGCTTCGCGGAGCGTGACCGGCTTGTCGGCGACGTCGATCATGCGGATGCCGTTCGGCACGGGCATGGCACACGGGCTCCCGGGGGCAAAATGCCACGGGCCGGTGCGGTGATCCGCACCGGCCCGTGGGCCATGGCGTCGTCGGGGTGCGGTCGCGTCAGACGAGCTCCTTGCGCGCGCCGATCAAGGTCCGCAGGCGCTCGGCGAGGAGGGCCACGTCGAACGGTTTCTTGAAGCTCTCGTTGACGTGGGCACGATCGACGGTGATCTGGGAACCGTCGTCAGGCAGCAGGGCGATGACGATCGTTTCGGCGTACTCGGGATTGCGACGCAGATTCTGGCAGATCTGCTGGGCGTCGATCCGTCCGATCGAATAGTCGACGACGATGCAATCGGGGTGGAAGGACTCGGCCTGGATGCCGGCTTCGAAGCCGCTGGCGGCGACCTGGATCTTGAAGGACCGTTCGACCGGCAGGTGCTTCTTCAGGTTCTCGATGAGTACCTGGTCCTGGCCGACGAGCAGCACCTTCGCCATCGCCTCGTCCTCGAGGTCGCCCAGCGGCATGCCGTGCTCCTTGAGGAAGCGGATCAAGTACTCGCGTGGAATGCGTCGGTCCTGCGAGCCCGGGATGCGGTAGCCCTTGAGCCGTCCGGAGTCGAACCACTTGCTCACCGTGCGGGGAGCGACTTTACAGATTTTGGCGACCTGGCCTGTCGTGAAAACCTTCATTCCATGCACTCCATGTGAATCGTTCGTGTCCGGAACGCTTTTGGCCAGCCCTGCTCTCACGAGCGCGGACACAGCCCCCCCGACGCGGAACCTGCACCGTGGAACGACCGCGTCGTCGCACCCCACGAGGGCCGGCGGGAGAAAGCGCCGGGGGGGGCTGGCAAGGGCACTCCGCGACCGGAAGACGCTTCGCGTCTCCGGCGGATGCCACGACTCGCAGGTGTCCCCCCCTGCTTCATCCCGGCGGCCGGAGTCCGTTGTTCACGGGCACCGGCCGCGGTCTGTCCGTCCACCCAGGTAGATCGAATGGTCCCGTGGTGAGACTTGAGCCGTTCTTCGCGGACACACCGGTCGGAACGGGTGACCGGCCTGTGCCGGCGGCGTTCGGGTGTCGATCAGGCCGCGGCCCGGGGCATGGCCGCCGGGGCGCGGCTCTCCAGACGGACCGCCACACGTTTCGACACCCCCGACTCCTCCATGGTGACCCCGTAGAGGTTGGTGGCGGCGGCCATCGTCTTCTTGGAATGGGTGACGACGATGAATTGCGTGTCCCGGAAATCCCGGAGCACCTCCGTGAAGCGGTCGACGTTGGCCTCGTCGAGCGCGGCATCCACCTCGTCGAGCACGCAGAACGGACTGGGACGCGAGCGGAAGATCGCCAGGAGCAGGGCGACACAGGTCATCGTCTTCTCTCCCCCGGAGAGCAGCCCGATGCCCCGCGGCTCCTTCCCGGGCGGCCGGGCGACGATCTCGACGGACGTCTCGAGCAGATCGACGTCGGGGTCGAGGACGATGTCGGCCTGCCCGCCGCCGAACACGCGCGAAAACAGGTCGCGGAAATGTCCGCGGACCGTCTCGATGGTCTCCCCGAGGAGGCGGCGGCTCTCGTCGTCGATACGGCTGATGAGCTGCTCGATCGTCTGACGGGCGCCGTCGAGGTCGGACAGTTGGGATTCCAGCCCGGCGAGCCGCTCCGCCAACGCCTCGGCCTCCGCCAGAGCCTCCATGTTGACCGACGGCATCTGGGCGAGCCGGCGGCGCACCAGGTCGATCTCCCGGTCGAGACTCTCCCGGTCCGCCGGCACGTCGGCGGGCTCGTCGCTCGCCGGCGGAGGCGCGGGGCACTCGGCGAGGTCGAGCCCGTAGTCCTCGCGGATCCTCTCGAGGATGCGCTCGCGGCGGTGCCGCACCTCGCCGGCATCGAGTTCGCGGGCGTGGAGCGCTGCCCGGGCCGTGGCGGCCTCCTCACGACCGGTCGCGATGTCGACGGCGCGCCGATGCCGTTCGTCGAGCAGCGTCGCGCCGAGGGTGGCGGCGTCGCGCAGCGACCGGTCGGCATCCTCGGCGGCGCGTGCCGCCGCCGCCAGCACTTGCCCGGCGAACAGTTCGTCACCTTCCAGGTCCGCCCGTCGTGATTCGGCGGCCGACCGGCGGCGCGCCGCCGCCCCGCGTGCCGTGACGAGCCGTTCCACCTCGGCGTTGGTCCCATCGACGTGGGCCCGGGCGCGGGCGAGGCGCTCGATCGCGGCGGCGCGCGCCTCACGCAGGCGGGCGACGGCGTCGGCGGTGGCACCATGATGATGCTCCACGGCGTCGCAGTCGGCGGCGATCCGCGCGTGCTGGGCCGCGGCGACGGCGGCATGGTCGTCGTGCGTGCCGAGGGTGGCGGCCAGAGCCTGCGCCGCGCGGGTGGCGTCGGCGGCGAGCCGGTCGGCACGGGCCGATTCCCCTTCCGCGGCGCCGACCTCGGCGGCGCGCCGTGCTTGCTCCTCGCCACGCCGCGAACGCTCCATCCGCGCTTCGGCGAGGCTGGCCGCCGCCACGTCGCGGCGCGCGCGGGCGGCTCGGACATCGGCCGCGGCCGCGGCGTGCGAGGCGCGCGCCTCTTCCTCCGTCGCCCGCGCCGCCTGCACGGTGGCGGCGAGTTCCTCGGCCCGGCTGCGTGCCGCGTTCCACTCCGCGCGCCGTGCCACCAATCCGGTCGTCGCGGCCTGCTGGCCCGTCCCCGCGACGGCGGTCCCGTCGAGCGCCTCGCCGGCACGCGTGAGTACGAGGCACCGCGCGGGCAAGCGCTCGGCGAGACGCGCTGCGGCGTCGAGGTCATCCGCCACGAAGGCGTGGCCGAGCAGCCGTGCCACCGGCCCGGTGTCGTCGCCGGCATCCGCGACGAGGCGGTCGAGTCGTCCGACGAGCCCCGGCAGGTCGTCGAGCGGCACCGCGACCGGCTCGGGCAGTCGTGGGGGCGCGACGAGCGTCAGCCGACCTCCCGCGAGCAGCGCCTCGCGGCCGACCGCCGATTGCCGGTAGCGCGCCAGCGCGGCGGGCGCCTCGAGGGTGCCCGACAGGGCGATGGCGTGTGCCAGCGGGCCGAGGGCGATGTCGACCAGCGCCGCCCACTCCAGCGGCGCGTCGACGAGATCGGCCACCAAGCCGTCGATGGCGACCCCGGTCTCGCCCGCGGGCGCGTCGAGCAGGCGGCGCGTGGCGTCGGACACGCCGTCGCGACGTGCCGTGAGTTCGCCGAGGACCGCCGCCCGCTCGCGGCAGGCACCGAGCGTCGCCTCCCACTCGGCGCGGTCGTGCGTCGCGCTCGCCACGGCATCGGCCCGGTTGGCGAGCGTCCGCTCGGCATCGGCGACGGCCGCCGCCGCCGTGGTCTGGCGCCCCTCGAGCGACGTCAAGGCGCCGTCGATCACGGCGATCGCCCGCCCGAGATCCGCCTCATGCCTCCGCGCGTGGTCTGCTCGCGCACGTGCGGCGTGCGCGGCGGTGCGGGCGTCTGCGGCACGGCGTTCCGCCTGTTCCTGCTCGGCGACCAACCGCTCGCGCTCGCGTGCGAGCGATTCGATGCGGGCGCCGACCGACGCCAGGCGTTCGCGGAGCGTGGCGGCGTTCCGCTGTTCCCCCACGACCGCCGCCTCCATCGCGGCGAGTTCCGCGGCCCGCGCGGATTCCTCCTCCTCGGCCGCGGTGGCGGCGGCAGCCGCGGCCTGGGCGGCGCGCGTCGCCGTCGCGAGCCGGCGGTCGGCCGCGAGGAGATCGGCGTTGGCGGCGAGGCATTCGTCGGCGTGGGCCGCCCGCTGCCGGCGCACCTGCTCGACGGTGGCGGACGCCGCGGCGGCGCCGCGCTCCGCCTGACCGGCGACACCGCGGAGCTCGTCGAGCGTGGCACTGGCGGCGGCGAGCCGCGCGTCGATCGACGCCATCTGGTCGGCAGCGGTGGCCACGGCGGTGGTCGCGGCGGCGGCCGACGCCTCGAGACGGGCGATGGCGGCGGTCACGGCGGCACCATCGGCGTCGACGACGGCGAGGTCGCGACGCGCCGCGGCGAGCCGCAAGCACCGCAGACGGTCGGTCAGCTCACGGTACTTCCGCGCCTTGGCCGCCTGGTGACGCACCGTCTCGAGGCGCTCCGACAACTCCCCGACGATGTCGGCGAGTCGTTGGCGGTTCTGTTCGGTCCGCTCCATCCGCCGCAGCGCCTCCGCACGTCGGGCGCGGAAGCGGGTGATGCCGGCGGCCTCCTCGAAGACCGCACGACGGTCGCGGCCGGACGCGACCAAGAGCGCGTCCACACGCCCCTGCTCGATCACGCTGTAGGCCTCGGTCGCGGCCCCCGTGCCGGAGAAGAGCTCGCGGATGTCACGCAGCCGCGCGACTTCCCCGTTGATGAGGTACTCCCCTTCGCCGCTGCGGTAGACGCGACGCGTGATGCGAACCTCGTCGGCGTCGGTCGGTAGCGTGCGCGAGCGGTTATCGAAGCAGAGGCTCGTCTCGGCGGCATTGAGCGGTTTGCGCCCCGCCGAGCCGGCGAAGATCACGTCGGTCATGTCGCGGCCGCGGAGGCTGCGCACCGACTGTTCGCCGAGCACCCACTTGATCGCGTCGACGACGTTCGACTTGCCGGAGCCGTTCGGTCCGACCACCACGGTGATGCCGGGAGGGAACTCGAACCGGGTACGGTCGGCGAAACTCTTGAACCCGCACAGTTCGAGGGCCGTGAGCCTCGTCATCGGGGTCGCCCCGCTGCTCACGACGCGTCGTTCGTGTCGACGGCGTCGTCCTCGATCACGATGTCGCGGTCGCGAGCCGACACCTCCTCGTGCACGGACAGCCGCCCGTCACCCTCGAGCGGAAGGGCGTCGAAGGCGAGTCGGCTTTCCAGGCAGCGGGCGGAACTCGCCTGCTGGAGGAACTGGACGACGTCCGGATAGGAGCCGCCGAGGCCGGTGATGGCACGGACGACATCCGCGACCGTCGCCGGAACGCGCACCTCGTGGTCGGGCTGGCCGGGCAGGAAGCGGCTCACGGTGGCCATCCCCTGATCGACCACGACGACGATCGATCCTCCCGCCTCGGCGCGGAGGCCGTCGCCGATCGGATGGTCCGTGCCGAACAGGACCAGTTCCGGATGGTGGCTGCGGGTCGCGTGCACCAGTCGCGGGCCATCGACGTCGATGACGTGGAGCGAGCCGGCGTCACCGAGCGATTCGCCGCGGATGAGGGGCAGCGAGGGATCGATTTGCCACAGCGCGCGGAAGGCGCCGTAGCGCGTCTCGGTACTCGGACTGGAGAGAAGCGATTGCAGCGCATCCAACCCGTTGGCGTCGTCGAGGACGCCGAGTGCGGCCAAGGCCGCGGGGCGGGCGCTACGGAGGTCGGCGGCGGCGGAAGCGAGATGGGGGGCGGCGACCGACTCGCCGAGGTAGGCCAGCGCCTCCGCGGCGGCGAAGCGGATCTCCGCGTCGGGCGAGTCGAGCGCCTTGGTGAGCGTCGGCAGCGCGTCGCGGCCGATCGCCTCGAGGCGCAGGGCGGCCGCCGGCGCCGTCACCGGATCGGCGAGTTGCCGTGCGAGCAATTCGAGCCGGGCGTGTCGGCCGGCGGGCGGCTCCATCACCGCGACGCAGCGGACGACCTTCACGTAGCGCGCAAGGTTCCGGGCGTAGATGGGGGGAACCTCCAGTTCGATGAAGCGGTCGGTCTTGGGGTTCGCGACGCCGCGTTTCGATCCCTTGATGACGGCGTGGAAACGCTTGTTGATCGTGTCGCCGATCCGCTTCGACAGAGCGACCGACCGATGCTCGGGGACGATCACCAGCCCGATGGCCCGTGACGCCGTCGAGACGCCCCCCCCGGGGACGCGGGCCCGGAGCCGGGAAAGCGGATCGAGCGTGCCCCCGGCGACGGGATCGACGAGCAAGGGCCCCTCGGCGAGGCCCAGCACGCGGCCGTCGCGCACCCGGTTGCCCAAGACCGCCATCTCCGTGAGCCTGGTCTCCATCAGCCACCCGTTGGCCAGGCTCGTGGTGCCGTTGTCGGGGGGGACTTCGACATAGACGTCGAAACGGTCCCCCTTCCGGGCACCGGGAGGCAGATACCCGCGCACCCAGACCAGCGACGTGGTCGGCGACGCGAGGAGGGTGTTGGGCTCCGCCACCCCGCGCGCCTGCATGTCGGCGATCAACATCTGACGTTGGCTGCTCGGGGGAGGGTCACCGCCTGTCCCGGGCAATCCGGTGACCAGCGCCGCGCGCTCGATCCGCAACGGATTGGTGCCGTACGCGGCGGCGTAGTCGCCGACGAGTTTCGTGTCGGCGTCGAGCGTGACCAACGCCTCGGCTTCCGGGCTCTGGCTGCGAATCGCGGGCACCGTGCAACCCGCCGCCGCGACCAGCGCGGGGAGGCAGCGAAGGAGTGCGGCCACGGACCGTGGTATTGCCATCGCGCACCGCGTTCGAACGGAGGGTTCCGGAAGACCGGAAAAAAGGGACGATCGGCCGGGGAGGCTAGGAATGACCACCGGGCCGGTCAAGGCGAGTTGCCGCTCCGACGCCCCGGGGCTTCGGCGCGGTGCGGCACGCCCCGAACCGTCTTGGTGGACGCGGCGACGGCTGCTACGGTCCGCACCCCTCGCCCCCCCTCAGGACCGGTGGCGGCAGGGGATTCACGGGAGCGCGTACACGTGGCGACTTCGGAAAAAAACCGGTTGGCGGTGCACGTGCGCTGGATGATCCGGCGTGACATGGCCGAGGTGCTCGAGATCGAGCGCGAGGCCTTCGAATTCGCCTGGAGCGAGGAAGATTTCACCCGCTGCCTCCGTCAGCGCAACTGCATCGGAATGGTCGCCGAGATGGCCGAGTCGGTGGTGGCGTTCATGATCTACGAACTCCATCGCTCGCGGCTCCACGTGATCAACCTGGCGGTGCGACGCTCCCACCGGCGTCTCGGGATTGGAACGTTGCTGCTCGACAAGTTGGCGGCCAAACTCACGCCGGACCGGCGCGATCGGATTCTTCTCGAGGTCCGGGAGCGCAATCTCCCCGCACAGATCTTCTTCCGCTCGCTCGGCTACCGTGCGATCTCCGTCCTCAAGGATTTCTACGAGGACACGACCGAAGACGCCTACCTCATGCAGTACGTCACGGCCGGCGCCCCGGTCGAGATGCCGATGCGGCGCGCCGCCTGACCGCGGCACCGGCGCGGTCGAGCACGGCGTCGATGGTGGCCGACCGCTGCGCAAGCGCGCGTGCGGCGTCACGGGCCGTCCGTCCGTGAGCGAACACCGTGAGCAGCGGCGCGCGGGGCGGCACCGTCGTGCCGGGGGCGGGCACGTCGCCGAGCGCCGGCCAGCCACCGTCGGCGGCCGTCCAACGGGCGGCGACGGCATCGAGCGCGGCGAGCAGCGCCGACCCGGCGTCGCAGGCCCGGTGGTGCCGGACGAGCGCCTTGGCCCAACAGCCCGGCCGCGGCGCGGGACCGCCGTCGGGTGCGGGGCGTCGCCGGCCGAAGCAGGCGAGATGGCGCGCGGCGAGCGCCTCGTCGCGCTGTCGTTCGTGCAGTTCGGCGGAGGCGGTGGGCCGGGGGTTGATCTCGATCAGCACGGGCGCGTCGCCGGCGCCGACGATGAAATCGACCCCCACCAACCCGCGCAGCCCCGCGACCGCCGTCAGTGCGGCACCCAGTCGGGCCAGTGCCGCGGTAACGGCACGCGGCAGGTATGAGCGACGCAGGGCGATTCCGCCACGCCAGGCGAAGCGTCCCGCACCACGGCGCAGTGAACCGAGCACTTGCGTCGCGACGCCGACCAACTCGGCTCCGTCGTCATCGACGAGAAACGTCGCCGAATAACTCGCGCCCGCGATCCGGCGCTGCCAGACAGTGCGCCCCGCGGGCGGGTGCGGTGTCGTGTCGGTCCAAGGGGTGATACCGTGCCCCCCCGCGCTGGCGCGAGGCTTGAGGAGATAGCTGCCGTCGCGCGGCACGCCGCGCGGCGACGAGCGGGTTTCGGGAAAGGGGAGGTCCGCGACGCGCGCCAGACGGCGCAGGCAGCGCGGGTCGCGCACGCGCCCCACCACGTCCGCCGCCACGCCCGCCAGCGGCCGGTCGCGGGCCAGGGCGGCGAGGATCGGCGGGTGATTCTCCAGCGCGCCGGTGTAGGTCAGCGGCGCGATCGGAAGCGGTGCGACGGCGGCGGGCAGCCCGCGCGGATAGTCGGCGAGGCGGATGGCCGTCGCGGCGATCGCGACGAGGTCGCGGTCGGCGAACAGATCGACGGCGTGGACGCGCCACCCCGCTCGCACCGCCGACGCCGTCCACCACCGGGCACTCGCGCCGACGACGAGCAGGTCGGCGGCGGCGGTGGACGTACGAGCGGGTGAGGCGGGCGTCATGTGGTGCCGTCGGATCGCCGCTGGTTGCCGAGGCAGCCATCGGGCCGGCCGCTTGCCGGGGGAGGCGATCGTGGTATTCTGTCGCACCCTTCACGGGTCGTCACGCGGGTCCACGAGGAACCCGCGGGCCCCGCGCCGCCGACGCCCCCACGGGGGGAAGCGGCCCGTGTGCTGGACGGCCCGTGTGCTGGACGGCCCGGGGGTGATGGTGACCACGTCCGCCGCAGCCGGCTGGCTACGGGGGCGAAGGAGTGTCGTGTCGTTTTTCCCGTCGCGATGGAGGCAGGTCGCATGTCGATGTTCATCGGTGAGGCGTTGAGCGGAGATGGCAACGAGATCGCGCACATCGATCTCCTCATCGGCAGCAAGGACGGGCCGGTCGGCGTGGCGTTCGCCAACGCGCTGGCACGGCAGAGTGAAGGACATACCAATCTGCTCGCGGTGCTGACCCCGAATCTGGCGGTCAAGCCGGCGACGGTGATGATCACCAAGGTGACCATCAAGGGCATGAAGCAGGCGGTGCAGATGTTCGGCCCCGCGCAGGCCGCGGTCGCCAAGGCGGTCGCCGACAGTGTCGCCGACGGGGTCATCCGCAAGGGCGACGCCGAAAACCTCGTGATCGTCTGTGGCGTGTTCATCCATCCGGCGGCCGCCGACGACAAGAAGATCTACGATTACAACTACGCCGCGACCAAGCAGGCGATCGTCAACGCCATGAAGGGCAGCCCTTCGGCCGACGAGATGATCGCCGGCAAGGATTCGGCGGCCCATCCGTTTCGCGGGTTCTGACGCCGGCCCGCGCGACCGCGTGCGCTGCGAGGGGGCGATGCCCAAGCGGGTGCTGATCCAACTCGACGGCGACGCGCAACCGAGCACGTTCGATTCCATCGTCGCGATCGACGCGGGGGTGGACGTGTTGCTGCGGCACGGAGACGTCACCGTCGACGGCGTCGTGCCGTTGGTGCACGGGGCGATGTTCACGCGGGGCGGTGGTGACCTCGCCGCGACGGCGATCTTCATCGGCGGAAGCGACGTCGCCCGCGCCGAGGAGATGCTCCGCCGCGTCCGCGAGACGTTCTTCGGGCCGGTTCGCGTCGGCGTCTTGCTCGATCCGGCGGGCGCCAACACGACCGCCGCCGCGGCGGTGTTGGCGGCGACGCGTCACGCGCCGATCGTCGCCGGCGAACGCTGCGGCGCCGTGGTGCTTGGCGGCACCGGACCGGTCGGGCAACGCGTGGCGCGGCTGCTTGCGCGCGGCGGCGCTGAAGTGACGATCGTGTCACGCAGTGCAGAACGTGCCGAGGCGGTCGCGGCGCGGATCCGGACGGACGTGGCCGGAGCGACGGTCAGGGGGATCGACGATGCAAGCCTCGCCGCGGGCGGGTCGACCGGAGCGCTGGCGACGGCTCGGATCGTGGTCGCCGCCGGCGCCGCGGGCGTCACGCTCCTCGACGAACGCCGCCGCCGGGAGAGCGGTGCGGCCGTGTTCATCGATCTCAATGCCGTGCCGCCGGCGGGGATCGAAGGCGTCGCCGCGGCCGACAAGGGGCGGGGCTGCGGCGCCGCCGTCTGCTACGGGGCGCTCGGCGTGGGAGGACTGAAGATGAAGATCCACCGCGCCGCCATCGATCGCCTCTTCGCACCCGACGCACCGGTGCTCGACGCCGAGGAATTACTCGCCATCGGCGCGGAGCTCTGACGTCGCCGTCGTGGGCCGTGCCCCCGGTTCGCCGCCGGTCGGAGAGGACGAGGTGTCGGCGGGCGCGGCGGTCCGGACGATCGCCCCCGGTTCGATGCGACCCACGAGCGCCGCGGGCAGGCGGCAATGGATCGTCACGCGGTCGTCGGCGAAATGCCGCGACAGGACCTCGCCGTGCGCCCCGAGCCAGGCGAGGAGGCGGCCGTTGCCGGGATCGGTTTCGACGAACAGGTCGCGGAACTCCCGCCCCAGGCTGTCGCTCGTCGCGCGTGCCAGCGCCCCGAGACCGGCACCGGTGCGGGCGGAGATCGGAACCGCGTGGGGATAGCGGGCCAGCAAGCCGTCGCGCACGGTGCGGTCGGCAAGGGCGTCGATCTTGTTGAGGACCAGCAGCGTCTCCTTGTCGCCGACCCCGAGCTCGTCGAGGACGGCGCGGACGGCTCCGATCTGGACGTCGACCAGAGGGCTCGAGGCATCGGCGACGTGCAGCAGCAGATCGGCCCGCCTCGTCTCCTCGAGGGTCGCCTTGAAGCTGGCGATCAGGCGGTGGGGGAGGTCGCGGATGAAGCCGACGGTGTCGCTGAGGAGCACCGGTCCCCATCCGGGCAGCCGCCAGCGGCGCGTGCGGGTGTCGAGTGTGGCGAACAATTTGTCTTCAGCCAGTTCGGTCGAACCGGTCAGCGCGTTGAGCAACGTGCTCTTGCCGGCGTTGGTGTAGCCGACGAGTGAGACGGTGAGGTGATCCTGCCGCGCCGCCACCTGCCGTTCGCGGCGGCCGTGGATGCCGGCCAATTCCCCGCGCAATTCGTGGATCCGCTTCTCCACGAGCCGGCGATCGACCTCGAGTTGCTTCTCACCCGGTCCGCGCATGCCGATTCCCATCTTCAGTCGGGAGAGATGGGTCCAGAGCCGTTTCAGCCGGGGCAGCGAGTATTCGAGCTGGGCCAACTCTACCGCCAGCCGCGCCTCGTAGGTCCGCGCGCGGGCGGCGAAAATGTCGAGGATCACCTCCGAACGATCGAGCACCTTGACGGAGAGTGCCTTTTCGAGATTCCGCGTCTGCGCCGGTGACAGATCGTTGTCGAAGATCACCACGTCGGCGTCGCGCTGTGCGGCGAGCGCGGCCAGTTCCGCGACCTTGCCCTTGCCGAGATAGGTCGTCTGATCGGGAGAGTCACGCCGCTGCGTCAAGTCGCCGACGACCGTGGCTCCGGCGGTTTCGGCCAGGCCGGCGATCTCGTCGAGCGGGTGGTCCGGATCGGCGGGGGGTTCGAGGAACACACCGACGACGACCGCCCGTTCGGCCTGCACGCCTCTCCGTGGTCCGCTGGCGCTCACGCGGCCTCCTCGTCGTCGGACCCGCTGGCGAGGTGGCAGCAGCTCTCCCAGCGCCGCGTGTCGAGGAGTCCGTCGGCGACGGCATCCTTCACGGCGCAGCCGGACTCGTGGCTGTGGGTGCAGTCGGGATAGCGGCAGTGGTTCGCGAACGGACGGAGATCGCGGAAGCCCGCGGCCACCTCGGCGGGCACGACCCGCCAGAGTTGGAACTGTCGCACCCCCGGGGTGTCGACGACCGCGCCGCCCGCCGCCAGAGGCACCAGCCGCGCCGTGGTGGTGGTATGGCGCCCCTTGTCGTTGTCCTTGCTCACCGGCGCGACGGCCAGTGCGAGCCCGGGTTCGATGGCGTTGAGCAGCGACGACTTCCCGACACCGCTCTGCCCGACCACGGCGGTGATGCCTCCGGCGACGGCACGCCGCAGCGAGTCGATCCCGGTACCGTCACGCGTCGAAGCGAGCACGACCTGGTAGCCCATCCGTGCGTAGACGCCGGCGAGGGGGACGAGCGTCGAGCGATCGACCAGGTCGATCTTGTTGATGCACACCAGCGGGCGGATGCCATTCGACTCGGCCGCCAGCAGGAGGCGATCGACGAGCCCGGCCTTGAGGGCCGGTTCTGCGGCGCTGGCGACGATGAGCACGCGCGACACGTTGGCGACGATCACGTGCCGCCGCCCGCGGCTCGAGCGGCAGAGCACGGCGGTGCGCGGTTCGACGGCCTGGATGAGATCGGCCCCGCCGGCCCCGCCGGACCGAACGAGGACGGCGTCGCCGGCGACGACGGGATGCCGTTCGTCGCTGGAGAGGGTGCGGAGGACCCGGCTGGTCGTGCAGCGGACGATGCGACCATCGGCCGCCTCGACGCGGCTCTCGAGGCCGTGGACCTGCAGCACGCGTCCGCGCCACGAGCCGGCCGTGGCCCACCCGGCCGCCGACCCGTCGGCGGAGCGATCCGTCACCGTGCGCTTGCGGGTCAACTCGCCCTTGCCCGAGAGGCGTTCGCTGGCCGCGGCATCGGCGACGACGTCCGGATCGCCGCCGAGGGCCCGCGTCAGGTCGCCACCGCGGCGGCGCACGCCGCGGTTTTTCCGCAGTTCGACCCGTTGCTTTCTCGGCTTCGCCATCGCCGGCAGTCTACCCCCGCCACCTCGTCGATCCCACGGGCGTCGAGCACCGGTCGCGCCGTCTCGCCGCGACGGCGCCGTTCCGCAGGACGCATGGCCAGGCAGGCGGATCAGCGGCGGCGGCCGTCGTCGCCGGTGCGTCGCCGCTCCAACCCGGCGGCTTCGAGCAGACTGCGAGCCAGCGGATCGTGCGTCGCGGCGGCATCGCTGGGGGCCCCCTTCGCTCCCAGTTGCACCGGCTCGTAGAAGATCTCGTATTCGTGGCGGGCGATCGACACGCTGTCGCCTGGGTCGAGTCGGTGTTCGGCGATGCGCACGCCGTTGACCTTGGTGCCGTTGCTGCTGGCGAGGTCCTTGACGTACCAGTAGCCGTCGATGAGCGACAATTCGCAGTGCGATCCCGAGACGTTGGGAAACCGCAGGACGATGTCGCTGCTCTCCCGTCGTCCGACGACGAGAAACGTCTTCAGCAGGGGGATCGGATCGCCTCCCCCACGTGGTTGCAGTTCGCCGTACATCGAACCCCTCGGCTGCGAACGACCCCTCGACCCGCCGGCCGGCACCGTCCCGACGGCGTCGTCGTGCCCCCACCGGGCGTCGTCGTGCTCCCACCCGGAGAGTGTTGCGGTCGATGACGCCGAAGGCAAGGAATGCACCCCGTCTCACATCGAACCCGCATGCTATCGTAGCTGACGAACGGGTGGCACGGGCCGGAGGCGGACGGACGGTCGCCGGTCGGGCGTGCGGTGCGGGCGCGAGCCCCGCCGTCCGCGTCGGTCGGAGGAAAGTCCGGGCTCCGAGGGCACGGTGGTGGGTAACGCCCACCGGCCGCGAGGTCAGGGACAGTGCCACAGAAAGCAAACCGCCGGCGGATTCGTCCGTCGGTAAGGGTGAAACGGTGAGGTAAGAGCTCACCAGCGGATCGGGTGACCGGTCCGGCTCGGCAAACCCCACCGGGAGCAAGACCAAGCAGGGGGAAGTTCGGCCGCAAGGCCGGCACGTCGCTGCCCGTGACGTGACCACCCCCGGGTCGGTCGCTGGAGCCGCCGGGCAACCGGCGGCGGAGAGAAATGGCCGTCGCCGACGGGTTCGCCCGTCGGGACAGAACCCGGCTTACAGTCCTCCTCCGACCCGTACCGCCCGTTCGATCATCCCGCGCGTTCGGCGCCGACCGCCAGGTCGCGGCGACCGTCGTCGTCGAGCAGTTTGAGCAACTTGGAGATGCACAGCGTGTTGATGCTCACGCGGTGACGATCCGCTTCCGCCTTCAGCGTCTCGTGGAGCGAGCGCGGCATCCGCACGGTGACGACCCGCTGCGCTTCCCGTTCGGCCGGCCGGTCGCGCTGCCGGGCGCGGAGGTCGTCGAGCAGTTCCTTGATGCGGCCGTGCTGGGGGGAGCATTCGAAACGGGCCAGCGCCTCCGGCTCGCGAAACGTACGGCGCACGATGCCATCGACTCCCAGGACCTCCCGAAAGAACACCACCCACTCCGGGGACATCGCGTGGAGCCGTTCCGCTACCTGGAGGACGGCGCCGCCTTCGTCCCGCACCGCCAACCCGGAGGTCTCTGACCGCTGATCCATGACAATCCCTTCCCTCAGACGTCGCGATTCCCTTCCCTCGATAACTCCGGCCATGGAGTCTCGACCGCTTCGATGCTTGC